>JALOSD010000132.1 GCA_025458585.1 Burkholderiaceae bacterium | reverse complement strand
GTCTCCGGCATCGACAAGGTCCATGCGGTGCTGGGTGGCTTCCACCTCGCGCCGCATCCCGAGGCGTACCTCCAGCAGACCATCGACGGGTTGAAGCCGTTCAATCCCGACTTCGTCATTCCGATGCACTGCAGTGGCGAGGCGTTCATCAGCATGGCCCAGGCCCAGTTCGGGCCCAAGTTCGTGAGGTCGTCGACCGGCACCAGGTTCATCTTCTCGGCTTGAGGTGACGACGCCTCGCGGCCAAGAAGGAGTGGCCGACAACTGCCAGACGGACGCCTGGGTAACGAGTCGCGCAGGACCTCGCAGCATTCCCAGAGTCTCTGCACGAGGGTGGAGGTGTTCGTGGCTCAGGCGAACGCTCGCTCGGCCAGCGAGCGCAGCGAGTGGACCGTGACGCCGCCTAAAGGACCCCCATCCTTCTTCGCCGGCATCGCAACCCAGTGCCTCGCGCCAGTGCCGTTTCTCGAGCTTCGAGTCTTTCGGGTGAAGCTTGCAGCCTCGGTGCCATGAACCCCGCCCGCAAGCACGCAGAGGCTGCAACGCTCCATGCCTCTTCGGCGCTGTTGTTGAACATCGATATCGATCCCTTGGTCGAGGTCGTGCGGCGCCATGTCAAGCTGGCACCCCAGGCCACGCAGCTGATCCAGGGCACTTGGCGCGGCTCTTCGAGCACCCGGCGATCAGCGGCAGCATTCGAGCGTCCTGCCCTGCCAGGTCCGTGCGGGCGAAGGACGAGGTGCTGAGCACCGCGAGCGCGGGCCCCGGGCACGGGAAGGCTCTCCGTCGTCTTCACGTCATGACGTCGAAAACAGCCTGGTCGAACGCGCCCGTGAGCGCTCGGAAGCGATCGCCTGCCATGCTGTCAGGCCCGGCGGGCGAACGGTCCCTTCGACCCGTTATCGACAGTCGACGCCCACATGGCGCCCGTCGCCTGTGCAGCAGCCGTTCCTTCACTCATTCAACGATCTCAGTTGCGCGGCGACCTGAGCGCTGGGTGACTGCTGCCCGTAGCGTCGAACTCACGTCCCCGACCCCCGTGCAGGACTCGACGATGCAAAGGCGTCGTATGCAAAGCTATCCATAGCGACCCGTAGCTGATCGTCGAAGCGGATCGCGCAAGCGACGGGTCACCGGCCCGGACCAGACGTTCGAAGTTCGAAGGCCAGCCAGCGGTTTCGAGAACGAGCTCCGGGGGGCAGGCCGTCGCAAGCGGCGAGGTCGAGCAACCAAGTCTAGATGTTCATGGACTGGTGTCGCGTGCGAGCGTCGTGTTCGACAGGGCGGCTTGGGCGTCAGGTCGACCGCTTCCTGCGCGCGATCTGGCCCTCGAGCGCATGGCTCTCGAGCGGGTTGGTCAGTGTCCAGCCGCCGTCGAAGCGGAAGGCGCCGCCCGGAGCCGTGAGCACCGAGTCCACGTCCAGCGTCGCCGCCGACGGGTTGCCGAGCACCCCCGCGCCCACCATGACCGTCCCGCGCAGCGGCGTGATGCGAGCCTGCTCGAAGCGGTAGTCCATGAACGAGAACAGCCAGCCGCGCAGCGGGTCGTGGGTGACGATGGGCTGGTCCATCATCGCGCGCACGGGCCCCAGGTTCTCGTAGTCGTAGTTGGAGCCGACAGCGCCGGCGGCGTCGAGCTGCGCCGCCAGCACCGTCGCGCCGAACAGCGTGCGCACGCGTTGCATCGGCGCGGAGCCGCTTACACGCGCGAGGTGCTTGCGGTAGCCGTACATCACCCGGCCGGCCAGCGTGGGCAGCACGCGGTCGAGGTAGAGCGCCGGCAGCACCATCAACGGCTGCGTGCCTGCCGATCCGCCCGCGAGGGTCACGAAGGGCACGGCGATGGCGCACTCGCGGTAGGTCATGCCGCCGAAGGGCAGCAGGTTGGGGCGAACCCCGTGCTGTTCGGCGAAGATGAGGCCAACCGGGTGCGTACCCGGCGGGGTCTGCGTCTGCGCCATCAGCTCGACGCCCGCCGGCAGCAGCTTCGCGACCTCGTGCGCCGGCAGCGCCAGCGTGACCACGGCCGCCGCGGCCTCGCCCTCGGCGTAGGCCAGCGACCAGGGCAGCGGCGCGTTCTGCGCCGCCAACGGCGAATCGGCGAGGTCGCGCTCGCCGACGATCGGAATGTGGCGGCCGCTGATCGCGCGCGCCGCCTGCAGCCCCGCCATTGCGGCTGCCTCGACGCAGCCGGCGTTGATCCCGGTGCGTACCCAGTCGCCGGCGAGAAAGAGGTTGTCGACGCCGCTGCCGTCGGCGGCCAGCCGGTGGCGCGTGCTGCCGGGCAGCGACTGCACGTAGAGCTCTGACGGCGGATCGACGTTGACGCGGAAGTACTGCGCGTCGAGCCGCTCGGCGTCGGTCTTCGCGCCGGGGGCGAACAGCAGGCCGCGGTCGAAGCTGCCCCCCCGGCCCGCCGTGTCGGGCAGGATCTGCGGCAAGCGCTGGTCGAGCCACGGCCCCACGCCGGCCTTCACGGCCGCGAGCTGGCGGGCCCCGTAGTCGCTCGGCGCGCGGCCGGCGGCCGGCGCCGGCGGCGGCTCAGTCGGGTGAAAAGGCGAACAGAAGTAGGAGATCTGGCCCGGGCCGTCGGGCCCCCAAGTCTCGCGCGGCAGCAGGAAGGTCATGTCGGCCCAGGTGTCCATGGGCTCGTAGTAAGCCGTCAGCACCCCGCTGGGGTCGGGCCAGCCGAGCTCGGCCAGCGGCGGCTTGAACCAGAACTGCATCGCCTGCGTCGCCACGCACCGCACCCGGTCGACCATCGCCTTCCAGGGCGGCAGGCGGCGCACGAGGTCCTGAGTCAGGTAGGGCAAGGCCCCGAGCGAGATGCCGAGCACGACGAGGTCGAAGTCCTCGCCGCGCCGCAGCGGCGGCAGGTCTTCACCCTTCCAGTCGGACCAGTAACTCTCCAGGTCGATCCCGCGCCGCTGGAGTTCGTCGCCTTCGTCGAGCTGGTCGAACAGCGGCGTCGACGGCCAGCACGGCAGGCCTTCGGGCGTCGTGAACAGCGGACGGTACTCGTCGCCTTGCTTCGGCGTCGCCTGCCGGTTGATCGAGATCGTCTCGATCTGCCGCCCGTCGGCACTCAGACCCAGGTCGGTCACCCGGTGGAAGAAGCGGAACTTCACGCCGCGGGCCTTCATCGCCTCGTAGAAGGGCGCGAAGACGATGTCGCCCATCCCGGCGTTGAGCTTGAAGAACAGCGAGCCCTTGTAGGTGAACAGCAGGCGCAGCATCGCCCGCATCGCGGCGCCGGCGGCGACCGCGCGATCCTCGAAGCGGGTGATGCCGCCGCGAAGCCCGAAGACGTAGTCGTAGGCGCACCGTCCGGCGGCCGACTCCAAGGCCTTTCGCGACGCGCCGTGCTTCATCACCCAGGCGCTCCACTCCTGGTCGTCGAGCGGGTCGAAGCCATCCTGCAGTACGCGGTCGGCGATCATGCCCTTGGCGCAGGCGGCGCCGATCTCCAGCGTCGCGTGCACCGTGGTCATCGTCGGGTTGAGCGAAGCGCCCTCGCGGTGGCGCTCGAGGTGGGCGTGGAACTCGTGCAGCAGCCAGTGCAGCAGCCGGTGCAGCGGCCCGATGGGGCCGGCCACGGGCAGCCTGGCGGCGATCGCTGCCGCCGCGTGCAGGTGCGTCGGGTGGCGCGTCCATTCGGCGCGCGGCAGGATCTGGGCCAGCTCCGCAGGCAGCGCCGCGAGCAGGCCGGCGACCCCGGCCGGCGGGCCCAGGGGAAAGCGATCGATCAGCTCGCGCAGGCCCTCCAGCATCTCCTGCAGGAAGGCCCGCGGCGTCAGCAGTACGCCCCCGGTGCCCGGCACCTCGTCGTTCTCGGGGAAGTCGATGCGCCAGATGTGAGGCTGGTCCTCGTGCAGGTCGGACAGGTAGACCTCGTTGACCGGCGTGAAGGCCTGCTCGACGGTGCGGATCGGCACCTCGGGCCCGCGGTCGGCCGCCTCGTAGGCGGCCCGCATGGCGCGGAAAGCGTTGTCGTAGAAGCCGCCCCAGATATGCAGCCCGTGCTCGAGGATGCGATTGCCCCGGTCGCGATCCCGCCCGCTCGCGCCCTTGCCGCCCAGGCGCCAGCCGAGCTGGTAGATGGTGATCTCATATTTGTCCTGCCAGCCGGGCTCCTGCGTCAGCTCGAACGCCGCCACCACGGCGCCGACGCCCCCGCCGAGCACGGCGACCCTCTTGCGTGCATCGTGGCGGTTCATGGCCGTGCCCCTTGGTGATCTTGGACTTCTTGGCCCTGAGGCTGCCTGGCGCCGAACGCGCAGCGCAAAAGGCCCCGGGCGGCCTGAACGCCCTGCAGGCCCTGTAGCCCCTGCAGGCCCGGCAGGCGCTGCGCAACCGCTTGCCCGACCCGCTCGAGGCACTGCAGCGGCGGCGCAAGCGGCCCGAGCCCGTGCCCGGGCTGCTGCAGCAAGTCCTCGCCGATCACCCGCTGCGGGGAGCCGCAGACCGCCCGCGCGGCCTGCATGCCGCTCATCACTGCTGCCTCGATGCACTCGGTGTTGAAGCCGGTGTCGACCCAGGTGCCCGCGAGCGTGAGGTTCGCGAAGCCCGAGGCGCCGGCTTTCAACCGGTGTCGTGTCTTCCCGGCCGCCGACACCACGCAGCACTCGGCCGGGCTCACGTTGGCGCGCACGTATTGCTGTTGCACGCGCGCCGGGCCGGTGACGCTCGCATCGGCGAGCAGCACGTCCCAATCGAAGCGGCCGTCGGCCGTGACCGCCTTCGGCCACAGGCGCGGGCCCTGGCTCGCGAGCCAGTCCTGGCAGGTCCGGGTCAGCGCGAGTTCGGCCTCTCGCTGCGTGCCGCGCGCGCGGCGCGGCTGGCGGAAGGCCTCGCTCGGGAGCACGCCGGTGAGGTAGTGCACGGATTTCGCCGCCGAGTCGGGCGACTCGTAGCGCAGCGTCTGCGACATGTCGGCCCAGATGTCGAGCGGCTCGACGCCCGCCACCATCGCCGGCTTCGGCAGTGTCCAGCCGAGGTCGGCCAGGCTGCGCGGCGACCACACCTGCAGCGCGAGCGAGGGCAGCAGGCTGAAGCTCTCGGTCATCGCCTTGAAGGCCGGGCTCGCGGCCGTGAGCTCGTCGACCAGGGTCGGGTCCTCGTTGAGCTT
>JALOSD010000131.1 GCA_025458585.1 Burkholderiaceae bacterium | reverse complement strand
GTGGCGAGGAATTCGCGGTCGAGGACCTGGGCGAGGTGGGCCGGGCGCATCGGGGCTGGGGCAGCGGGTCGGGCGACCAGTCTAGCGGCGCGGGCCGCGCGCCCCCCGCGGCGTGGCCGGCCTGCCGTCAGGCCGGCGCTGGCGACGCGGCGAGCGTGAAGCCGACCTTCGTGACGCCGCCGCGCGACTCGGCCAGCGTCGAGCCGGCGTGCATGCGCGCGATGGCGGCGACGATCGCCAGCCCGAGGCCGTGGTGCTGCTGGCCGTCGTCGCAACAGCGCGACGCGTCTCCGCGGAACCGCGGAAGAAGCGGTCGAACAGGCGCGGCAGCGAGGCGGCGTCGATCTCGGCGCCTGCGTTCTGCACGACGACCTGCACGTGATCGGCGGTCTCGGGCGTGATGCGCACCCCCACCGTCGAGCCGCGCTCGGCGAAGCGGATCGCGTTGCCGAGCAGGTTGGACAGCGCGCGCTTGAACAGCGGCTCGTCCACGGCGACCGTCGCGTCGCCGTCGACCCGTACCGCGAGGCCCGCGTCGTCGAGCGCGGCCTCGTGGAACTCGATCACCTGCCGCGCCAGCGCCGCGAGGCTCACCGGCGCGCCGCGGCGCGCGACGGCGCCGCGGTCGGCCTGCGACAGGAACAGCATGTCGTTGACCAGCGCCGACAGGCGCTGCATCTCCTCGAGGTTCGACAGCAGCGTTTCGCGCAGCGCCTGCGGTGTGCGTTCGCGCGACAGTGCCAGCTCGGTCTCGCCGATCAGCGTCGCCAGCGGCGTGCGCAGCTCGTGCGCGACGTCGGCGTTGAACGCCTCGAGCTGGGTGTAGGCCTGCTCGAGCCGGCCCATCAGCGCGTTGAACTGCTCGATCCACGGCAGCAGCTCCTCGGCCGGGTCGGCGAGCGCGAGGCGCTGGTCGAGCCGGCGCGGCGAGATCGCGCGCGTCTGCGCCGCCAGATCGTGCAGCGGCCGCAGCTGCCGCCGCACGTGCCAGTACGCGCCCGCGGCGACCGCCCCGCCGCGCCGGCGCCGAGCGTCACGAGCGTGATCAGCAGCGCCCAGCGTCGGCCCATCGCGGCGTCACTCGCGAAGTCGACGCTGTAGCGCGCGCGCAGCTCGCCGCCGGGCAGCTCGGCGGCCTTGATCGTGAAGTCGTGCCGTTGCACGTGTGGCGTCGCCGCGCATCGCGGCGTCGCGCCTCAGGCGCTCGAGCACCGCGGCCTCGCCGCCGTTGCGCGCCTCGAGCTTGAGCACGGTGGCGACCAGCTCGCAGCGGCGCTGCAGGTCCTCCGTGTTGCGCTCGACGATCATCATCTTCACCGACATCCAAGCGGCGAACGACAGCCCGCCGAGCACGAGCATCGTGAACAGCGCGAGCTTCTTCGACAGCCGCGCGCCGATCGAGTGGCTGCACACCGGGCTCGTGCACGCGGTCATCCGGCGCGCTCCTCGAGCACGTAGCCCATGCCGCGCACGGTGTGCAGCAGCTTGACGTCGAACGGGTCGTCGAGCTTGGCGCGCAGCCGCCGCACCGCGACCTCGACGACGTTGGTGTCGGAGTCGAAATTCATGTCCCAGACCTGCTCGGCGAGCGTCGTGCGCGACAGGATCTGGCCGCGGCGGCGCAGCAGCAGCGTCAGCAGCTTGAACTCCTTGGCCGTCAGGTCCAGGCGCTGGCCTGCGCGCTGCGCCTTGCGTGCGACGAGGTCGAGATCGAGGTCGCCCATCGACATCGACGTCGTCGTCTGCGCCTGCCCGTTGTGCCCGCGGCGCAGCAGCGCGCCGATGCGCGCGAGCAACTCGGAGAACGCGAACGGCTTGACGAGGTAGTCGTCGGCACCCTGCTCGAGGCCGCGCACGCGGTCCTCGATCTTGTCGCGAGCGGTGAGCATCAGCACCGGCAGCTGGCGGTTCGTCGAGCGGATCGACGCCAGCACGCCGAAGCCGTCGACTCCGGGCAGCATCAAGTCGAGCAGCACGAGGTCGTACTCGCCGCCGGTGGCCAGGCGCCGGCCCTCGATGCCGTCGCGCGCGACGTCGACGACGTGGCCGTTCTCGCTCAGCCCCTTGTGCAGGTACTGGGCGAGCTTGACTTCGTCTTCGATCACGAGCAGGCGCATGGCGGGCGGCGGTGGATCACGTTCGCGGGGGGGCACGGGCGCACGCCCCCGCGTGCCGCAATGGTCGCCGTTTCCCGGCGCCGCGTGATTACGAATTTGTCATCTCGGCGTTCGGCAAACGTGAATCGGCGTCGTCACGATTCGGTCCGTGGGCAGCAGATCCGCAGCCCGCCAAGGAAACCCAACCCACCGGAGTCCCGCCATGAATGCCAAGTCCCTTCTCGTCGCCGCCATCGCCCTCGTCGCCGCCGCCGGTGCATCGGCCCAGGAAGCCGTCTACGAGCAGCCGCAGCCCGTCGCGAGCGCCACGACGCGCGCCGCCGTCGTCGCCGACCTGCAGCAGGCCCGCGCGAACGGCACGCTGCTCGTCACCGAGGCCGACAAGCAGGCGTGGGGCCCGTTCGTCACCACGCGCAGCCGCGCCGAGGTGCGCGCCGAGGTGCTCGACGCGGCCGCGAGCGGCGAGTTGCAGGCGCTGCACGCCGAGACCAACAGCTTCGACGGCCAGGTCGCCAAGCGCGCAGCGGCCGACGCGTCGCGCGTCGTCGCCGCCCTGCGCTGAGCCAGGCAGCGCGGTGCCGCGCGCGCCGCGAAGCGTCAGGGCCGTGCGCGGCCCTGACGCAGCCGCGCTTCATGCAGCGCGTGCAGCGTGATCTTGCGCACCTCGGCCTTGCTCTGCTCGATGTGGCTCTTCAGCAGCAGCTGCGCCTGATCGGTCTTGCGCTGGATCACCGCGCGCAGGATCTTCGCGTGTTCCTGGTACGTCGCGTCGATGCGGTCGGGTCGCGTGAAGTCGAGCCGCCGCACGATGCGGATGCGATCGGTGACGTCCTGGTGCACGCGTGCGATTTCGGCGTTGCCGGCGGCCTGCACCAGCGTGGCGTGGAAGCGCTCGTCGAGCTCGCCGACGTCGCGCGGATCGGCCAGCCGCTCGGCGGCCGGCACCAGCCACGCCGTCTTGAGCGCCTCGAGCTCGGACGGGTCGGTCTCGCGCTGCGCGAGCCTGGCCACCGACGCGCTCTCGAGCACGATGCGCAGGTCGTACAGCATGTCCAGCCGCGCGAAGTCGACCGGCTTCACGTACCAGCCGCTCTTGCTCTCGACGTCGAGGAAGCCCTCGTTGCGCAGCCTGAACAGTGCCTCGCGCACCGGCGTGCGGCTGACGCCCAAGCGCAGGCCGAGCTCGGCTTCGCTGAAGCGATCGCCCGGCACGAGGAGGAAGTCGTGCAGCTCGGACTTCAGCGTGGCATAGACCTGTTCGGCCAGATTGCCACGCGGGGCCTCGTGGCGTTGCAGCGGGGTTTGGGTCTGCATCGGTCGCGATGATGCCTTGCGGCGGCGCCGCGTCAGTCGGTGAAGTGGCAGGCGACGAGCCGCCGTGCACCGGCCGGGCCCGGCGCGGGTGTCAGCCGCGGCATCTCGCGTCGGCAGCGGTCCTGCACGCCGGGACAACGGCTCGCGAAGCGGCAAACGTGGGCCGGTGGGTCGATCGGGCTGCTGATCTCGCCGGCGAGCCTGATGCGCGGTCCCTGCCCCGGGATCGCGCTGACCAGCGCGCGCGTGTAGGGGTGCCGCGGGGCGCGGAACAGCGCTTCCGAGGGCCCCTGCTCGACGATGCGACCGAGGTACATCACGGCCACGCGGTCCGTCAGCAGCCGTACGACGTTCAGGTCGTGCGAGACGAACAGGTAGGCCAGGCCGAGCTCGCGGCGCAGCCGCTCCAGCAACTGGAGCACGACGGCCTGCACCGAGACGTCGAGTGCCGCGGTGGGCTCGTCCAGGATCAGCAAACGCGGCTTGACCGCGAGGGCGCGTGCGATGCCCACGCGCGCCTTCTGTCCGCCCGAGAGCTGGTGCGGGAAGCGGTCGAGCAGCTCGGGCGGCAGGCCCACCTGCGCGGCCACCTCGTCGACGCGCGCGCGGACGGCCGCGCCGCGCAGCCCCGCGAGCAGCGCCAGCGGCTCGGCGATCGTCTGGCGCGCGGTGAAGCGCGGGTTCAGGCTGTCGGTCGGGTCCTGGAACACCATCTGGATCGCGGCGCGCTGCGGCAGCCGCGCGAAGCGCGCCGCGGGGATCGCCGCCAGATCTTCGCCATCGAACTCGATGCTGCCCTCGGTCGGGTCCAGCAGCCGCGCCAGCAATCGCACCAGCGTGCTCTTGCCGCAGCCCGACTCGCCGACGAGGCCCAGGCTCTCGCCGGGGCCGATCTCCAGGTGCACGTCGTCGACCGCGTGCAGCTGTGCGCCGCGCCGGCCGGCCACCGGAAACCGCTTGGCGACACGTTCGGCGCGCAGCAGCGGCGCCGCCGCGGCGGGCACGTGCGGCGGGTTCAGCGCCGCGCTCCCGTCTGCGGCGAGGTCGGCGGGGTCGGCGCGCGGGACGGTCAGCATCTCAGCCATAGGGAGTCTCGGCTTCGGCGGCAGCGGTCAGCGGCCCGGCGTGACGGACGGCGGCGGGCCGCTCGTGCGGTTGCAACGGGTGCCAGCACGCGACGGCGTGCGGCGCGCCGCCTTCGGCCGGCGGCTCGGGATCGGCCAGCGGCGGGCGTTGGCTGCGGCAGCGCGTGTCGGCGCGTTCGCAGCGCTCGGCGAAGCGGCAGGCCGGCAGGTCAGCGCGGCGCAGGTCGGGCAGGTTGCCCGGCACCGCGGCCAGCGTGGCGATCGTGCTGCGCTCGCCGGGCGTCGAGCCGATCAGCCGCGTGGTGTAGGGGTGGCGCGGCGTGGCGAACAGCGCCTTCGTCGGCGCGCTCTCGACCGCGTGTCCGGCGTGCATCACGACGATGCGGTCGCAGTGGTCGGCGGCCAGCTGCAGGTCGTGCGTGATGAACAGCGTGGCCATCTGGCGCTCGCGCGCCAGCTCGGTGATCAGGTCCATCACGGCGGCCTGCGTCGTGACGTCGAGGCCGGTGGTCGGTTCGTCGGCGATCAGCAGGCTCGGCCGGCACGCCAGGGCCAGCGCGATCATCACCCGCTGGCACATGCCGCCGGACAGCTCGAATGGGTAGGCATGCCAGCGCCGCTCGGGGTCGGCGATCGCGACTTCGCGCAGCGCCTGCACCGAGCGCTCGCGCAGGCTCGTGCGCAGGTCCGGGCCGGTGGCCGCCGCATGGCGGCGCAGCACGTCCTCGATCTGCAGGCCCACCGGACGGATCGGGTTCAGCGCCGTGCGCGGGCTCTGGAAGATCATCGAGATCTCGCGCCCGCGCAGATCGGCCAGCGTGCGCTCATCGGCGTGCAGCAGGTCCAGCCCGCCGAACCTGGCGCGGCCGCCGGTCACCCGCGCGGCGCGGTCGCTGATGCCCAGCAGCGCGTAGCTGAGCACGCTCTTGCCCGAGCCGCTCTCGCCGACGAGCCCGACGATCTCGCCGCGGCGCAGCTCGAGGTCGACGCCCTGCAGCGCGTGCACGGTACCGCCGCGGGTGCGGAACTCGAGGCCGAAATCGCGCACCTCCATCAGCGGTGGCTGCGTCATGTCCTCCTCCGCGGATCGAACAGGTCGCGCAGCGCGTCGCCCAGCAGGTTGAAGGTGAACACGGCGAGCATCAGCACGGCGCCGGGAAAGAAGCTCACCCACCACTCGCCACTGACGATGAACTGCGCGCCCTCGGCGACCAGGATGCCCCACTCGGGCTCGGGCGGGCGCACGCCCAGGCCGATGAACGACAGCCCCGCGGCGTTGAGGATCGCCCAGCCCAGGTTCAGGCTGACCTGCACCATCGCCGGCGGCAGCGCGTTGGGGAACACGTGCACGAGCAGGATGCGCGACTCGCGGTTGCCGGCCAGCCGCGCGGCCTCCACCCAGCCGGCGGCCCGGCGGACGTTGGCCTCGGCGCGCGCGACACGGATGTAGAAGGGCAGGTTGATGATCGCGGTGGCGAGCACGATGTTGCCCACCGTGTTGCCGAGCGCGGCCACGATGCCCATCGCCAGCACGAACAGCGGAAAGGCCATGATCGTGTCGGCCAGCCGCGTGACGATGCGGTCCCACCAGCCGCCGAAGAAGCCGGCCGCGAGGCCGAGCGGCATGCCGATCACGAAGCTCAGCAGCACGGCGCTGAAGGCGATGCCCAGGTCCAGCCTCGTGGCGACGACGACACGCGAGAAGATGTCGCGCCCGAGCTGGTCGGTGCCGAACCAGTGGTCCGCCGAGGGCGGCTGCAGCGCGCGCGCGGCGTTGCTCGC
>JALOSD010000329.1 GCA_025458585.1 Burkholderiaceae bacterium | reverse complement strand
CACCGCCACCGCTGCCGGCGGCATCGCGTGCGCGCGCTTGACGAACGCGTCGACGAGCGTGTCGGCCATCTTGGCGAACACCGGGCCGGCGAGCCGCGTCGCGAGCGAGCTGTCGAACTCGTAGTGCAACTCGAACTCGACCTTGCACGCGTCGTGCGCGAGCGGCAGCAGCCGCCACTCGCCGTAGAAGTGGCGGAACGGCCCGCGCTCGAGGTGGATCGCCATGAACTCGGGCTTGCGCTTCGGGTTGCGGGTGCGCATCGTGAAGCGCAGGCCGCGGTAGTCGACGTGGATGTCGGCCGAGACGAGGCTGTCGTCGCGCGCGAGGATCGTCGCGCCGGCGCACCAGGGCAGGAACATGCTCTCGATCGTAAGGGCAAGCGCGCGGCGCCTACTCGCCGGTGAAGCGCGGCGCGCGCTTGTCCTTGAAGGCGCGGATGCCTTCGCGGTAGTCGCGACTGTCGTACACGAGGCGCCGCAGGCCCTGCACGCGCTCGAAGCCCTGCGGCGACATCGGGTGCGCGCCGGCGAGGATGCGCAGCTGCTCCTTCATCACCGCGATGCTCAGCGGCGCGTTGGCGGCGATGTCGCCGGCGAGCGCGAACGTGAACGCCTCGAGCTCGTCGGCCGCCACGACGTGGTTGACCAGGCCGACGCGCTCGGCGCGCGCGGCGTCGACCGGCCTGGCGGTGAACGCCATCTCCTTGGCGATGCGCAGGTTGGCGGCGTTGAGGAAGGTCAGCATGCCGCCGATGTTGTACGGCACGCCCAGCCGCGCCGGCGTGATCGCGAACGTCGCGCTCGGCGCGGCGACGACGAGGTCGCACGCGAGCACGGTCTCGCACGCACCGCCCCACACGCCACCTTCGACCATCGCGATCACGGGCGCCGGGAACTGCTCGACGGCGCGTATCAGCTCGCGCAGCGGGTCGTCCCAGCCGAGCGGGTCTCTGCCCGACTCGGGCAGCTCGTCGACGTCGTGGCCCGCCGACCAGACCTTGGCGCCGGGCGCGGCGCGCAGGATCGCGACGCGCAGGCGACGGCGGTGGAAGTCGTCGAGTGCGGCGATGACCTCGTCGACGAGAGCGCGGCTGAGCGCGTTGCGCTTGGCCGGGTGGTCGAGCGTGACGACGCCGGTCGCGTCGCGCACGTCGAGGCGGGTCAGCGGCATCGCGCGCCTTCGGTGCGGCTACAGCTGCTGTACGCGGCCTTCGCGCACGATCGGCGCGTAGACGGCGTGGTCGGCGGCGACGCGCTCGCGCAGGCCCTGCGGCGTCGACGGCGTGATCTCGAAGCCGGTCGTCTGCGCCATGCGCTGGACCTCGGACGACGCGAGCGCGGCGGCGAGGTCGCGCTGCAGCTGCTCGAGCACCGCCGGCGGCGTGCCGGCCACCGCGACGAGCGCGGCCCACGGGTGCATCGCCACCGGCGGGCCGCCGGCTTCGGCGATCGTCGGCACCTCGGGGTGCGCGGCGAGGCGCTGGCGCGCGCCGACGGCGAGCGGGCGCAGCTTGCCGGCGGCCACCAGCCCGGCGACGGTGTTCATGCTGAAGGCGGTGAAGTCGACGTCGCCGGCCGCGACGGCGTTGAACAGCGCGCCGCCGTCCGTGACGCGCCCAGGCTCGGCCCGCGCGGCGTCGAGCAGTGTGCGCAGCGTCGGGTAGCGGCCCGGCACGGCGGTGAAGAGCATGAACGTGGCCTGGAATAGCAGCGTCAGCGGCGCGAGGTCGGCCTGCGGGTCGTACGGCAGGCTGCGGTGCAGCAGCGGGTTGACGACGAGCGTCGCGGTATCGGCGAGGAAGATCGTGTGGCCGTCGGCGGGTGTCTGGCGCACCTCGGCGAAGGCCACGATGCCCGACGCGCCCGGCTTGTTCTCGACGAGCACGGTCCGTGCGCCGCCACCGCGCGCGCGACGACGTCGGGCCCGATGCCCACCGAGTACGGCACGACGAGCCGCACCGTGCGAGTCGGGAACGCCGACGCGGCGGCCGGCCACGCGGCGAGTGCGGGTGCCGCGGCGGCGACGAGCAGCGCGCGACGGCGCGGGGAGGGCGCGGCCTTCATGCGCTTGCGCCAGTCACGCGCGCGAGTACCGCGGCGGCGGCGAGCGCGGCGGCGAAGACGAGCTGCAGCCGGAAACAGCGGAACAGCAGGTCGTTGTACGCCAGCCCCGGCGGGCAGCGCTGGAAGTCGCGCCGCAGCGCCCAGGTGGCGGGCAGCAGCAGTGCCGGGGCGAGCAGCCACGCCGAGCCGGCCTCGAACGCAATCGCAGGCAGCAGCGCGAACGGCGCGAGCAGCAGCAGCGTGAACAGCCCCTGCGACGCCGCGGCGCCGAAGCACACGGCGAACGTGCGCCGGCCGACCTGGCGGTCGTGCACGATGTCGCGGTGGTTGTTGATCGCGAGCGCGGCGGCGGCCAGCGCCCCGAGCATGATCGACGCCAGCACCGATGCGACGCCGACCGAGCCGGTCAGCACCCAGTCGGTGCCGATGACGGCGACGACGCCGAAGAACACGAACACCGTCAGCTCGCCGAACGGCGTGTAGGCGATGGGCTTCGGCCCGCCCATGTAGGCGAGCGCGGCGACGAGCGACGCCACGCCGATCGCGAGCACCGGCCAGCCGCGCAGCAGGAACAGCGCGATCCCGATCGCGGTGGCGGCGAGCGAGACGACGACGATCGCGGCGCGCACGTGCCGGCTCTCGAGCCAGCCGTGCGCCGTGGCGCGCGGCAGCCCGGTGCGCGTGCCGTGGCGCTCGGCGCCACGTGCGGTGTAGCCGACGTCGTTCTGCATGTTGGTGACGACCTGCACCAGCAGCGACGCGAGCAGCACGAGCGCTGCGGCGAGCGGGTCGAGTTCGCCGGTGCGCTGCCAGCCGAAGGCAGCGCCGACCAGCACGGGGCTGATCGCCACCGGCAGGCTGCGCGGGCGCACCGCCACCATCCATGCGGCCAGCGAGCCGTGGCGCACGGCGGCGCGGCCCTCATCGACACGGGGGCTCGCGGGAGT
>JALOSD010000130.1 GCA_025458585.1 Burkholderiaceae bacterium | reverse complement strand
GGCAGGCGGCCGAGGCCGATCTTCTCGAGCCAGCCACGCAGGCCGTTGAAGACGAGGAACGCCAGCAGGAAGACGATCAGCCAGCGCATCGCCTTCAGAGCCGGTGCGTGCGGTCGCCATGCGCGAAGCCGAGCGGGTCGACGCCGACGCCGCGGCCGAACGCGAGCACCTTGAACAGCTCGCCCATCTCGTGCTCGGCGATCAGCTTGTGTGCGTCGGCACGCTCGCGCTGGCTCGCGGCCTCGAGCATCTCGAGCAGCCCGCAGTCGAGCAGGAAGTGCGCCTGCGTCGTGTAGCCGAGCACGTCGGCACCGGCCTCCTGCGCCGCGAGCGCGACGCCGGTGAAGTCGACGTGCGCGGTGATGTCCTTCGCGCCGACGTCGGCGAGCGGGTCGGCGTCGGCGCGGTGCGCGCGGTGGCACATCAGCGTGCCGCCGACACGCTGCGGGTGGTAGTACTCGGCGGCGGGAAAGCCGTAGTCGACGAAGATCGCCGCGCCGCGCTCGAGCCGCTCGGCGACGGTGGCGACGAAGGCCTCGGCCTGCGCGTGCAGCTCGGTCACGGTGCCGGGCACGAAGGGCGCGTCGACCGGCGGGCGCAGCGCGGTCGGCCGGTCGGCCCACGCGAAGCCGTCGGCGGCGGCGACGACGCCGCGCTCGCTCCAGCGCGTGCCGTCCCAGTGCAGCAGCTGCACCGGCATCGCGTCGAGCACCTCGTTGCCGACGACGACGCCGTGCAGCGTCGCCGGCAGCGCGTCGAGCCACTCGACGCGTGCGCCCCACGGCGCGAGGCGCTCGCGCTGGCGCGCGCGCAGCGTGCCCGAGACGTCGACGATCGCGTAGCGGCGCACGCGCTCGCCGAGCGAGGCGAGCAGCTGCGCCGCGAGCGCGCCCGAGCCGGCGCCGAACTCGACCACCGTGTCGGCCCCGGCGGCGTCGAGCCACTGCGCGACCTGACGCGCGAGCGCGCGGCCGAAGAACGGCGACAGCTCGGGCGCGGTGACGAAGTCGCTGCCCGAGGACGGCAGCGCACCGAACGGCAGGTGGCCGCGCGCGTAGTAGCCGAGCCCGGGCGCGTAGAGCGCGAGCGCCATGAAACGGTCGAACGGCAGCCAGCCGCCGGCCTCGGCGATCGCCTCGCGCAGGCGACGTCGCAGGGGCGTCGATACACTGGCGCCTGGCTCGTCGAGCATCGAAGCATTGTAGGAAGCCCATGTCCCCGCGCCCCGTCGTGCTCGTCACCGGCGCCGCCCGTCGCCTCGGGCGAGAGATCGCGCTGCACCTCGGGCGCCAGGGCTGGGACGTCGCGGTGCACCACCACCGCTCGGGTGCCGACGCCACCGTCACCGACCTGCGCGCGCTCGGCGCCGGCGCTGCGGCGTTCGCGGCCGACCTCGGCGACGAGGCCGCCTGCCGCGCGCTCGCGCCCGCAGTCGTCGCGCACTTCGGCCGGCTCGACGCCGTCGTCAACAACGCGTCGCTGTTCGAGCCCGACCACGCGGCCGACTTCAGCTACGCGGCGATGGAGCGCCACTGGCGCGCGAACACGGCGCCGGCGATCGTGCTCGCGCAGGCGCTGCACGACCACCTCGCCGCGCGTGGCGCGGCCGAGCCGGGCTGCGTCGTCAACCTGCTCGACCAGAAGCTGTGGAACCCGAACCCCGACTGCATCTCGTACACGCTGTCGAAGGCCGCGCTCGAGTGCGCGACGACGCTGCTCGCGCAGGCGCTCGCGCCGCGCGTGCGCGTGTGCGGCGTCGCGCCGGGACTCACGCTCGGCAGCGCGCAGATCGACGACGCCAGGCTGGCCCAGCTGCAGTCGCAGGCCCTGCTCGGCTACGGCGCACGGCCGGCCGACGTCGCGCAGGCGGTGCACTTCCTGCTGACGGCGCGCGCGAGCACCGGTACGACGGTCCTGGTGGACGCAGGCCAGCACTTGCAGTCCCACGAGCGCGACTTCGGGTATCTATGAATCCCCCCCGAAGCGCCTTCGGCGCCTCCCCCCCGGGGGGGCGCCGCCAGCGGACCGGCGAAGCCGGATCCGCGGCGGCCGCTTGGACGACAGCGCACTGCCCGCCGCCGATCGACGCTCGACGCTTGGAGCGATGCCGTTGAAGCCCATGGCTCCCACCGCTTTGCGCCGCCTCGCGGTCGACCGGCTGCGCGTGATGGCGAGCGTGGGCATCCTCGAGCACGAGCTGAAGGCCCGGCAGCCGCTCGTCGTCAGCGTGGCCGTCGAGCAGCACGGCGCGGCGCTGATCCCGGCGGCCGACGACGTGCACCACGTGCTCGACTACCGCCACCTGCGCGACGCCGTCCTCGAGGAGGCGGCCGCCGGCCACGTCAACATGCTCGAGACGCTGGCCGGGCGCATCGCGCAGCGGCTGCTCACGCGGCGCACGGTGCGACGCGTGCAGGTGCGCATCACGAAGCCGAACATCTTCCCCGACTGCGACGGCGCGTCCGTCGACCTTGACGTCCATGCCCCTGACCCTGACTGAACCCGCCGCGCCGGCGGCGGTCGACCCGCGCCGCGCCGCCTTCGAGACGCGCAAGCTCGACAAGCGCCTGCACCGGCTCGTCGGCCAGGCAATCGCCGACTACAACATGATCGAGCCCGGCGACAAGGTGATGGTGTGCGTCTCGGGCGGCAAGGACAGCTACGCGCTGCTCGACATCCTGCTCGGGCTGCGGCGGCGCGCGCCGATCGACTTCGACGTCGTCGCCGTCAACCTCGACCAGAAGCAGCCGGGCTTTCCGGCCGACGTGCTGCCGAACTACCTGCGCTCGCTCGACATCCCGTTCCACATCGAGACGCAGGACACCTACGCGATCGTCAAGCGCCTGATCCCCGAAGGCCAGACGATGTGCAGCCTGTGCTCGCGGCTGCGCCGCGGCATCCTGTACCGCGTGGCGAGCGAACTCGGCGCGACCAAGATCGCGCTCGGCCACCACCGCGACGACATGCTGCAGACGGTGCTGATGAACATGTTCTTCGGCAGCCGCCTCAAGGGCATGCCGCCGAAGCTCGTCAGCGACGACGGGCGGCACGTCGTGATCCGCCCGCTGGCCTACGTCGCCGAGCTCGACCTCGAGCGCTGGGCCGAGCGCCGCGCGTTCCCGATCATCCCGTGCACGCTGTGCGGCAGCCAGCCGAACCTGCAGCGTGCGCAGATCAAGCAGATGCTGCGCGACTGGGACCGGCGCTTCCCCGGGCGCATCGACAACATGTTCACCGCGCTGGCCAACGTCGTGCCGTCGCACCTGATGGACAGGAAGCTCTACCCGTTCGAGACGCTGCAGCGCACCGGCGTGCCCGACGCCCAAGGCGACATCGCGTTCGACGACGAGCCCTGCGCGCCGGCGCCGTCGATCAGGATCGTGCGCGACGATTGAGCGGCGCTCGCGCCTGGCTTCGGCAGGGTCCGCCTTTCGCCTGCGCGGCCCGGCGCTGCGCCGGCGTGGTGTCGTTGTGCAGGCGCGCGACGAGGTCGCAGTTGTACGCGCGCAGGCGCCGCTGGTAGTCGCGGTAGTCGGCGCGCGGCGAGTCCGTGAAGCGCTCGACCAGCCCCGCCACGGCCTGCTCGGCGCGCGCCGGCGTGCGGTCGGCCGTGGGCAGCGCCTGCAGTTCGCGCAGCGTCGCGAGCAGGTCCTGCTGGCGCAGCTGGCGCTCGGCGAACCAGCGCTCGGGGTTGAACGGCGAGGCGCCGACCCACTGCGCCACACGCTCGCGCTGCGCACGATCGAGGCGGCCGTAGACGTCCTCGAAACGGTCGACGGTGCGCTTGAGCGCGTCGCGCTGGCGCCGCGCCGTGTCGCGCTGCAGGAACTCGTCGCGGAACTCGTCGTTCGACTTCGCGATGCGCTGCTCGATGCTGTCGATCTGCTGCGGCGTCAGGGCGAGCGCGACCTCGGCCAGCCGCGGGCGCGCCTGGTCGAGCGCGACGTCGACGCGCTCGCCGAACGCGTCGAACCAGCGGCACACCGCGTCGGGCGTCGTCGGCGCGAGCACGTCGCGCTGCGCCTGCGCGAGCAGGTCGGCGTAGTCGGGCAGCTGCGTGTTGCGGTGCCACGCGAACCACTCGCGCAAGGCAGCGCGCACCTGCGGCGACTGCTCGCCGTTGAAGCCGGCGTAGCCGTCGAGCCACCAGAACGCGAGCTCGTGCCCCTGGCTGTAGCCCAGCCGTGCCGCACTGCACGCGGCCAGCGCGAGCGCCGCGGCGGCGAGCAGCAGCCACTTCATAATGACTGCGCCGCTACGTCGGGACCGCTCCATGACCCACAACATCGTGATCCTCGCCGCCGGCCGCGGCACGCGGATGAAATCTCAGCAGCCGAAGGTGATGCATCGGCTTGCCGGACGTGGCCTATTGCAGCACGTTCTGGATGCCGCAGCGGCGCTAAAGGCTTCGCGCACCGTCGTCGTCGTCGGCCACGGCGCTGCCACCGTCGAGGCCGCGTTCGGCGCCCCCGCGCGCGTGTTCGTGCGCCAGGAGCCGCAGCTCGGCACCGGCCACGCCGTGCAGCAGGCAGTGCCGGCGCTCGACCACGCCGCCGACACGACGCTGATCCTCAACGGCGACGTCCCGCTCGTGACGGCGGCCACCGCGCGCGCGCTGGTGGAAGCCTGCGGCGGCAAGCGCCTGGCGCTGCTGACGATGACGCCGGCCGACCCGCACGGCTACGGGCGCATCGTGCGCGACGGCCAGCGCGTGCTGGCGATCGTCGAGGAGAAGGACGCGACGCCGGCGCAGCGCACGATCGGCGAGGTCTACACCGGCATGATGGCCGCGCCGACGAAGGCACTCGAGCGCTGGCTCGCGGCGCTGAAGAACGACAACGCGCAGCGCGAGTACTACCTGACCGACATCGTCGCGATGGCGGTGGCCGACAAGGTGCCGGTGGTCGGCACGCCGGTGGCCGACGAGACCGAGGCCCTCGGCGTCAACAGCCCGCAGCAGCTCGCCGACCTCGAGCGCCGGCTGCAGCGCCGCCGCGCCGACGCGCTGATGACCGCCGGCGTGCGCCTGGCCGACCCGTCGCGGCTCGACGTGCGCGGCGCGCTGCGCTGCGGGCAGGACGTCGAGATCGACGTCGGCTGCGTGTTCGAAGGCGACGTCGACCTCGGCGACGGCGTCACGATCGGCCCGTACTGCGTGATCCGCGACTGCCGCATCGACGCCGGTGCGCGCATCGAGGCGTTCAGCCACCTCGAAGGCGCGAGCGTCGGCGCCGGCGCGCGTGTCGGCCCGTACGCGCGGCTACGCCCGGGCGCCGACCTCGGCGAGGACGTGCACGTCGGCAACTTCGTCGAAATCAAGAACTCGACGCTCGCCCACGGCGCGAAGGCCAACCACCTCGCCTACGTCGGCGACGCGAGCGTCGGCGCCTACGTCAACTACGGCGCCGGCAGCATCACCGCGAACTACGACGGCGCGAACAAGCACCGCACCGTGATCGGCGCCGACGCGCACGTCGGCTCGAACTGCGTGCTCGTCGCGCCGGTGACGATCGGCGACGGCGCGACGATCGGCGCCGGCTCGGTCGTCACCTACGACGCGCCGGCCGGGCAGCTGACCGTCGCGCGCGGCAAGCAGGTGACGATCGCCGGCTGGAAGCGGCCGAAGAAGCTCAAGGCCACCGGCAACTGAGCCCAACGCTACGGCGCGTCGGCGCTGCGCCGCGTGTCGAGCACCTGCGCCGCCAGGCACAGGTCGTCCCACGCCTTCGCCTTGTCGGCCGGCTGGCGCAGAAGGTACGCCGGGTGGTAGGTGACGACGAGCGGCACGCCCTCGTACTCGTGCACGCGACCGCGCAGGCGGCCGATCGCGTCGCCGGTGCGCAGCAGCGCCTGCACCGCGAAGCGGCCCATCGCGACGATGATGCGCGGCTGCACGAGCCGGATCTGGCGCACGAGGAATGACTCGCAGCGCGCCATCTCCTCGGGCTGCGGGTTGCGGTTGCCCGGGGGGCGGCACTTGAGCGTGTTCGCGATGTAGACCTGGCGCTCGGGCGTGTCGGGCGCGCGCGTCAGGTCGAGCGCGGCGAGCATCGCGTCGAGCAGGCGGCCG
Source organism: Burkholderiaceae bacterium (assembly GCA_025458585.1). GTDB lineage: Bacteria > Pseudomonadota > Gammaproteobacteria > Burkholderiales > Burkholderiaceae_C > Calidifontimicrobium. Next base: position 2,571 of record JALOSD010000130.1, on the reverse strand, counting down.
GCCGGGCCGACGAAGGGCTCGCCCTTCAGGTCCTCCTGCTCGCCCGGCGCCTCGCCGACGATCATCCAGTGCGCACGCTCGTGGCCGACGCCGAACACGGTCTGGCGCCGGCTCGCGTGCAGCGCGCAAGCGCGGCAGTTCGCCACCGCCTCGCGCAGCGCCGGCCAGTCGAGCGTGGCGATCAGGTCGCGGTCGGGGCGTGGCGACGGCTCGGCCGCCGCAGGGGCGGGTGCCGGCGGCGGCGTCGTGACGACCGGGCGCACCGCGGCCGGCGCGGGCGCCGGGCGGGCCGTCGCCGCGACCGGCTCACCCGGCTCACCCGGCTCGCTCGGCGCGGCCGGCGCCGCGCCCGGCGCCGCCGCCGGCGGCGCCCACGCCTCGAGCCCCATCTCGCGCAGCATGGCGCGCTGGCGTTCAGTCCACCGCACCGCCGCCTCCGCGCGCCGGCGCGATCGCCAGGCTCATCACGATGGCGTCTTCGCGCCGCCCGCGCGCCGCCGGGTAGTAGCCGCGCCGGCGGCCGACGGCGACGAAGCCGTAGCGCCGGTACAGCGCCTGCGCGCGCTCGTTGCTCTCGCGCACCTCGAGCCACAGCGCATGCGCGCCGAGCGCGCGGCAGCGCTGCACCAGCGCGTCGAGCATGCACCGCGCATGGCCGCGGTGCTGGTGCTCGGGCGCCACCGCGAGGTTGAGCAGGTGCATCTCGTCGACGCCGGGCATCGCCAGCCAGTAGCCGACGAGCGTGCCGTCGGCGTCGCGCAGCACCTCGGCGAGGTGGCCGGCGACGAGCGAGTCGACGAAGTTGCCGCGCGTCCACGGAAAGCTGTAGGCGCGCGCCTCGAGGGCGTGCACCTCGTCGACGTCGGCCAACCGCATCGGCAGCAGCGACGGTGGCGGCTCGACGGCCGGTTGCGGCAACGCGTTCACCGCCCGCCCCCGTCGCGCGCCGCCGCCGCGGCTGCGCGCTCGGCCGTCGTCAGCGCCACCTTGTCGCGCAGGTACAGCGGCAGCGCCTGCGCCGGGTCGATCGCCGCACCGTCGCACCACGCCGCCTGCGCGAGCCGCATCAGCGCGCCGGCGCGGTCGGCCGCGTCGGCTTGCACGGCCGAGGGCGGCAGCGCGAGCCGCGTGCCGAACGCCGCCGGCGCCGAGCCCGCGACCGCGACGGGCGGCCGCGCCTGCCAGCGTGCGTTGAGCGCCTCGAGCGTCCACAGCGCCGGCGCCTGAACGGCCTGCCAGCGCCCGCCCTCGCGCCGGTAGGCAGCGGCGTAGACCTCGTCCATGCGCGCGTCCATCGCAACCCACCAGTCGTCGACGTCGCCGCGCTCGGCGCGCGCCGCCTCGGCGACGAGCAGCAGCCCGTCGAGCGGCAGCACCGGCCGCCCGATGCCGAGCGCGAGCCCCTGGGCGGTGGCGCAGGCCACCCGCAGGCCCGTGAACGCGCCGGGGCCGCGCGCGAACGCGACGGCGTCGAGGTCCGTGGGCGCGAGCCGCGCTGCCGCCAGCAGCTCGAGCAACGCCGGCAACAAGCGTGCCGAGGCGCGCGCGCCGCCGGGCTCGTCGAGCGCGACCATGCCCGCCGGGCCCTGCACCGCGAGCACGAGGCGCTCGGTCGAGGTGTCGATCGCCGCCAGCCGCGCGTCCACCGGCGGGTCTCCTCAGGCGGCCTTCTCGCGCATCGCGGGCGCCGACGCCGGCGCGGCGCCGCGCAGTCCGACGAGCAGCCCGACCGTGACGCAGGCGAGGCCCGCGGCCGCGTGCGGCGCCAGCGGCTCGCCGAGCAGGGGCACCGCCGACAGCGCGGCGATGCCGGGCACGAGGGCGGTGACCATCGTCGTGCGCACGGGCCCGAAGGTGCGCACCGCGTAGGTGAACGCGACGCCCGCGACGAGCATCGACAGCCCACCGTGGAACAGCGCCTGCCAAGCGATCTCGCGCCACGGCGCGGTGGCGAGCGCGCTCGACCAGGCCCCGAGCGCGACACCGAGCGCGTAGAGCGGCACGTAGCTGACGAGGCAGCCGACCGCGATCGCCATCGTCGCCGCCACCGGGTCGACGCGCCAGCGCCGGCACAGCACGGCGTACAGGCTCCACGTCATCGCGGCGGCGAGGAATAGCGCGTCGCCGCGCCACGTCGTGTCGCCGTCGAAGGCCTGCGCGAGGCTCGCGCCGCCGACGAGCAGGTCGCCGGCGACGATCAGCGCCAGCCCGAGCGCGCGCCGCGCGGTGAGGCGCTCGCCGACGAGGACGACGGCGAACAGCGCCGTCCACAGCGGCAGCGAGCCGGGCATCAGCACCGCGGCGTGCGCCGCCGGCGCGTACAGGAAGCCGCTGTAGGCGAGCGTGCAGTAGCCGACGCCGGCGGTCGCCGCCAGCGCTGCGCTGCGCCGCCAGCCGAGCCCGGCGAGCGGGTGGCGGCCGTGGCGCCACGCGAGCCACCCGAGCACCGCGACGACGACGATCCCCGAGAATACGAAGCGCACGAAGGCGATGTCGAACGGCGTCAGTTCGCGGTGCGCGCCGAAGCGCGCGACGACGATGAACGACGACCAGATCACGAGCACCGCGACG
>JALOSD010000129.1 GCA_025458585.1 Burkholderiaceae bacterium | reverse complement strand
GAGCGCGTCGGCGAAGCGTTCGCGCACGCGCGTCCACAGGCAGTCGGCCTTGTCGGCACCGCGCCCGGGCACGGCGAGCAGCCCGGCGGGTTTGTCGGCAACGACGATCGCGTCGTCGGAGTGGACGATCACCGTCAGCCGGCCTGCTCGAGCAGTCGCGCGCGCTCGCGCAGCGTCGAGGGCGTCGAGGAGGAAGGCCTCGCGCGCCTGCGCGAGCGGCGCGATGCGGCGGAACAGCGCGCGCCCGGCCGGCGTCAGCCGCAGCACGCGCGCGCGGCGGTCGTCGGCGTGCAGCTCGCGCTCGACCAGCCCGTGGCCTTCGAGCCGCGCGACGGCGCGGCTGACCTGCATCTTGTCGAGCGTCGTGTGCGCGATCACGTCGCCCGTCTTCATCGGCCCCTGCGCCAGTGCCGCGAGCACGCGCCACTCGTCGCGGCCGAGGTCGAAGCGCTGCTCGTAGACGTCGGCGACCGCGCGGCTGACGGCGTCGGCGAGCACCGCGAGCCGGTAGGGGAAGAAGCGCTGCAGATCCACCGCGCAATGGTAACGGATGCGACGATTTGCGAGGCCACGGACCTCGGTGAACGAAACGCAAAAGACCCACCGGGTTGCTCGGTCTATGGTCGGCTCAATTCATAACGTTCGTTACTATATGGCTCCGATACCGAGGAGACCGGTCATGCTCGTGCGCAAAATCCACCATGTCGCCTACCGTTGCCGCGACGCCAGGGAAACCGTCGACTGGTACCGCGAGCACCTGGGCATGGAGCTGGTCCTCGCCATCGCCGAGGACCGTGTGCCGTCGACGAAGGCGCCCGACCCCTACATGCACCTGTTCCTCGACGCCGGCGCCGGCAACGTGCTGGCGTTCTTCGAGCTGCCGAACTCGCCGCCGATGGGGCGCGACCCGAACACGCCCGACTGGGTGCAGCACATCGCGTTCGAGGTCGACAGCGTCGAGACGCTCGAGAAGACGAAGGCGAAGCTGCAGGCGGCCGGCGTCGACGTCGTCGGCGTCACCGACCACGTGCTGTTCAAGTCGATCTACTTCTTCGACCCCAACGGCCACCGCCTCGAGCTTGCCGCGCCGACGGCCACGCCCGAGATGTACCGACGCCTGAACGAGGTCAAGCACGAGATGATCGACGAGTGGAGCCGCACAAAGCGCGCGCCGCGCCACGCCGCGTGGCTGCACGAGGGCGAGTTCGAGGGTGTCGCCGCCGACTGACTTCGCGACGGAGGCCGCGATGCTGAAGACCTACACCTGGCCGAAGTACGCGTACCGCCAGAGCGACGAGCAGCGTAGCGGTCGGCCCGCACGCCACCCGGTGGTCGTCGTCGGCGCCGGGCCGATCGGCCTCACCGCCGCGCTCGACTGCGCCCGCCGCGGGCTCGACGTGCTGATCGTCGACGACAACGACACCGTCAGCGTCGGCTCGCGCGCCGTGTGCTACGCCAAGCGCCCGCTCGAGGTGTGGGACCGCATCGGCCGCCGCGGCGACGGCACGCCGACGCTCGGCGAGCGCATGGCCGAGCGCGGCGTGAGCTGGAAGCTCGGGCGCGTGTACTTCCGCGACGAGCCGGTCTACACCTTCGACCTGCTGCCCGAAGCGCATCACAAGATGCCAGCGATGGTCAACCTGCAGCAGTACCACCTCGAGGAGATGCTCGTCGCCGCGTGCGAGGCGAACCCGCGCATCGACCTGCGCTGGAAGCACCGCGTGCTCAGCCTGGCGCAGCGCGACGACCACATCGTGCTGCAGGTCGAGACGCCCGACGGCATCTTCTGCACCGAGGCGCAGTGGGTCGTCGCCTGCGACGGCGCGAACAGCGAGCTGCGGCGCATGGTCGGCGCCGGCTTCAGCGGCCAGTTCTTCCAGGACCGGTTCCTGATCGCCGACATCGTGATGAAGCGCGACATGCCGGCCGAACGCCGCTTCTGGTTCGACCCCCCGTTTCACCGCGGCCAGAGCGTGCTGCTGCACAAGCAGCCCGACGACGTCTGGCGCGTCGACTTCCAGCTCGGCTGGGACACCGACCCCGAGGTCGAGAAGCAGCCCGAGCGCGTGCGCGAGCGCGTGCGTGCGGCGCTCGGCGAGGACGTCGAGTTCGAGCTCGAGTGGGTGTCGGTGTACCAGTTCGCGTGCCGGCGCATCGACCGCTTCCGCCACGGCCGCGTGCTGTTCGCACGCGCTCGACCGACTTCATCACGCCGAAGAGCCGCGCCAGCCGGCTGTATCGGGACGCCGTGCTCGGCCTCGCGAAGACCGAGCCGTTCGCGCGCCCGCTCGTCAACAGCGGCCGGCTGTCGACGCCGACGCCGTACCCGCGCTCGCCGCTGAACACGCCCGACGAGGCGCACTTCGCCGGCGCGATGCGCCCCGGCACGGTGTGTGCCGACGCCCCGGTGCTCGTCGACGGGCGCCGCGGCTGGCTGCTCGAGCAGCTCGGCGACGGCTTCACGCTGCTCGCGTTCGGCCGCCGGCCCGCGGTCGACGCGGTGCGTGTTGGCGACGTCGTCGCGCGCGTGCTGCACGTGGGCAGCGACCTGATCGAGCTCGGCGGCGTGCTGTCCGAGCGCTACGACGGCCGGCCGGGCACGACGTATCTGATCCGCCCCGACCAGCACGTGGCGGCGCGCTGGCGCGGTTTCGACAGCGCCGACATCGAGCCCGCGATCGCGCGTGCGATCGGCCGCGCCGAGTGACCCCGCGCAGGAGACGACGATGTCGCTGAACCGCGAACCGAACCTGGCCGACCCCGACGGCTTCTACGAGGCGCTGATCGACGCCCAGCGCGACCTCGACGACGAGCAGTGCGCGTTGATGAACGCGCGCCTCGTGCTCGTGCTCGCGAACCACGTCGGCGACCGCGCCGTGCTCGACGAGGCGCTGCGCGTCGCGCGGCCCGTGGCGTGACGGCAACCTAGGGGGTTGACGCGCCTCAGCCGCGCGCGCAAAGTTTCGCCCTCGCTGCACTGCCGGTGCGGCATTCCCAACCTCACCTTCCACAGGAGGACGCCATGGATGATCAGTCGCGCTTCTGCCTCCTGTCGGCCGCCACGTCCTGACGTTGCCGCGCGGCCGGCGCCACGCTTGCGCCGCCGTGTCGTCGCCTCCCGCATCGACCTGCCCCGGCTGAGCGCCACGCGCCGCCGCATGCCCGCCTGACGCGCGGGCCGACAGAGGCTTCCACTCCCGCCGTGCCCTGCGTCGCGCAGGGCATTGGGCTCGCACCTGCGCGCTTCGCGCTGGGGCTGGCCTGTGTTGACCCTGTGCCGACCTCTCGGAGCCTTTCGATGCCCCGGTATTCGTTCCGTGCGTTCCGTGCGTTCCGCGCGTTCCGCGCCCAAGCCGCGCGCGCCCTGTGCCCGCCCTCGACCATCTTCACGTCGAACCCGACCACCATGCTCGAACCCTGCAAGTCCTTCCTGACGCGTGCGGCGATCGTCGTCGCGTCGTTCGTCGCCTCGGCGACGCTGATGGCCGCCGTCGGCGCGGCCTTTGACGGCGCCGCGCAGCCCTGGCTGCGCGACACGCCGCACGCGCGGCTCGAGGTCGCGCGTTGCGACGCGATGGCGCAGCGCGCGGCGCGCCGCGACTGCCTGCAAGCCGTCGTCGCCGACGCACGCGCACGCGACGACGCGCGCGGCGCCGATGCGCCGGTGCGCGCACTCGCGGCTGCGGTCGTGCCGGAGGGCGAGCGGTGAGCGCCCCCGCGTGGGCCGAGCGGCTGCGCGCGCTCGGCCTGTCGCCCGCCCACGAAGCGGCGATCCTGCACCACATGGCGTCGATCGCGCCCGACTTGCCGCCCGGCCCGCTGGCGCCGGCACGCGTCGTCGAGGTTCGGCGCGGCGACGTGCTCGTGCACGACGGCGGCGGCGACGTCGCTGCCGCCGTCGCGCCGGCGCTGCGTGATGCCCTGTGCGCCGCAGGCGACGCGCTCGCCGTCGGCGACTGGGTGCTCGTGCGCCGCGACGCGCACGGCGACCAGCGTGCGTGGGCACGCGTGCCGCCGCTGAACCGGCTCGTGCGGCGCGCCGCCGAGGGCATCGCGCGGCACGCGATCGTCGCCAATGTCGACACCGCGTTCCTCGTCAACGGCCTCGACCACGACTTCAACCTGCGCCGGCTCGAGCGCTACCTGGCGTTCGTGCGCCTGGCCGGCGTGCAGGCGGTCGTCGTGCTGACGAAGGCCGACCTCGCCGCCGACGCGCCGGCGCGTGCCGCCGAGGTGCGCTCGCGCCTGCGCCCGGGCGAGGACGTCGTCGTCGTCAACGCGCTCGATCCACTGGCTGGCGCCGCGCTGCGGCCGTGGCTCGCGGCGGGCCGCACCGTCGTGCTGCTCGGCTCGAGCGGCGTCGGCAAGAGCACGCTGACGAACGCGCTGACGGGGCTGGCGGGCAGCGCCGCGGCGCAGGCCACCGGGCCGGTGCGCAAGGGCGACGGCCGCGGGCGTCACACGACGACGGCGCGCACGCTGCACCTCACGCCTTTGGGCGCGTGCCTGATCGACACGCCCGGGCTGCGCACGCTGCGCCTCGACGCCGACGCCACCGCGCTGCGCAGCGCCTATGGCGACATCGAGACGCTCGCCGCCGCGTGCCGCTTCCGCGACTGCCGGCACGACGGCGAACCCGGCTGCGCCGTGCGCGCGGCGCTGGCGCCCGATCGCCTTCGCGACGTGCAGCGGCTGCTGCGCGAGGCGCGACGCGAGACCTGGACGGCGCTCGACCGCCGAGCGCAACTGCAGCAGATGAAGGCGCGCAGCCGCGCCGCGCGGGCGCACCTCGCGGCCAAGGGGCGCGAATGAGGTATACTTGCTGCACAGACATACGCAAGACCGTTCTTTCAAGGTCTTCTCAGCTTTACCGCCCAGGGGCTCAAGCCCCGACGGCCGGCCCGGTTTGAATTTCCCGGTTGACGATTCTTGAGTGTTTCTGTCCCCGCCTGCGAGGTGCGGACGGGGTGGCTTATTCATATCCATCCAGAAGGACACTCATCATGAGCAACATGCAAATCGGTACGGTCAAGTGGTTCGACGACGGCAAGGGCTACGGCTTCATCACGCCGGAGTCGGGCGGCAAGGACCTGTTCGCCCATTTCAGCGAGATCCGCGCCGACGGCTTCAAGAGCCTGCAGGAAAACCAGCGCGTCGAGTTCGAAGTCAAGCAGGGCCAGAAGGGCCTGCAGGCGGCGAACATCCGCCCGGTGTAATCGCGGCACCCGCCGACGAGAGGAACCGCGGCTTCGGTCGCGGTTTTTTTTCGTCTGGACGGTCTCGTCAGAACGTCTCGACGAGCCCGCTCTGCTGCGCGGTCTCGGGGTTCGCGCCGGCGTCGCGCACCGCCTGGAGTGCAGCCGGCAGCGGGTGGCCGAGCTGCTTGAGCAGGCAGGCGCCGGCGCTGCCGGTGCGGCCGATGCCGGCGGCGCAGTGGATGAGCACCGCCTCGCCGCCGCGCAACGCCGCCGCCGACGCCGCGATCGCCTCGCGGAAGTCGTTGAGCGACGCCGGCAGGCCGAAGTTGCGCATCGGCGCGTGGCGCCAGCGAAACGGCAGCTCGCCGCTCGTGATGGCGTGGCGGTAGCGCGGTGACAGCGCGGCGATCTCGTCGAGCGGATTCAGGCACAGCACGAAGCCGAGCCCGGCGCGCCGCGAGGCGTCGAGGAACACCGGCCACGACTCGAAGCGCCCCGGCATCGACGAGAACCACAGGCGCCCCGGCACGTCGGGAGGCAACGTGACGGGGCGCAGCATGGCGTGGGCGCGCGGCGGGCGCCGCGTGCGCCGTGCTCTCGGGTCAGGCGTGCTGCTGGATGCCGGCGATCGCCCAGGACGACCGCTCGTCGGCCTTCACGAGGTGCCAGACCTCGTCGAAGTCGTGCTCGGCGCCTTCGTCCTCGCGGATCAGGCCGTGGAAGCGCACGCTGACGACATGACGCTCGCCTTCCTGCGCAACGTCGAGCACTTCGGCGTCGACGCGCACGACGTCGGTGTGGTTCGCGGCCGCACCGCGTTCCTGCAGGTCGAGGCGCACCGAGGCGAACATCTCGGGCGTCGTGAACTGGCGCAGGTCGCTCAAGTCGCCGGAGTCGTGCGCGGCCTGCATGCGGATGAAGATCATCTTCGCGATGCGCTCGAAGCCTTCGCGGTCGAAGTCGGCGGGGATCGACGGGCCGAGCAGGTGCTGCATGCCGGCGCTGCTCGCCACCGCCGGCGCGGCGGGGGCGACCGACGCGGCCGCGCGCTGCAGCGGCTGCGCTGGCTCGGCGCGCGGCCAATCGCGAGGCGCGACGGTGCCGCCGGCCGCACCGGCGCCGGCGGTCGCCGGGCGCGCGGCACCGCCGCCGAAGCTGCGCATCAGCAGGCGCACGACGAAGAACGCCGCGACGCCGAGCAGCACCAGCATCAGCACGTTGGCCAGGCCTTCGCCGAAGCCCAGGTGCGTCGCCAGCGCGGCCAGGCCGAGGCCGGCGGCCAGACCCGCGACCGGCGCCAGCCAGCCGGGGCGCGATGCGGCGGCCGCGGCGCCGGCGGCCGGGGCGGCCGCGGCGGCCGGAGCGGCGGCCTGCGACGGCGCGGCCGGGCGCGCCGGCGGCGCGTCGGGCGCCGAGCGGGTCGGCATGTCGCGCTGCATGCCGCTGGACTTGCCGCCGCCGAAGCGCTTGGCCTCGGCGTCGAGCGGCACGAACGACGCGGCCATGCCGGCCACGATCGCAGCGATCAACCAGGTTTTCATCGTCGGATCCTCGGGCTCTCGTGATGGTTCGTCGATTGTCGTCGGCGCGGAGATCCCGCGACGCCGCCATGAGAACCGCGCCGCCCGTGTGAGTTCCCTGCCGCGGGTTGGATGGCGCGAAGTCCGGCATCATGCCTCGTCTTCGGGTCGAGGGGCGCGCCGTGCCGCCCGCCCGGGGCCGAAAGGTGATCGTGGTCGAGGTGCTGCTGTGGCTGCTGTGCGTGCTGCTGATCGTCGTCGGCGTCGCCGGCACGGTGCTGCCGGCGCTACCGGGCACCGCGTTCGTGTTCGCCGGCGTCGTGCTCGGCGCCTGGATCGACGACTTCGCGCACGTCGGCTGGGGCACCGTCGCCGTGGTCGGCGTGCTCGCGGTGATCTCGTGGGTGCTCGACTACGTCGCCGGCCTGCTCGGCGCGCAGCGCGCCGGCGCGAGCCGGCTCGCGGTGATCGGCGCCGCGGTGGGCACCGTCGTCGGCCTGTTCATGGGGCTGGTCGGCGTTTTCTTCATGCCTCTCGTTGGCGCGGCGGTCGGCGAGTACCTTTACCTGCGCGACCACCGGCAGGCCGCGCGCGTCGGCGTCGCGACCTGGGTTGGCCTGATGGTGGGCCTCGTCGCCAAGGTCGTGATCGCGTTCGTGATGATCGGCATCTTCGTCGTCGCGCTGGTGTTCTGAG
>JALOSD010000128.1 GCA_025458585.1 Burkholderiaceae bacterium | reverse complement strand
GCCGCGTTCGTCGCGCTGCCGCAGATCCCGCCGCGCAACGTCAACTGGTTCAAGAAGGGCAAGTGGGTGCACCTGGCCAAGATCGCGTTCGAGAAGTACTTCATGCGCAAGATGAAGACGGGCAACTCGGAGCCGATCTACGAGAAGTACGTGCTCAAGGCGCTCGGCATCGTGCGCCTGGCCAAGTAGCCGCCACCGCCCCCGACCCACGATTCCACGAGGAGACTCAAGATGTCCGCCGACGCCGCCACCGAGGTCAAGCCGCTGACCTTCCGCCGCTACCAGGACGGCGACCACAAGCCACGCCGGTGGCAGGAAGAGATCTTCGACGCCGACCACTCGCACAAGTGCCCGACCTACATCCAGAGCACGCCGCCGTGCCAGGGCTCGTGCCCGTCGGGCGAGGACATCCGCGGGTATCTCAACATCGTGCGCGGCATCGAGAAGCCGCCGGCCGGCGTGCCCTGGCAGGAATACGCCTGGCGCCGCCTGACCGAGGCCAACCCGCTTCCGAGCGTGATGGGCCGCGTGTGCCCGGCGCCCTGCGAGTCGGGCTGCAACCGCAACGAGGTCGAGGACTTCGTCGGCATCAACTCGGTCGAGCACTTCCTCGGCGAGTACGCGATCGCCAACAACCTGCAGTTCCCGAAGCCCGAGAAGCTCAGCGGCAAGAAGGTGGCCGTGATCGGCGGCGGGCCGGCCGGCCTGTCGGCGGCGTACCAGCTCGCGCGCAAGGGCCATGCGGTGACGATCTTCGACGAGCGCGCCGAGCTCGGCGGCATGATGCGCTACGGCATCCCCGGCTTCCGCACGCCGCGCCAGGTGCTCGACGCCGAGATCCAGCGCATCCTCGACCTCGGCGTCGAGGCGCGGCCGAACACGCGCATCGGCACCGACGTCACGCTCGAGCAGATCAAGCAGGAGTTCGACGCCGTATTCCTCGGCATGGGCGCGCAAAGCGGCCGCCCGCTGCCGGTCGAAGGCTCCGAGGCGCCCAACTGCGTCACCGCGACCGCGTTCCTGAAGGCGTTCAACGACGGGCGGCTTCGCTACGTCGGCAAGCGCGTCGTCGTCGTCGGCGGCGGCGACACGTCGATCGACGTCGCCACCGTCGCGCGGCGGCTGGGCCACATCGAGCAGATCCGCGAGAGCGACCGCCCCGAGCTGGCGATTGCCGGCCACGTCGCGCACGACGTCGCCTCCGTCTCGGCGCGCCAGGGCGCCGAGGTGACGCTGACGTCGATCTTCGCCGTCGACAAGATGCAGGCGAGCCGGCACGAGGTCGAGCATGCGCTGGCCGAAGGCATCGCGATCCGCGGCGGGCTCGCGCCGGTAGCCGTCGTGCGCGACGACTCCGGTCGCGCGGTCGCGCTGCGCGTTGCACGTTGCGAGGCCACGGTCAAGGGTGGTCGGCTCGAGATCAAGATGATCGAGGGCACCGACGAGGACATCCCGGCCGACCTGATCGTCTCGGCGATCGGTCAGGCGGTCGACTTCACCGGCCTCGAGACCCTGAACAACGGCAAGGGCGGCATCACCGCCGACAAGAACTACCAGGTCAAGGACCAGGCCGGGATGTTCGTCGGCGGCGACGTCGTGCGCCCGCACCTGCTGACGACCGCGATCGGCCACGGCGCGATCGCCGCCGACGGCATCGACCGCTTCCTCGCCGGCGAGCCGATGGACAAGAGGCCGAAGATCGACGTCCACACCTGGGACATCAACCGCAAGCTGGTCGAGAAGGGCCTCTTGTTGTCCGAGGTGCACGAGCCGATCCGCGGCACCGACAGCAGCAACGTCGCGATCCACAACTTCGACAACCGTTCCGACCGCTACGTGATCCCGCACGAGGACCTGTTCCTCGGCCACTTCCAGTACACAGCGCGTCACAAGCGCAAGATCGTCACGCTGACCGCCGAGGAAGCGCTGAACAACTTCGAGGAGCGCCTGCTGCCGCTCACCGAGAAGGAGGCGATCGCCGAGGCCAAGCGCTGCATGAGCTGCGGGCTGTGCTTCGAGTGCGACAACTGCGTCGTCTACTGCCCGCAGACGGCGGTGTTCAAGGTCAAGAAGACGCAGTCGACCACCGGCCGCTACGTCGACACCGACTACACGAAGTGCATCGGCTGCCACATCTGCCACGACGTGTGTCCCACGGGCTACATCCAGATGGGGTTGGGGGAATAGCAGCCATGCGCCTGCTGCGGATGCTCGCTGCCTCGGCGCTGGTGCTGGCGATCGCGCCGGCGCTGGCGCAGAGCAGCGGCCGCACGCCCAAGCCGGTGATCGAACCGGCGAAGGCTGGCACGCAGTGCGTCGCCGACCCGGCGACGATGCGCCGCGAGCACCCGAGGATGCTCGAGCACCAGCGCGACGACACGGTGCACGGCGGCATCCGCGGCGCAAAGGCGAGCCTGAAGGCTTGCATCGCGTGCCACGCGAGCCCGAGCACCGGCAGCGTCGCTGCCGCCGACACCAACTTCTGCGTCAGCTGCCACACCTACACCGCGGTGCGCATCGACTGCTTCGAGTGCCACGCGACGAAGCCCGCGCCCACCGCGTTCCATCCCGTCGTGCCCACGGGCCCGAACGCGGCGGCGGCGATGCGCCTGGCGGCACAGTTGAAGCAGATGGGCACGGCGGCGACGCCCGAGCCTCCGGCCGCCCCTCAGTGATTTCGCGATGAACGAGGTCGATCGCCCCACCCCCGCGCCCGCGGCGCCGCCGACGAACCCGTCGCGACGCGGTTTCTTCGGTGTCGCTGCCGCCGGGCTTGCCGGCGTGATGCTCGCGCCGGGCATCCAGCTGATCGAGGTCGCGCGCGCGGCCGCGCCCGGCACGCCGAGCGCCGGCGCGAACCCGAAGGTGCGCTGGGGGATGCTGATCGACACGACGAAGTGCGCCAGCGGCTGCACCGACTGCGTCGACGCCTGCAACACCGAGAACGGGCTCGACCCGCGGCCGACGCCGACCTCGTCGCAGTGGATCCGCAAGGTCGAGATCAAGGAGATCCGCACCGGGCGCACGCAGTCGCTGCCGGTGATGTGCCAGCACTGCGCCGAGCCGCCGTGCGTCGACGTCTGCCCGACGGGTGCCTCGTTCAAGCGCGCCGACGGCATCGTGCTCGTCGACCGCCACACCTGCATCGGCTGCCGCTACTGCATGATGGCGTGCCCCTACAAGGCGCGCTCGTTCGTGCACGAGCCGCTGACGAACCAGAAGCCCGACGTGCCGCGCGGCAAGGGCTGCGTCGAGAGCTGCACGCTGTGCGTGCACCGCATCGACGCCGGCCAGACGACGACCGCGTGTGCCGAAGCCTGCACCAAGGCCGGCCACGGCGCGATCCTGTTCGGCGACCTCAACAATCCCGACAGCGAGATCTCGAAGCGCGTGCGCGAGGTGACGACGACGCAGCTGCGCGCCGATCTGCGCCTCGACCTCGGCGTGCGTTACCAGGGGCTCTGACATGCTGGTGCGTTCCGACTCCCGCGCGTTCTACCTGCTGCTGGGCCTCGGCGTGCTCGTCACGCTGATCGGGCTCGGCGCCGCGCACACGATGGAGGTGCACGGCCACGCGATCACCGGCATGGACAACCAGATCGTCTGGGGCCTGCCGCACGTGTTCGCGATCTTCCTGATCGTGAGCGCTTCGGGCGTGCTCAACGTCGCGTCGATCGGCTCGGTGTTCGGCCAGCCCGTCTACAAGAAGCGCGCGCCGCTGTCGGGGCTGCTCAGCCTGGCGATGCTCGCCGGTGGCCTGATGGTGCTGATGCTCGACCTCGGCCGGCCCGACCGCGTGATCGTCGCCGCGACGCATTACAACCCGACGTCGGTGTTCGCGTGGAACGTGCTGCTGTACTCGGGCATGTTCACGATCGTCGCGATCTACCTGTGGACGATGTTCGAGCGGCGCATGAACCGCTTCTCGACCGCGGCGGGCATAGCGGCGCTGGTGTGGCGTTTCGTGCTGACCACCGGCACCGGGCTGATCTTCGGCTTCCTCGTCGCGCGGCAGGCGTACCAGTCGGCGCTGCTCGCGCCGCTGTTCATCGTGCTGTCGTTCGGTTGGGGGCTCGCCGTGTTCCTCGCCGTGCAGGCGGCGATGTACCGCTGGAACGGCCTCGCGCTGCCCGCCGACGTGCAGCGGCGCATGGCGCGGCTGCTCGGCGTGTTCGTCGCCGCGGCGCTGTATCTGGTGGCGGTCTACCACCTGACCAACGTCTACTACGCGCGCCAGGCCGACTTCGCCGCCTTCGTTCTTCGCGACGGCGGCGTGTTCCCGGCGCTGTTCTGGGTCGGCTACGTGCTGCTCGGCAGCGTGCTGCCGATGGTGCTGCTGTTCCATCCCCGCTGGGGCGACGCGCGCGGCACGCTGACGGCGGCGGCCTTCGTCGTGCTCGGCGCGTTCTCGCTGCTGTACGTGTTCATCGTCGGCGGCCAGGCGTATCCGCTCGAGATCTTCCCCGGCTACCAGGTGTCGAGCACGTTCGCTGACGGCGCGGTCGCGCACTACGTGCCACGCTGGCCCGAGTGGCTGCTCGGCCTCGGTGGCGTCGGCGCTGCGTTCGTGCTGACGACGATCGGCGTGCGCGTGCTCGACTTCCTGCCCCAGGACGACTTCGCGCCCGGCAAGGCGGTGCAGGAGTGAACGCCGTCTCGCCGTCGCGCTGGATGGTCTCGGCGGCGCACAAGTCGTCGGGCAAGACGACGGTGAGCCTCGGCCTCGCCTCCGCGCTCGCCGCGCGCGGCCTCGCGGTGCAGACGTTCAAGAAGGGCCCCGACTACATCGACCCGATGTGGCTGGCGCGCGCGAGCGCGCGGCCCTGCTTCAACCTCGACCTGCACCTGATGCGCGGCGACGAGATCGACGCGCTGTTCGCACGCCACGCGGCCGGCGCCGACGCCGCGTTCGTCGAGGGCAACAAGGGCCTGTACGACGGCCTCGCGCTCGACGGCAGCAACAGCAACGCGGCGCTCGCCAAGCGCCTCGGCCTGCCGGTCGTGCTCGTGATCGACGCGCGCGGCATGACGCGCGGCGTGGCGCCGCTGCTGCTCGGCTATCAGGCCTTCGACCGTGACGTGCGCATCGCCGGCGTGATCCTGAACCAGGTCGGCGGCACGCGCCACGAAGGCAAGCTGCGCGCCGTCATCGAGCACTACACCGACGTGCCCGTGCTCGGCGCGGTCGGCCACGACCGCCGGCTCGCGCTGCCCGAGCGCCATCTCGGCCTGATGCCCGACCGCGAGATGGGCGACGCGGCCGCCCG
>JALOSD010000328.1 GCA_025458585.1 Burkholderiaceae bacterium | reverse complement strand
CTCGAGATCGCCGCGACGTCGGCGTTCGCGCTGTCGGGCGTCATCGAAGGCGCGCGCAAGCGGCTTGACGCCGTCGGCGTCGTCGCGGTGGCGATGCTCGCCGCGTTCGGCGGCGGCACGCTGCGCGACGTGCTGCTCGACCGCCGTCCGTTCTTCTGGGTGCAGCACGCGGGCTACGCGTGGGGCGTGCTTGCGCTCGCGCTCGGCGCGATGCTCGTGATGCGCGCGCGCCACCTGCGGCCGACCGAACGCGCGATGCAGTGGCCCGACGCGCTCGGGCTCGGCCTGTTCGCTGCCACCGGCACGCAGATCGCGCTCGCCGCGTCGATGCCGCCGCTCGTCGCCGTGCTGATGGGTGTTGTCACCGCGGTATTCGGCGGCGTGCTGCGCGACGTCGTGTGCAACCAGATCCCGGCCGCCTTCAGCGACCACCGGCCGTACGCGGTGTGCGCCTTCGTCGGCGGCTGGGTCGTCGTCGGGCTCGCCGCGGCGGGCGTCGGCGCCACCTGGGCGCTCGTCGGCGGCGCGGCCGCCGCGACGGCGCTGCGCGTGCTCGCGCTCGCCTTCGACTGGCGACTGCCTGCCTGGCGCACAGGCGACTGAGTGCCCCGGGGCCGGGCGGCGTCCAGCCCTCCCGCCGGAGGGTCGAGCCAGGCGGCCAAGCCGCAAGGCTCGAGACCCGCTGCGACAATCATGCGATGTTCCAGCCCTCGCAGCACGACGTCCGCCGCTTCTTCTGCGAGGTGCTGCGCAAGCAGCGCGGCGGCGAGCCGCTGACGCCGATGGAGGCGCTCGCGGCCCCCTGGATCGACGCGCACCCCGAGTACCACGCCGAGCTCGCCGACGTCGACGCCGCGCTGGCGGCGGTGTACCAGGTGGAGGACGGGCGCACGAACCCGTTCCTGCACCTGAGCATGCACCTGTCGATCAGCGAGCAGATCTCGATCGACCAGCCGAGCGGCATCCGCCAGGCGTTCGAGTTGCTCGCCGCACGCCGGGATTCGGCGCACGAGGCGCATCACGAGATCATGGAGTGCCTCGGCGAGATGATCTGGGCCTCGCAGCGCAGCGGCCTGCCGCCCGACGGGCTCGCCTACCTCGACTGCGTGCGCCGGCGCGCGACGCGCTGACGCAGGTCAAGGCGGCCGAAGGCGGCGGCGCGCACACGGCCGCGCCGCCGCAGTAGAGTGAGGGCCTAGCCCCTCACCGCAGCGCCGCCGCCATGCCCATCAACACCAAGATCGCCTACTTCTCGATGGAGATCGGCCTCGCCGACGCGCTGCCGACCTACAGCGGCGGCCTCGGCGTGCTCGCCGGCGACACGATCCGCTCGGCCGCCGACGGCAGCGTACCGATGGTCGAGGACGAGCTGACCGAGATGCCGGCGCGCGTGACGGTCAACATGCAAGGCCGCGACGTCGCGGTGCGCGCGTGGCGTTGCGAAGTCACCGGGCAGGGCGGGCACGTCGTGCCGGTGTTCCTGCTCGACACCGACCTGCCCGAGAACGCCGACGCCGACCGCAGCATCACCGACCACCTCTACGGCGGCGACGAGGCGTACCGCCTTCGGCAGGAGGTCATCCTGGGCATCGGCGGGGTACGCATGCTGCGCGCACTCGGGTACGCGGGCCTCAGGCGCTTCCACATGAACGAGGGCCACGCGGCACTGCTCGTGCTCGAGCTCGGGTACGAGGAGCTGCAACGGCGCGGGCTGAAGAAGATGACGCCCGAGGTCAGGCTGCTGCGCGAGGTGCTGACCGACTACGACCACGCCTACGACGAGGCGGCGGCCGCGTTCTGCCTCGACGGCAAGCTCAACATGACCTACCTCGCGCTCGACAACAGCCACTTCGTCAACGGCGTCGCAAAGAGCCACGGCGAGGTCTCGCGCCAGATGTTCACGCAGTACAAGGTCGACTCGATCACCAACGGCGTGCATGCCGGCTTTTGGACCGTGCCGCCGATCCAGGCGCTGTTCGATCGCCACATCACCGCCTGGCGTGCCGACAACGCGAGCCTGCGCTATGCGATCGGCATTCCGCGGCACGAGATCTGGGCCGCACACCAGGTGGCCAAGGAGGAGCTGATCGCCGAGGTCAACCGCCGCACCGGCGCCGGGCTGTTCGCCAACGTGTTCACGATCGGCTTCGCGCGCCGCGCGACGCCGTACAAGCGGCCCGACCTGCTGTTCCACGACCTGACGCGGCTGCTCGCGCTGCACCGTGCCGCCGGGCCGATCCAGATCGTCTACGCCGGCAAGGCGCACCCGCGCGACGGCGGCGGCAAGGAGCTGATCCGCAAGGTGTTCGAGCACATCGAGGCGCTGCGCGGCAAGCTCGAGGTCGTGTACCTCGAGGACTACGACATGGCGCTCGCGCGGCGCATGGTCGCCGGCGTCGACCTGTGGCTGAACACGCCGCTGCCGCCGCTCGAGGCCTCGGGCACGAGCGGCATGAAAGCGGCGATGAATGGCGTGCCGCAGCTGTCGGTGCTCGACGGCTGGTGGATCGAAGGCTGCATCGAGGGCGTGACCGGCTGGGCGATCGCCAACGGCCACGACACCGCTGCCGGCGAGAACCGCGACGCCGACGCCGCGGCGCTGTACAACAAGCTCGAGACCGTGATCCTGCCGCTGTACTACCGCGACCGCGACCACTGGATCAACGTGATGAAGCACGCGATCGGGCTCAACGGCTCGTTCTTCAACACCGAGCGCATGGTCGACCAGTACGTGCGCAAGGCCTACTTCGCCTGACCGGCGCCGCGCGCCACGCTCTGGAGGAAGCGCCGGGCCGCCCCAGGTTTCCTCGGCCCCCTCGGGGGGCGGGCTCGGCGCAGCCCGGCCCTGGGGGCGCACTCACTGCCAGTCGTACAGCGACACGCCGAGGCCGATCGTCGTCTGCCGCGCGTTGTAGTCGATCAGGCTCTCGCCGTAGCCCGACGTCGC
>JALOSD010000127.1 GCA_025458585.1 Burkholderiaceae bacterium | reverse complement strand
TGCTGCTCGGCGGCGCCCACGCCGCGGCGCTCGCGCCCGCGCTGGAGGCGCTGGGCTTCGCGCCGAAGGTGCACAGCGACCGGCTCGGCGTCGCATCGGCCACGAAGATGTGCCGCAGCGTGATGATCAAGGGCCTCGAGGCGATGGTCATCGAGAGCTTCACGACCGCACGTCACTACGGCGTCGAGGATGCCGTGATCGCCTCGCTGCACGAGACTTTCCCTGGCATCGACTGGGAGAAGCAGGCCGCCTACTTCTTCCAGCGCGTGATCGAGCACGGCCGCCGCCGCGCCGAGGAAGTGCGCGAGGTCGCGCAGACGGTGCGCGAGGCCGGCCTCGAACCCTGGTCGGCCGCCGGCACCGCCGAGCGCCAGGCCTGGGTCGCCGACGCGGCCGACGCCGGCTGGTTCGGCACCCGCGGCACCAACGGCTTCGCGCGCAGCGCCGACTGGCGCACGGAAGCGGACCGCATCCTGACCCATCTGAAGACGAAGGACGACTCCCGATGAGCAAGCCCACGACGGGCCCCTTCGAGAAGACCGCCGGCTGGCTCGACTGGTACGAAGGGCCGAGCAAGCCGCGCTTCGTGCTGCCGCCCGGCGCCGTCGACGCGCACTGCCACGTGTTCGGCCCCGGCGCCGCGTTTCCCTACGCGCCCGAGCGCAAGTACACGCCGTGCGACGCGAGCAAGGCGCAGCTGTTCGCGCTGCGCGACCATCTCGGCTTCGCGCGCAACGTGATCGTCCAGGCCACCTGCCACGGCGCCGACAACCGCGCGCTCGTCGACGCCTGCGTGGCGTCGAGCGGCATGGCGCGCGGCGTGGCCACCGTCAGGCGCAGCGTGACCGACGACGAGCTGCAGGCCCTGCACGCAGCCGGCGTGCGCGGCGTGCGCTTCAACTTCGTCAAGCGGCTGGTGGACTTCACGCCGAAGGACGAGTTGATGGAGATCGCCGGGCGCATCGCGAAGCTCGGCTGGCACGTGGTGATCTACTTCGAGTCCCAGGATCTGCCCGAGCTGTGGGACTTCTTCACCGCACTGCCGACCACGGTCGTCGTCGACCACATGGGCCGCCCCGACGTGAGCAAGCCGATCGACGGCCCCGAGTTCGGCCTGTTCCTGAAGTTCATGCGCGAGCACCCGAACGTGTGGAGCAAGGTCAGCTGCCCCGAGCGCCTGAGCCGCAGCGGCCCGCCAGCGCTGAACGGTGAACGGGCCGCGTACCGCGACGTGGTGCCGTTCGCGCGCCGCGTCGTCGAGCAGTTTGCCGATCGCGTGCTGTGGGGCACCGACTGGCCGCACCCGAACCTGAAGGACCACATGCCCGACGACGGGCTGCTCGTCGACTTCATCGCGCACATCGCGCCGACGCCCGAGCTGCAGCGCAAGCTGCTGGTCGACAACCCGATGCGCCTGTACTGGCCGGAGGAAACCTGAATGAACCGCCCCCACGCTCGCATTCGTTCGCTGCCCCCAAGGCCCGGCACGGGCCACGTCGTGGCCCTGGGGGCGCAGGCCTGCCTTGGGGCGGCCCGGCGGGAGACCTGACATGGCCCTCGACAAACCCTACCTCGACATTCCCGGCACGACGATCTTCGACGCCGAACAGTCGCGCAAGGGCTACTGGCTGAACCAGTTCTGCATGAGCCTGATGAAGGCCGCCAACCGCGAGCGCTACCTCGCCGACCGGCGCGCCTACCTCGACGAGTGGCCGATGAGCGAGGCGCAGAAGCAGGCTGTGCTCGACGGCGACCTGAACCGCTGCATCGCGCTCGGAGGCAACATCTACTTCCTCGCCAAGATCGGCGCGACCCATGGCAAGAGCTTCCAGCAGATGGCCGGCAGCATGACCGGCATGACGGAGGCCGAGTACCGCGACATGATGGTCGCCGGCGGCCGCTCGCCCGAGGGCAACCGCTTCGTCGGCGAGGACGGCAGCGCCCAGCCGCAGCACCAGCCGCAGGGCCACGGCACGGGCCGACTGCTCGACTGACGCGCAAGGACATCCCTATGGCCCGCATCACCGCCTCCGTCTACACCTCGCACGTGCCCGCGATCGGCGCGGCGCTCGACCTCGGCAAGACTGGCGAGCCTTACTGGCAGAAGGTCTTCGCCGGCTACGAGTTCTCGAAGCAGTGGATGAAGGAGCACCGCCCCGACGTCGTGTTCCTCGTCTACAACGACCACGCGACCGCGTTCAGCCTCGAGCTCATCCCGACCTTCGCGATCGGCACCGCCGCCGAGTTCCAGCCCGCCGACGAGGGCTACGGCGCGCGCCCGGTGCCCAAGGTCGTGGGTCACCCCGAACTCGCGAGCCACATCGCGCAGAGCGTGATCCAGGACGACTTCGACCTGACGATCGTCAACAAGATGGACGTCGACCACGGTCTGACGGTGCCGCTGAGCCTGATGTGCGGCGCCCTCGACCCGAAGACCGACGCCTGGCCGTTCAAGGTCATCCCGTTCGCCGTCAACGTCGTGCAGTACCCCGTGCCGTCGGGGCGGCGCTGCTTCGCACTCGGGCAGGCGATCCGCAAGGCGGTCGAGAGCTTCGACGAGGACCTGAACGTGCAGATCTGGGGCACCGGCGGCATGAGCCACCAGCTGCAGGGCGCGCGCGCCGGGCTGATCAACACCGCGTGGGACAACCGCTTCCTCGACCGCCTGATCGACGACCCGGCCGCCCTCGCCCAGGTGCCCCACATCGAGTATGTGCGCGAAGCCGGCAGCGAGGGCATCGAGCTCGTGATGTGGCTCATCGCGCGCGGCGCGATGTCGGATGTCGCGCGCGGCGCGATGGCCGACGTCGCGGGCGGCGCGAAGCCGGCCGTGGCGCACCGTTTCTATCACGTGCCGGCGAGCAACACCGCCGTCGGCCACCTGATCCTGGAGAACGAACCATGAAGCCCCCACGCTCACTTGCGTTCGCCGCCCCCCGGGGGGGCTCCAACCTCCTCGAGGCGGCTCGGCGGAGGTTGGCATGACGATCAACGTTGCCCTCGCCGGCGCCGGCGCCTTCGGCGTCAAGCACCTCGACGCGATCAGGACCATTCCCGACGTCGAGGTCGTCTCGGTCGTCGGCCGCGACTACGGCAAGACGAAGGACGTCGCCGACAAGTACGGCATCGCGCACGTCGCGACCGACCTCGCCGAAAGCCTGAAGATCTCGGACGTCGACGCCGTCATCCTGTGCACGCCGACGCAGATGCACGCGTCGCAGGCGCTCGCCTGTCTCGACGCCGGCAAGCACGTGCAGGTCGAGATCCCGCTGTGCGACAAGCTCGCCGACGGCGAGGCCGTCGTGCGACGTCAGCAGGAGACCGGGCTGGTCGCGATGTGCGGCCACACGCGGCGCTTCAATCCCAGCCACCAGTGGGTGCGCCGCAGGATCGTCGCCGGCGAGTTCAACGTCCTGCAGATGGACGTGCAGACGTACTTCTTCCGGCGCACGAACATCAACGCGCTCGGCCAGCCGCGCAGCTGGACCGACCACCTGCTGTGGCATCACGCCGCGCACACGGTGGACCTGTTCGCCTACCAGGCGATGAGCCCGATCGTGAAGGCCAACGCGATCCAGGGCCCGATCCACCCGACGCTCGGCATCGCGATGGACATGTCGATCCAGCTCCAGGCGGCCAGCGGCGCGATCTGCACGCTCAGCCTGAGCTTCAACAACGACGGGCCGCTCGGCACCTTCTTCCGCTACATCGGCGACACCGGCACCTACATCGCGCGCTACGACGACCTGTTCACCGGCAAGGACGAGAAGATCGACGTCTCGACCGTCGACGTGTCGATGAACGGCATCGAGCTGCAGGACCGCGAGTTCTTCGCCGCGATCCGCGAGGGCCGCGAGCCGAACGCCAGCGTCGCCCAGGTGCTGCCGTGCTACCAGGTGCTGCACCGGCTCGAGCAGCAGCTCGCGGCCTGAGCACCACCCCCGCCCCACCCCCAAGAGGAGACCCGCGATGACGATGACCCGCAAGACCTTCCTCGGCGCACTCGCCGGCACGGCCGCCGCCGTCGCCGCGCCGCGCATCGCGCGTGCGCAGACGATCACGCTGCGCTTCCACCAGTTCCTGCCGCCGCAGGCGCCGATCCCGGCCAACGCGATCGCGCCGTGGGCGAAGAAGATCGAGACCGACAGCGGCGGGCGCATCCGCGTGCAGCTGTTCCCGAGCATGCAGCTCGGCGGCCGCCCGCCCGAGCTGTTCGACCAGGTCAAGGACGGCGTCGTCGACTTCATGTGGACCGTGCTCGGCTACACGCCGGGGCGGTTCCCGAAGTCCGAGGTGTTCGAGCTGCCGTTCTCGTGCGGGCGCGCCGAGCCCGCATCGCGCGCGTTCCAGGCCTACGTCGAGCAGAACGCGATGGACGAGTTCCGCGACGTCAAGCTGATCTGCGTGCACACGCACGGCCCCGGCCTGTTCCACAGCAAGGACCCGATCCGCAAGCTCGAGGATCTGAAGGGCATGAAGGTGCGCGGCGGCTCGCGCATCATCAACATCATGCTCGAGCAGCTCGGCGCCGTGCCGGTGGGCATGCCGGTGCCGCAGACCGGCGAGGCGCTGTCGAAGGGCGTGATCAGCGCGACGACAATCCCGTGGGAAGTCGCGCCGGCGCTGAAGATCCACGAGATCGTCAAGAACCACACCGGCTTCACAGGCGAGAAGGGCCTGTACACGCAGACCTTCGCGGTGGCGATGAACAAGGCGAAGTACGACGCACTGCCGGCCGACCTGAAGAAGGTCATCGACGACAACAGCGGCGCCGCCACCGCGTCGATCTTCGGCCGCGCGATGGACGAGGGCGACAAGGCCGGCCGCGCGCTCGCCGAGCGCGCCGGCAACAGCATCGTCACGCTCGACGCCGCCGAGACGGCGCGCTGGCAGCGCACCGCGGCCGGCGTGCGCGCGGTGTGGTACCGCGAGGTGTCGGGCAAGGGCATCGACGGGCCGAAGCTCGCCGCCGCCGCCGAAGCGCTGATCGAGAAGTTCGCCAAGTCGTGATCCCCGGTCTCGCCGGCCCCACCCCGGGGCGGCGGTCCGCCCGCCGCCCCATCGCCCTGCGTCGATGAACACCCTGGTCTACGGCCTGAGCCGCGCGCTGGCGTGGTTCGGCGCCTTCGTGCTGTGCCTGCTGGCGCTGATCAGCGTCGTCAGCATCGCCGGGCGCGCGCTGTCGGGCTTCGGGCTCGGCCCGGTGCCCGGTGACTTCGAACTCGTCGAGGCCGGCACGGCGCTGGCGGTGTTCTGCTTCCTGCCCTGGTGCCACCTCAAGCGCGGCCACGCGGTGGTCGACCTGCTGTGGAACGCGTACCCGCCGGCGCTGCAGCGCG
>JALOSD010000327.1 GCA_025458585.1 Burkholderiaceae bacterium | reverse complement strand
TCGACGTGGCCACGCGCGAAGGCATCGCCGTGCCGCACCTGTGCCACAAGGACGGCCTCGAGCCCGCCGGCAACTGCCGCGCCTGCGTCGTCGAGATCGACGGCGAGCGGGTGCTCGCGCCGTCGTGCTGCCGCGCGCCAACCGAAGGCATGAGCGTACGCACCGCCAGCGAGCGTGCGCGCCGGGCGCAGGCGATGGTGCTCGAACTGCTGCAGGCCGACCTGCCCGCGACGGCCTACACGCGGCACAGCGAGGTCGACCGCTGGGCGCACGCGCTGGGCCTGGGTCGACCGCGCCTGCCTGCGCGTGCGCGGCCGGCGGCCGACACGAGCCACCCGGCAATCGCGGTCCACCTCGACGCCTGCATCCAGTGCACGCGCTGCCTGCGCGCGTGCCGCGACGAGCAGGTGAACGACGTGATCGGCCTCGCGTGGCGCGGCGAGCACGCCAGGATCGTTTTCGACATGGACGACCCGATGGGCGCGTCGACCTGCGTCGGCTGCGGCGAGTGCGTGCAGGCATGCCCGACCGGCGCGCTGATGCCGAGTGCGTGCAGGCGTGCCCGACCGGCGCGCTGATGCCCGCGCGCGACGCGGCGCTCGCCGCCCCCGATCGCAGCGTGCCGTCGGTGTGCCCGTACTGTGGCGTAGGCTGCCAGCTGACCTACCACGTGCGCGACGGCCGCATCGCCTACGTCGACGGCCGCGACGGCCCGGCGAACCATGGCCGCCTGTGCGTCAAGGGTCGCTACGGCTTCGACTACGCGCACCACCCGCAGCGGCTGACGACGCCGCTCGTGCGCCGCGCCGACGCGCCGCCTGTGCGTGAAGGGCCGCTACGGCTTCGACTACGCGCACCACCCGCAGCGGCTGACGACGCCGCTCGTGCGCCGCGCCGACGCGCCGCCGAAGGCCGCGATCGCGCGCGGCGAGTTCGCGATGGACCCCGAGCGTGTGCACGAGGTGTTCCGCGAGGCCACCTGGGACGAGGCGCTCGCGCTCGGGCGGCCGCGCGCTCGCCGGCTTCGGCTCGGCCAAGGGCAGCAACGAAGAGGCCTACCTGTTCCAGAAGCTCGTGCGCACCGGATTCGGCAGCAACAACGTCGACCACTGCACGCGGCTGTGCCACGCGTCGTCGGTCGTCGCGCTGCTCGAGGGCATCGGCTCGGGCTCGGTGAGCAACCCGGTGATGGACGTGATGCACGCCGAGGTCGTGATCGTGATCGGCGCCAACCCGACCGTGAACCACCCGGTGGCGGCGACGTGGATGAAGAACGCCGCGAGAGCCGGCACCAAGCTGATCGTCTGCGACCCGCGGCGCAGCGAGCTCGCGCGTCACGCCCACCGCGTCCTGCAGTTCACGCCCGACACCGACGTCGCGCTGCTCAACGCGATGCTGCACGTGATCGTGACGGAAGGGCTGGTCGACGAGGGTTTCGTCGCCAGCCGCACGATCGGCGCCGACGAGCTGCGGCGCAACGTCGAGGGCTACGCGCCCGAGGCCATGGCGCCGATCTGCGGCATCGACGCGGCGACGATCCGCGAGGTCGCGCGGCTGTACGCGACGTCGAAGGCCTCGATGATCCTCTGGGGCATGGGCGTGAGCCAGCACGTGCACGGCACCGACAACGCGCGCTGCCTGATCGCGCTGGCACTGCTCACGGGGCAGATCGGCCGCCCCGGCACCGGCCTGCACCCGCTGCGCGGGCAGAACAACGTGCAGGGCGCGTCGGACGCCGGCCTGATTCCGATGATGTACCCCGACTACCAGCGTGTCGACGATCCGGCGGCGCGTGCGCGCGCCGCGCAGGTCTGGGGCGTGACGCTGCAGCAGCTCGACGACCGCCCCGGTCTGACCGTCGTCGAGGTGATGCACGCGATCGAGCGCGGCGAGGTGCGCGCGATGGTCATCATGGGTGAGAACCCCGCGATGTCGGATCCCGACGCGCAGCACGCGCGCCAGGCGCTGGCGGCGCTCGACCACCTCGTCGTGCAGGACATCTTCCTCACCGAGACCGCGTACCTCGCCGACGTCGTGCTGCCGGCAAGTGCGTTTCCCGAGAAGACCGGCACGTTCACCAACACCGACCGCCTGGTGCAGCTCGGCCGGCAGGCGATCGACCCGCCGGGCGACGCGCGGCAGGACCTGTGGATCCTCCAGCAGCTCGCCCGCGAGCTGGGCCTGGACTGGCGCTACGGCCACGTGCGCGACGTGTTCGACGAGATGCGGCGCACGATGCCGAGCATCGCCGGCATCACGTGGGAGCGCCTCGAGCGCGAACACGCGGTGACCTACCCCTGCCTGCACGAAGGCGACCCCGGCGAGGCGGTCGTGTTCACGCACGACTTCCCGCGCGAGGGCGGCAAGGCGCGCTTCGTGCCGGTGGACATCGTGCCCGCCGCCGAGCGCCCCGACGCCGATTACCCGATGGTGCTGATCACCGGCCGCCAGCTCGAGCACTGGCACACCGGCAGCATGACGCGCCGCGCCGCGGTGCTCGACGC
>JALOSD010000126.1 GCA_025458585.1 Burkholderiaceae bacterium | reverse complement strand
ACCGGCTGGCAGCTCGACGGCGGCTACGCCGAGCAGGTCGTGGCCGACGCGCGCTACGTGTTCAAGCTGCCCGAGCGCTACCGCGACGACGAGGCGGCGCCGCTGCTGTGCGCGGGGCTGATCGGCTACCGCGCCTATGCGAAGGCCGGCGACGCGCAGCGGCTGGGCCTGTACGGTTTCGGCGCCGCGGCGCATCTGATCGCGCAGGTGGCGGTGGCGCAGGAGCGGGAGGTCTACGCGTTCACGCGCCCCGGCGACGCGGCGGCGCAGCGGCTCGCGCGCGAGCTCGGCGCCGTGTGGGCCGGCTCGTCGGACGACGCGCTGCCGACGCTGCTCGACGCGGCGCTGATCTTCGCGCCGGTCGGCACGCTCGTGCCGACCGCGTTGCGCGCGGTGCGCGCCGGCGGCACCGTCGTGTGCGCCGGCATCCACATGAGCGACATCCCGTCGTTTCCTTACTCGATCCTCTGGGGCGAACGCAGGCTGCTGTCGGTGGCGCACCTGACGCGCGCCGACGGCGACGCCTTCATGCGCCTTGCGGCCGAGGTCCCGCTGCGCGTGCACACGGTGCCGTACGCGCTCGCCGACGCCAACCGCGCGCTCGACGATCTGCGCGCCGGGAGCTTCGCCGGGGCGGCGGTGCTGCATCCGGCCTGATGCCGGCCTTGGGCGGGACCGCGTAAGCTCGCGCCTTCGACACTTCGTCCGGGCTTCGTCATGACGTTCCAGCGTTCGATCACCGCCCTCGCGTGTGCGCTCGCGTGCGCGCTCGCGGGCGGCGCCGCGGCGGCGCAGGACACGCGCCAGTTCGTCGAGATGCCCGCCGCCGCGCGCGAGAACCTGCGCCAGGAGATGGTCGACAACCTGGCCGCGCTGCACGAGATCGTGAGCTTGATGGGCGTCGGCCGCGTCAAGGACGCCGGCGAGGTCGCGGAGAAACGGCTCGGCCTGTCGGCGATGGGCAAGAACCGCGACATGCCGCTCGACGCGCGGCCGGGCGCTCACATGCCGCCGGGCATGCGCGAGCTGGGCACGAACGGCCACAAGGCCGCGAGCGCGTTCGCCGCCGCGGCCGCCGGCGGCGACGCCACGAAGGCGCTGGCCGCGATGCCCGACATGCTGTCGAGCTGCGCCGCCTGTCACCTCAGCTACCGCACGCGCTGAGCACCGCGGGGCCGGTGCGCGCCCGCCCTGGCCGCCGTGCAGGTCAGGGAGACCCGGGGCGGCGCGGGGTCGCCTCGCGCCGCGCGACGAACGGCGGGAACAGGATCTCGTCCTCGAGTTGCGCGTGCTGGGTGAGATCGGCGGCGAACTTGCCGAACGCCAGCCGAAGGCGGTCGAGCGCCGCGGCCGCCGTGGGCGGCACCGGCAGCGCGTCGAGCGTGGCCCGCAGGCTGGCGACCTCGTCGCCGTGCACTTTGTGTTCGACCTGCAGGTCGTCGATCAGCTGCGCGATCAGCGTGTTGCCGCCCTGTTCCATCATCGGGAACAGGCGCATCTCCTCGTTGCGCATGTGCTGCTCGAGGTCGGCGGCCAGCGCGCGCACGCGATCGGCGAGGCCCGGCGGCCCGCCGCCGGCCTCGACCTCGCGGGCCAGCGCGACGATCGGCGGCAGGTCGCGCCGGTGCATCTCGTGGTAGTGCGTCACGATCTGCTCGCTCAGCGCCGGCGCGACGGCACGCGCGTCGGCGGTCGTGGCCGGCGCCTCGCTCATCGCCGTGCCCCGCGGGCGCGCCACAGGGCAAGCAGCATCGTGGCGGCGAACCACGCGATCGCGGCGACGTGGCCCCAGCCCGCGGCGGCGCGCAGGGCTGCGTCGCCGCCCGTCTCGGCCAGCAGCCGTGCGACGAGGCTCGCGCCCATCAGCAGCAGCGGCAGCCGCGCCCAGCGCGTGTAGCGCGGGCGCAGGCGCGTGAGCGCCGGCAGGATGATCGGGGCGTGGCCGAACACCATCGCGAAGACGAAGCCGAGCAGCAGCAGGTGCAAGGCCACGCCGTCGAGGCGCTGCTGCATGAGGCCGGCCGTGGCCGCGACGAGCAGCCACGCGTAACCCGCGATCAGGCACCACGCCGTGTGGCCGGCCCAGCCGGCGGCGCGCCACTGGCGCGGCGCGATGTCGAAGCGCAGCAGCCACAGCGCGAGGCCGGCGCAAGCGCCCCACCACGCCCACGCCGCGATCGCCGCCGCGCCGGCCGCGGCGACCGCGAAGGCCAGCGGCACGAGCGCGACGATGCCGGCGAAGGCCACGCGCGCCCACCGCGGCAGGCGAAGCATCTGCGTCAGCTCGCGCCGCTCGCCGGCGATCGTCAGCAGCAGGAACCCGCACCAGCCGACGAGCGCCGCGTCGCGTGACCCGACGGTCCACGCGAGCGTCCCGGCGAGCCACGCCGCCGCGCCGGCGAGTTCGACCGCGAGGTGAAACGACCAGGCGCGCGTGCGCCCGGCGTGCGCGTACAGCGCGACCAGACCGACGCCGGCGACGACCCACGCCACCAGCGGCCCCTGCGGCGGCGCCCCGAGCCACGCCGCCAGCGCCCCCGCGCCGGCGACGAGCGGCACCCAACGGCCGCGGCGCAGCGCCACGGCGCGTTCGAGCGCGATCAGCGTGCCGAACAGGCCGCACACCATCACCGCGCCGTGCCACGCCGCGGCGGCAGGCCCCGCCGGCCCGGCGCCTTGCACGCCGATGGCGCCGATGCGCACGAGCCCGCCGCCGAGGCCCGCCACGAGGCTCGTCGCGGCGAGCAGCGCGGCCACGACGCCGGCCACGGTCCCCGCCACGCTGCGGGCCCCATGTGCGGCCTTCTGCGCGGCGCGCCTCGTCGACGGGCGCACGGCGCCGGGCCGGACGTCGATCACCTGGGCCACCGGATCACCAGCCGAAGCGCTCTCGCAGCTCGGGGCTCAGCCGCTGCGGATCCCACACGCCGTCCCAGTCCATCACCGCCTCGGTGTCGACGCCGTAGCGTGCTCCGAGGCGCCCGAGAGCCTCGTGCGCGTCGTCGAGCAGCAGCTCGGCCATCGGGCAGGTGGCGCTCGTGGGCAGCAGCGTCACACGCAGGTGACCCGGCTCGATCGCGATCGCCTCGACGAGCCCGAGGTCGACGACGTTCTCGCCGAGCTCGGGGTCGAACACGTCGCGCAGCGCGCCGAGCACCACGGTGTCGTCGAGGGCGGGGATGGGGATGACGTCCATGACGCGGCCTCCGTCAAGCGGTCGACGCCATTGAAGCGCGTCGCGGCTCGCGCTTCCTTGAACCGGTTCAAGGAATTTCCCGACCCGATCCGTAGGCTATCGCCATCGTCCCGACCTCATCGAGGAGTCCTGTCATGGCCCGAGGCTTCACCAGCCAGATGGCGCGCAACATCTTCTACGGCGGCAGCGCGTTCTTCATCCTGCTCTTCGCGGTGCTGATCTTCGACACCGAGAGCCGCATCCCCGCGCGCTCGAACGCTGCCGAGCTGACGCCGGCCGTCGTGCGCGGCAAGCACGTGTGGGAGACGCGCAACTGCATCGGCTGCCACACGCTGCTCGGCGAGGGCGCGTACTTCGCGCCCGAGCTCGGCAACGTCTACGTGCGCCGCGGCGGCGACGCCGGCGGTCGCGAGTTCATCAAGGGCTGGATGCAGGCGCAGCCCAGCGGCGTGCCCGGGCGGCGGCAGATGCCGCAGTTCCACCTGAACGAGCAGCAGCTCGACGACCTCGTCGAGTTCCTGAAGTGGACCAGCCGGGTGAACACCGAGAACTGGCCGCCCAACATCGAAGGCTGAGCGCCGATCGCCATCACCAGGAACTGCCATGCAAGCTGCCACCCTGAAATACAAGTCCCAGGCGGTCGCCAAGCCGTACTTCATCGCCGCCATCGGCCTGTTCGTCGGCCAGATCGTGTTCGGCCTGACGCTGGGCATCCAGTACGTCGTCGGCGACCTGTTCTTCCCGGCGATCCCGTTCAACATCGCACGCATGGTGCACACGAACCTGCTCATCGTGTGGCTGCTGTTCGGCTTCATGGGCTCGGCCTACTACCTCGTGCCCGAGGAGAGCGAGACCGAGCTGCACAGCCCCTTCCTGGCGAAGCTGATGTTCTGGGTCTTCCTCGTCGCCGGCGCGGCGACGGTCCTGGGCTACCTGCTGGTGCCGTACGCGACGCTCGCCGCGGCCACCGGCAACGACATCCTGGCCACGATGGGGCGCGAGTTCCTCGAGCAGCCGCTGCCGACCAAGCTGGGCATCGTCGTCGTCGCGCTGGTGTTCCTGTTCAACATCAGCATGACGGTGCTCAAGGGGCGCAAGACGGCGATCAGCCTCGTGCTGCTGGCCGGGCTGTGGGGTCTGGCGCTGATGTTCCTGTTCGCCTTCGTCAACCCCGGCAACCTGGTGCGCGACAAGATGTACTGGTGGTTCGTCGTGCACCTTTGGGTCGAGGGCACCTGGGAGCTGATCCTCGGCGCGCTGCTGGCCTACGTGCTGATCAAGACCACCGGCGTCGACCGCGAGGTGATCGACAAGTGGCTGTACCTGATCATCACGATGGCGCTCGTCACCGGCATCCTCGGCACCGGGCACCACTTCTTCTTCATCGGGCTGCCGGGCTACTGGCAGTGGGTGGGCAGCGTGTTCAGCGCGCTCGAGCCGATCCCGTTCTTCATGATGACGCTGTTCGCCTTCAACATGGTGCAGCGCCGCCGCCGCGAGCACCCGAACCAGGCCGCCGTGCTGTGGGCCGTGGGCACCGCGGTGATGGGCTTTCTCGGCGCCGGGCTGTGGGGCTTCATCCACACGCTGAGCCCCGTCAACTACTACACCCACGGCAGCCAGATCACCGCGGCGCACGGCCACCTGGCGTTTTACGGCGCCTACGTGCTCGTCGTCATCGCGATGATCAGCTACG
This sequence comes from Burkholderiaceae bacterium, assembly GCA_025458585.1. GTDB lineage: Bacteria > Pseudomonadota > Gammaproteobacteria > Burkholderiales > Burkholderiaceae_C > Calidifontimicrobium. The sequence goes on along the minus strand of JALOSD010000126.1, from coordinate 751 downwards.
CGATGCCGGTGCTGCGTGGGCGCGAGGCGAACCCGCGGCGCGCGCAGGCGTGGGAGATGTGGAGCTTCTGGATCATGACGATCGGCATGGCGGTGATGGTGCTCGCACTGACCGCCGCCGGCGTGCTGCAGGTGTGGCTGCAGCGCATGCCCACCGAAGGTGCGATGCCCTTCATGGCGACGCAGGACCAATTGCGCTTCTTCTACTGGACGCGCGTGGCCGGCGGCACGATGTTCCTCGCGGGGCTGCTGGTGTACCTTGCGGCGGTGCCGTTCTACGCCGCGCAGGGCGCCGAGTGCGCGCTGTTCGAGCACGCGTTCGAGCGCCGCCTGCCGCTGCTGATCAAGGGGCCCACGGGCTGCGGCAAGACGCGTTTCGTCGAGCACATGGCCGCACGCCTGGGCCGGCCGCTCGTCACCGTGAGCTGCCACGACGACCTGAGCGCGGCCGACCTCGTGGGGCGCCACCTGATCGCGGGCGGCGACACGGTGTGGAGCGACGGCCCGCTGACGCACGCGGTGCGCGAGGGCGCGATCTGCTACCTCGACGAGGTCGTCGAGGCGCGCAAGGACACCACCGTCGTGCTGCACCCGCTGGCCGACGACCGGCGCGTGCTGCCGCTCGAGCGCACCGGCGAGACGATCGCCGCCGCGCCCGGCTTCATGCTCGTGATCTCGTACAACCCCGGCTACCAGAACCTGCTGAAGGGGCTGAAGCCGAGCACGCGCCAGCGCTTCGTCGCGCTCGCGCT
>JALOSD010000125.1 GCA_025458585.1 Burkholderiaceae bacterium | reverse complement strand
CCCCGTTCGACCCGGCACGCAAGCTGCATGTGGCGGTGAAGCGCGAGGCCATGGCACGCGGGCTGATGGTCTACCCGATGGGCGGCACGGTCGACGGCCGGCAGGGTGACCACGTGCTGCTCGCGCCGCCCTTCATCGTGTCGGACGCGGAGCTCGACGCCATCGTCGAGCGTCTGACCGCAGCCATCGACGTCGCCGTCGCACCGATCGTCGCTTGAGCGGCCCGGCGGGTGTCGCGACCTTCGGTGAAACCCGCCTGGGTGACCGCCCGCGCTGGTGTGAGAATGTTTCGCTTGTCGGCCCGCTGGATAAGCCGGCCGCGCCCGCGCTGGCCCAGCAGAAGTTCATCACCATCGGCACCGGCGGTGTCACCGGCGTGTACTACGCCGCCGGCGGTGCGATCTGCCGCCTGATGAACAAGGACCGTGCCAAGCACGGCATCCGCTGCTCGGTCGAGTCCACCGGCGGCTCGGTGTTCAACATCAACACGATCCGCTCGGGCGACCTCGACTTCGGGGTGACGCAGTCCGACTGGCAGTTCCACGCGATCAACGGCAGCAAGGTGTTCGAGAAGGACGGCAAGTTCGCGGACCTGCGCGCCGTGTTCTCGATCCACCCCGAACCGTTCACCGTGCTCGCGCGCAAGGAAGCGAACATCGCCAAGCTCGACGACCTGAAGGGCAAGCGCGTCAACATCGGCAACCCCGGCTCGGGCACGCGCGCCTCGATGGAGGAGCTGATGGGCGCGATGGGCTGGAAGACGGGCGACTTCGCCCTCGCCGCCGAGCTGAAGGCCGACGAACACGGCCCGGCGCTGTGCGACAACAAGATCGACGCCTTCTTCTACGGCGTGGGCCACCCGAGCGCCAACATCCAGGATCCGATCACGACCTGCGGCGCGAGGCTGGTGCCGCTGCAGGGCCCGGCAGTGGACAAGCTCGTCGCCGGCGCGCCCTACTACGCGAAGGTCAACATCCCGGGCGGCCTGTACGCCGGACACCCGAGCCCGACGCCGACCTACGGCGTGATGGCCACCTTCGTGACCTCAGCCAAGGTGCCCGAGGCCACCGTGTACGAGCTGACGAAGGCCGTGTTCGAGAACTTCGAGGAGTTCAAGAAGCTGCACCCGGCCTTCGGCGCACTCGATCCGAAGGAGATGATCAAGAACGGCAACTCGGCGCCGCTGCACCCGGGCGCGGCGAAGTACTACAAGGAAAAGGGCTGGATGTAAGGTCCGCCCGGTGAGCACCGGCACGCGCCATGCACGCGGCCGGTGCCGGCGAGCCCTGCAGGCCCCCACGCGCGGGGCCTGTTTGATTTCCGGGGCCTGAACGGGCTGTCGGACGGAGCGGAGGAGTGCCCATGCTGCGCAAGAAGAAGACCGACCCGGCCGAGATCGACGTCGCCCAGCTCGCTGCCGACACCGACACCGGCGGGCGCAGCCCGGGTCCGGTGGTCGCGAAGCTGATCCTGCTCGTGACGCTGGCGTGGAGCCTGTTCCAGTTGTGGATCGCGTCGCCGCTGCCGTTCTCGCTCGGCATCGGCGTCTTCAACGACACGCAGTCGCGCGCGGTGCACCTGGGCTTTGCGGTGTTCCTGGCCTTCATGGCGTACCCGGCGTTCTCGGGCTCGCCGCGGCACAAGGTGCCGGTGCTCGACTGGGTGTTCGCGCTCGTCGGCGCGTTTTGTGCGACTTACCTCTTCTTCTTCTACCGCGAGCTCGCGACCCGGCCCGGGCAGCCGAGCGATCTGGACCTTGGGGTCGCGATCGTCGGCATCGCGATGCTGCTCGAGGCGACGCGGCGCGCGCTCGGTCTTCCGATGGTCGTGGTCGCCGCCGTCTTCCTCGCCTACACCTTCTCCGGGCCGTACATGCCCGACCTGATCGCCCACAAGGGCGCATCGCTGTCGCGCGCGATGTCGCACTACTGGCTGACCACCGAGGGCGTGTTCGGCGTCGCGCTCGGCGTCTCGAGCGGCTTCATCTTCCTGTTCGTGCTGTTCGGCTCGCTGCTCGACAAGGCGGGCGCCGGCAACTACTTCATCAAGAGCGCGTTCGCGCTGCTCGGCCACATGCGCGGCGGGCCGGCGAAGGCGGCGGTCGTTTCGTCGGCGGCCACCGGCATCATCAGCGGCTCGTCGATCGCCAACGTGGTGACGACCGGCACCTTCACGATCCCGCTGATGAAGCGCGTCGGTTACCGCGGCGACCAGGCCGGCGCGGTTGAGGTGTCGAGCTCGGTCAACGGCCAGATCATGCCGCCGGTGATGGGAGCAGCGGCGTTCCTGATGGTCGAGTACGTCGGCATCCCCTACGTCGAGGTGATGAAGCACGCGTTCCTGCCGGCCGTCATCTCGTACATCGCCCTTTTTTACATCGTGCATCTCGAGGCACTGAAGGCCGGCCTGCAGGGCCTGCCGCGGCGCACGACATCGACGTTCGGCCAGCGGATGCTGTCGCTCGGCCTCACGGTGAGCGGGTTCGTCGTGCTCGCCGGGCTCGTCTACTGGGGCATCGGCTGGCTCAAGGCGGTGCTCGGCGACGGTGCGATCGTCGTCGTCGGCGTCGGCGTACTCGGCGCCTACCTGACGCTACTGTGGGTCGGCTCGCGCCAGCCCGAGCTGGAACTCGACGACCCCAACGCCCCGGTGTTCGAGCTGCCCGAGACGGCACCCACGCTCAAGAGCGGCCTGCACTACCTGCTGTCGGTGGTCGTGCTGATCTGGTGCCTGATGGTCGAGCAGATGTCGCCGGCGCTGTCGGCCTTCTGGGCGACGATGTTCATGGTCTTCGTCATCCTGACGCAGCGCCCGCTGATCGCGATGCTGCGCGGGCGCGGCGACTACGCCGCCGCCTTCGGCCTCGGCTGGAAGGACCTGATCGCGGGCCTCGAGGCCGGCGGGCGCAACATGATCGGCATCGGCGTCGCGACCGCGGCGGCCGGCATCATCGTCGGCACCGTCTCGCTGACCGGCATCGGCCTCGTGATGACCGAAGTGATCGAGATCCTCTCCGGCGGCAACCTGATGCTGATGCTGATCCTGGTGGCGGTGATCAGCCTGATCCTGGGCATGGGGCTGCCGACGACGGCGAACTACATCGTCGTCTCGACGCTGATGGCGCCGGTGGTCGTCGAGCTCGGGGCGCAGTCCGGCCTGCTGGTGCCGCTGATCGCGGTGCATCTGTTCGTCTTCTACTTCGGCCTGATGGCCGACGTGACGCCGCCGGTCGGACTGGCCTCGTTCGCGGCGGCCGCGATCTCGCGCGCCGACCCGATCAAGACCGGCGTGACCGCCTTCTTCTACAGCATGCGCACGGCGATCCTGCCGTTCCTGTTCATCTTCAACACGCAGCTGCTGCTGATCGGCATCAGCGGACCGCTGCACCTGGCGCTGACGGTGGGCAGCGCGCTGGTGGCGATGCTCGTGTTCGCGGCGGCGACCCAGGGCTACTTCCTCGTCAAGTCGCGCTGGTGGGAGACGATCGCGCTGCTGCTCGTCACGTTCACGCTGTTCCGCCCCGGCTTCTGGTGGGACATGGTCTACCCGCCCTACGACGAGCGCCCGGCGAGCGAACTGATGACGCTCGTCGAGAAGGCGCCGGCGGGCGAGCGCAAGCGCGTCTGGGTCGAGGGCATCAACCTCGACGGCAAGGAAGTCCGCAAGGGCGTGCTGCTGCCGCTCGGCGACGCCGGCCCGGCGCGCGAGCGGCTGCGCCGCATCGGCGTGACGGTGATGGCGCTCGGCGACGAGGTGCAGGTCGCCGCCGTGCAGTTCGGCTCGACCGCCGAAAAGCTCGGCCTGGAGCAGGGCTTTCGCATCACGGCGATCGAGATGCCGTCCGACCGCCCGGCCAAGGAGTGGATGTACGTGCCGGCGCTGCTGCTGCTCGGCGTCGTGATCCTGCTGCAGCGCGCGCGTCTGAAGCGCGAGCCGGCACCGCGGCCGGCCACGGCATGACGCGCCTTGCGCTGATCCACGCGCTCGCGCACTCGGTGGCGCCGATCAACGTGGCCCTGGCGCGCGACTGGCCAGAAGCGACGCGCATGAACCTGCTCGACGACAGCCTGTCGGCCGACCTCGCCGCGTCCGCCCACGGCCTCGACGATGCGATGACGCGGCGCTTCCTCGCGCTCGCCGACTACGCGGTGGGCACCGGCGCGCACGGCATCCTCTTCACCTGCTCGGCGTTCGGTCCATGCATCGACGCCGTCAAGCGTCGCCACGCGTCGATTCCGGTGCTCAAGCCGAACGAAGCGATGATCGACGAGGCCGTCGCCCACGGCGGCCCGATCGGCCTGGTCGCCACCTTCGGGCCGACGCTGCAATCGATGCCGCCCGAGTTCCCCCCCGGCCTCGTGCTGCGCACGGCACTCGCCGAGGGCGCGCTCGACGCGCTGAACCGCGGCGACCTCGAGCGCCACGACGAGCTCGCCGCCCTGGCCGCACATCGGCTCGTCGACGCCCATGGCTGCCGCACGATCGCATTGGCGCAGTTCAGCCTCGCCCGCGCCCGGCAGCGCGTGCAGGCCGCCTGCGGCGTGCCGGTGCTGACCACCGTCGACAGTGCCGTGCGGGCGCTGCGCGCGCGCCTTGCGTAGCGCCAGAGCGCCTTAGCGCCAGAGCGCCTGCGAGCTCGGCTACACTGCCAATAGTCAGGAGAGAGCGCCGGCATCGCGCCGGAGCCGCCGAAGGCGCAGGGGTTGCCGGGCAGGCAGCCTCGAACGCTCAGGCAAAAGGACTGGCAAGCGCTGCGCGAGCAGCGTCACCTCGCTGGAGAGAGGCCCAACCCGATGGCGGGCGGCCCACCGAAGGGGCAAGCGGCAGGCGTCTTCGCGCCCCCGCCAATCTCTCAGGTAAAGCGGACAGGGGGGTCAGGCGCCACCGGGGGTGGCGTCGCGACGACCCTCGGGAGAACGCCATGTCCGCCGAAGCCCTCAAGACCACCCCGCTGCACGCGCTGCACCGCGACCTCGGCGCGAAGATGGTGCCGTTCGCCGGCTACGAGATGCCGGTCCACTACCCCGGCGGCATCCTCGCCGAGCACCGCCAGTGCCGCGAGTCGGCGGCGCTGTTCGACGTCTCGCACATGGGGCAGGTGCGGCTCGCCGGCGCCGACGCCGCCGCGGCGCTCGAGACGCTGGTGCCGTGCGACATCGTCGGCCTCGCGCCCGGGCAGCAGCGCTACGCGCTGTTCACGAACGCCGCCGGCGGCATCCTCGACGACCTGATGGTCGCGCGCCGCCTGCACGAGGGCGTCGACGACCTGCTGCTCGTCGTCAACGCCGCCTGCAAGGACGCCGACCTGCGCCACCTCACGACGCACCTCGGCCACCGCTGCCTCGTGCAGCCGCTGCCCGAGCGGGCGCTGCTCGCGCTGCAGGGGCCGAAGGCGGTGACCGCGCTGGCCCGCCTGAACCCCGCGGTGGCGGCGCTCACGTTCATGACCGGCGGCCAGTTCAGCCTCGCCGCGCACGAGGTCGGCCTGCGTGGCGCCGAGTGCTTCGTCACCCGCAGCGGCTACACCGGCGAGGACGGGTTCGAGATCTCGGTGCCCGCCGAGTCGGCCGACGCGCTCGCGCGCGCACTGCTCGCCCAGCCCGAGGTCAAGCCCGCCGGCCTCGGCGCGCGGCGCGCCGGCCACTACCCCGGCGCGGAGACGATCGCGCTGCAGCTCGAGCACGGACCGAAGATCAGGCGCGTCGGCCTCACCGGCCTCGAGCGCGTGCCCGTGCGCGAAGGCGCGGCGCTGCAGGACGGGCGCGGCCACAAGCTCGGGCGCGTGACGAGCGGCACCACGTCGCCGACGCTCGGCGTGCCGGTGGCGATGGGCTACGTCAGCGTCGACCACGCGAAGCCGCACGCCGAGCTGTGGGCCGACGTGCGCGGCAAGCCGCAGCCGATGCGCGTCACGCCCCTGCCCTTCACCCCGCACCGCTACCACCGCACCTGAACCACCCCCGACAGGAGCCCCTCATGACGACCAAGTTCACCCCCGACCACGAGTGGATCAACATCGAGGACCACGAGGCCGCCGTCGTCGGCATCACGCTGCACGCGCAGGACGCGCTCGGCGACGTCGTCTACGTCGACCTGCCCGAGGTCGGCCGCACCTACAAGAAGGGCGAGGTCGCCGGCGTCGTCGAGTCGGTCAAGGCCGCGGCCGACCTCTACATGCCGGTCGAAGGCGAAGTCGTCGAGGTCAACGAGGCGCTGCGCGCCGACCCGGCGCTCGCGAACAAGGACCCGATGGGCGAAGGCTGGTTCTTCAAGGTGCACGTCACGCACATGGAACAGTTCGACGAGCTGATGGACCCGCCCGCCTACGACGCGCTGCTGAAGACGCTCTGACCCCTGCCTGCACCACCCGGGACGCCCCATGCTGATGTCCGCCCTGCCCCCGCTCGCCGAACTCGAGAACGGCGACGAGTTCGTCGCCCGCCACGTCGGCCCCACCGAAGCCGAGCAGCAGTGCATGCTGTCGGCGATCGGCGCCGCGTCGCGGCGCGCGCTGATCGAGGCGATCGTGCCGGCCACCATCGTGCGCGCGCGGCCGATGGACCTGCCGCCGGCAGTGACCGAAGCGCAGGCGCTCGCCGAGCTGAAGGCGATCGCGAGCCGGAACAAGCTGCTCAAGAGCTTCATCGGCCAGGGCTACCACGGCACGTTCACGCCCGGGGTCGTGCTGCGCAACGTGCTCGAGAACCCGGCCTGGTACACCGCGTACACGCCGTACCAGGCCGAGATCAGCCAGGGGCGGATGGAGGCGCTCGTCAACTTCCAGACGATGGTCACCGACCTCACCGGCATGGCGATCGCCAACGCGTCGATGCTCGACGAGGCCACCGCCGCCGCCGAGGCGATGACGCTCGCGATGCGCGTGGGCAGGAGCAAGTCGCAGCGCTTCTTCGTCGCCGACGACGCGCTGCCGCAGACGATCGAGGTCGTGCGCACGCGCGCCAGGCCGCTCGGCATCGAGGTCGTCGTCGGGCCGGCCGAGCAATGCGCCGACGCCGACTGCTTCGCCGCGCTCGTCCAGTACCCCGGCGTCACCGGCCGCGTCCGCGCGCTGCAGCCGCTGGCCGACGCCGTGCATGCCCGAGGCGGCCTGCTGGTGGTGGCCGCCGACCTGCTCGCGCTCGCGCTGCTGACGCCGCCCGGCGAACAGGGCGCCGACATCGTCGTCGGCAGCACGCAGCGATTCGGCATGCCGATGGGCGCCGGAGGCCCGCACGCCGCCTACATGGCCACGCGCGACGAGTTCAAGCGCTCGCTGCCGGGGCGGCTGGTGGGGGTCAGCGTCGACGCGCACGGCGCCCCGGCGTACCGGCTTGCGCTGCAGACGCGCGAGCAGCACATCCGGCGCGAGAAGGCGACGAGCAACATCTGCACCGCGCAGGTGCTGCCGGCGGTGGTGGCGAGCATGTACGCCGTCTACCACGGCCCGGAAGGCCTCAAGCGCATCGCGCGCCGCGTCGCGACCTACGCCGCGATCCTCGCCCGGGGCCTGGCCGAGATCGGCGTCGCGCTGCGCCACGACGAGGCCTTCGACACGCTCGAGCTGCTCACCGGCGACCGCACCGACGCGCTGCTCGCCGCCGCCGAGTCGCGCGGCATGAACCTGCGCCGCGCCAGCGACGCGAGCGTGGGCATCACGCTCGACGAGACGACGACGCGCGCCGACCTCGCCGCGCTGTGGCAGGCGGCGGCGCTCGCCACCGGCTTCCGCGGCCCGCTGCCCGACGTCGCGCGCTACGAGTCCGGCCTCGCACCGCGCCTGCCCGAAGCGCTCGTGCGCCGCAGCGCGTTCCTGACACACCCGGTGTTCAACTCCTACCACAGCGAGACGGCGATGCTGCGCTACCTGCGCGGCCTCGCCGACAAGGACCTCGCGCTCGACCGCACGATGATCCCGCTCGGCTCTTGCACGATGAAGCTCAACGCGACGAGCGAGATGATTCCCGTCACCTGGCCCGAGTTCGCGCACGTGCACCCGTTCGCACCGAAGGACCAGCTCGCCGGCTATGCCGAGCTGAACGAGCAGCTCACCGCGTGGCTGTCGCAGGCCACCGGCTACGCCGGCATCAGCCTGCAGCCCAACGCGGGCTCGCAGGGCGAGTACGCCGGGCTGCTCGCGATCAAGGCCTGGCACGACGCGCGCGGCGACCACCATCGCGACGTCTGCCTGATCCCCGAGTCGGCGCACGGCACGAACCCGGCGAGCGCGCAGATGGCCGGCATGAAGGTCGTCGTCGTCAAGTGCGACGCGCAGGGCAGCGTCGACCTCGCCGACCTCGAGGCCAAGTGCACGACGCACGCGAACCACCTCGCGGCGGTGATGATCACCTACCCGTCGACCTACGGCGTGTTCGAAGCCGGCGTGACGCGGCTGTGCGAGATCGTGCACAAGGCCGGCGGGCGCGTCTACGTCGACGGCGCGAACATGAACGCGCTCGTCGGCGTCGCCGCGCCCGGCCAGTTCGGCGGCGACGTCAGCCACCTCAACCTGCACAAGACGTTCTGCATCCCGCACGGCGGCGGCGGCCCCGGCGTGGGCCCGGTGTGCGTCGTCGACGACCTCGTGCCCTACCTGCCCGGCCACGGTGACCCGAAGGCGCCGGTCGGCGCGGTCTCGGCCGCGCCGCTCGGCAACGCCGCCGTGCTGCCGATCAGCTGGATGTACGTGCGCATGATGGGCGCCGAAGGTCTCACCGCCGCCACCGAGGTCGCGATCCTCGCGGCCAACTACGTCGCTGCGCGGCTGGCCGACCACTACGACATCCACTTCAGCGGCGAGGTGCCCGGCCTGAAGGGCGGCGGCGTGGCGCACGAGTGCATCCTCGACCTGCGGCCGCTGCAGAAGACGAGCGGCGTCGGCGCCGAGGACGTCGCCAAGCGCCTGATCGACTACGGCTTCCACGCGCCCACGCTGAGCTTTCCGGTGGCCGGCACGCTGATGGTCGAGCCCACCGAGAGCGAGTCGCTCGCCGAGCTCGACCGCTTCTGCGACGCGATGATCGCGATCCGTGCCGAGATCGCGAAGGTCGAGCAAGGCGAGTGGCCGCAGGACGACAACCCGCTGAAGCACGCGCCGCACACGGCGGCGGCGCTCACGGCGAACGACGACCGCAACCTGTTCTGCAGCTGCGTGCCGATGTCGGCCTACGCCGACACGGCGGCCTGACGGCGCGCCGGCTGCGTCAGACCGCCGACTCGCGCGGCGGGTGGCCGTGCCGGCGCACCGGCTCGCGCATCAGCACGAACTCCTCGGCGGCCGTGGGGTGGACGGCGATCGTGCGGTCGAAGTCGCGCTTCGTGGCGCCGGCGGTCAGCGCCACCGCGAGGCTCTGCACGATCTCGGGCGCGTCGGCGCCGATCATGTGCACGCCGAGCACGCGCTCGTTCAGCCCGTCGACGACCAGCTTCATGTACGTGCGCGCGCTGCCGCCGGCGAACGCGATCTTCATCGGCCGGAACTCGGCCTCGTAGACGTCGACCGGCCCGCGTGCGGCGGCCTCGGCCTCCGAGGCGCCGACGGTGGCGATCGGCGGATCGGTGAACACGGCGCTCGCGACCGTGCGGTGGTCGACACGCGTGGGGCGGCGGCCGAACTCGGTGTCGGCGAAGGCGCGGCCCTCGGCGATCGCCACCGGCGTCAGGTTCACGCGGTGCGTCACGTCGCCGATCGCCCACACGCCGGCGGCGGTGGTGCGGCTGTCGGCGTCGACGACGATCGCGCCGCGTGCGTCGACCGTCACGCCCGCAGCGCTCAGGCCCAGGCCCGCGCTGTTCGGGTGGCGCCCGGTCGCGTTCAGCGCGGCCGGCGCACGCAGCACCGAGCCGTCGGCGCGCTGCAGCTCGAAGCCGTGCGCGTCGCGCAGCAGCGCCGTCATCGCGACGCCGCTCGCAAGGACGATGCCGCGCTGCTCGAGCCCGGTGGCGAGGCGCCGCCGAAGGTCGACGTCGAAGCCGCGCAGGGGCAGCGTGTCGCGAAACGCCAGCGTCACGCGGCTGCCGAGGCCGGCCATGATGCTCGCGAACTCGCAGGCGACGTAGCCGCCGCCGATCACGAGCAGTGAAGGCGGCACACGGCGCAGGTCGAGCAGTTCGTTCGACGTCATCGCGGCGTCGAGGCCCGGGAAGGCGTCGAACGACGGTGCGGCGCCGGTGGCGACGAGTACGCGCGGCGCGTGCACGATGCGCTCACCCGCACGCTCGCTGATCCGCACGCTGCCGCTGCCGTTGAGCATCGCGCGCCCGGCCGCGAGCGTGACGCCGCTGTCGGCGAGCAGCTTGCGGTACACGCCCTCGAGGCGCTGGATCTCGGCCGCCTTCGCGTCGGCCCAGCGCGTCATCTCGAAGCGGCCACCGATCTCGCTCCAGCCGAAGCCGCCGGCGAGCTGCAGTTCCTGCGCGAAGCCGGCCGCGTACATCATCAGCTTCTTCGGCACGCAGCCGCGGATCACGCAGGTGCCGCCGACGCGGTCGGCTTCGACGATCAGCACCTTCGCGCCGTGCGCGGCCGCGCGGCGCGCCGCGGCGAC
>JALOSD010000124.1 GCA_025458585.1 Burkholderiaceae bacterium | reverse complement strand
CACACCCCGCTCACGCTGGCGACGAGCGCAGGCCGTAGGCCCGGCCGCCGATCCAGACGTACTCGGCGCGAAGCACGGCGTCGCCCTTCTCGCCGGTGAACGTGAAGCCGAGCAGCTCGACGCGGTCGCCCGCCTTCAGCTCGGGCGCCTGCCACGCGTTCATCCGCGACAGCGGCGCGAGCTCGACGTGCCACTGGCGGTCGCGCCGCGTCGGCAGCTGCGCCGCCTTCAGCAGCGCCGGGCCGTCGACCGGCGCGCTCTGAGCCGGCAGCGGCCGGCTCGCGAGGTCGGCCGGCAGCTTCAGGTCGGCGTCGAGCTCGAGGTCGAACTCGACGTGCGGGTTGCGCCAGTCGACCTTGAGCGCCTTGCCCGACAGGAAGATCGGCCGGTTCTGGTCGAAGCTGCTCCAGCCGTGGTGGGCGAAGGCGGGCAGCGCGAGCGCGCCCGCCGCCACCAGCAGCGAACGGCGGGTCAGCGGGCACCTGCAGGGCATCGGGGTCGTCATCGTCGGGCTCCTTTCGGGTCGTCGTGCAGAGGGTTCAGGCGTAGGCGATCCACCGGCCGGCGCCGATCACGGCCAGCCACAACGCGACCGACGCCAGCGTCTGCGCGCGGGCGACGCCGTCGCCGCGTTCGAGGCTGCCGCGGCTGTGGAACGCGGCGGCGTTGAGGCCGGCGAGCATCAGCAGCGTCATCTTGATGACGAACGTGTTGCTCGCCAGAAGTTCCGCCGGCCGCGTCGCGAACAGCAGCAGGCCGCTCGCTGCGGCGAGCGCGAAGCCGGCGAGCGTGACCGGCAGCGCGAAGCGCGCCAGCGGCCGCGCCGGCAGCGCCGCCCCGACGCCCCACGTGCGCAGTTCGACGAGCAGCAGGCTGCCGAGCATCGCCGCGATGCCGGCCAGGTGCACGACCTCGATCAGCGGATACGCGAACGGGTGCTCGGCGATCCAGGCCAGCGGGGCACGGTCCATGCGCGGACCTTAGCGCACGACGCTTGCCCGAGGGGCGACTCCTAGAATCCGGTGATGCATATCCACGTCCTCGGCATCTGCGGCACCTTCATGGGCGGCCTGGCGGCGCTCGCGCGCGAGGCCGGGCACCGCGTGACCGGCTGCGACGCCAACGTCTACCCGCCGATGAGCGACCAGCTGCGCGCGCTCGGCATCGAGCTGATCGAGGGCTGGGGCGCCGACCAGCTCGCGCTCGCGCCCGACCAGTTCGTCGTCGGCAACGTCGTCAGCCGCGGCAACCCGCTGATGGAGGCGATCCTCGACGCCGGCGCGCGCTACACGAGCGGGCCGCAGTGGCTCGCCGAGCACGTGCTGCCGGGGCGCCACGTGCTCGCGGTGGCCGGGGCTGCAGCCGGGCTTCCTCGTCGGCGGCGTGCCGATGAACTTCGGCGTCTCGGCGCGGCTCGGCACGGGCTCGGCGTTCGTGATCGAGGCCGACGAGTACGACACCGCGTTCTTCGACAAACGCAGCAAGTTCGTCCACTACCGGCCGCGCACCGCGATCCTGAACAACCTCGAGTACGACCACGCCGACATCTTCCCCGACCTCGCGGCGATCGAGACCCAGTTCCACCACCTCGTGCGCACCGTGCCGGCGAGCGGGCGGCTCGTCGTCAACGCGCGCGACGAGGCGCTCGCGCGCGTGCTCGCGCGCGGCTGCTGGAGCGAGGCCCAGCGCTTCGGCGCGCGCAAGGAAGAGCCCGGCGCGCTGCGCGCGCGCGGCGAGCCGCACGCGTTCGACGTGCTGCGCGGCAGCCTGAAGATCGGCCGCGTCGACTGGGCGCTGCTCGGCGAACACAACCAGCTCAATGCGCTGGCCGCGATCGGCGCGGCCGAGCACGTCGGCGTCGCGCCCGAGGCGGCGGCCACGGCGCTGGCCCGCTTCGAGAACGTGCGCCGCCGCCTCGAGCTGCGCGGGGAGGCCGGCGGCGTGAAGGTCTACGACGACTTCGCGCATCACCCGAGCGCGATGCGCACGACGATCGACGGCCTGCGGCGCAAGGTCGGCGCCGAGCGCATCCTCGCCGTCTTCGAGCCGCGCTCGAACACGATGAAGCTCGGCACGATGAAGGCACAGCTGCCGTGGGCGCTCGACGAGGCCGACCTCGTCTTCTGTCACGCCGGCGGCCTCGGCTGGGATCCGCGCGACGCTCTGGCCCCGGTCGATCCGCCGGCGGTGGTCGGCGACACGGTCGACGCGATCGTCGCCGCGGTGCGCCGCGCAGCCAGGCCGGGCGACCACGTGCTCGTGATGAGCAACGGCGGCTTCGGCGGCATCCACGCCAAGCTGCTCGCCGCGCTGGCGCGCTGAGCGGCACCGCGCCGGCGCGGGCTCACTGCCGCAGCAGCGACGCCCGAAGCGCCTCGGTCAGCAGCGCGAGGCTGTCGGCGAGGTGCGCCTTCGTCTCGATCGCGAGGCCGGGCCGCGCGGCGGCGCGCTGCAGGTCGCGCTGCAGCTCGGTCGCGAGGAGGCGCTGCAGGCTCAGCGCGTCGGCCGGCAGGCCCGGCGGCGTGCGCGTGAGCACCGCCTGCACACGCTTGAGGTGCTCGCGCTGCAGGCTGCGGCGCATCGGCTCAACGCTGCTGCCGGCCTTCAGCTCGCGCCACACGGCCTGCTGCAGCGTCGCGTAGACCTCGTGCAGCGTGATCGCCGCCTTGCGTTCGTCGCCCGGCAGGTACAGCGGCAGCTCGAGCAGGCGTTGCGCGGTGCCGGCGTCGAGCAGACGGTCCATCGACGCCGTCTGCAGCTGCAGCACCGCCTGCGGAATGCTCACCGGCCCGCCGCGGCCCGGGCCGAACTCGGCAAAGTCGGGCGGCAGGCTGGCGAGGAACTCGGGGCGGAAGCGGAAGCTGTCGACGCCGAACAGCGTATCGGTCAGCAGTGCCAGCGCCTCGCGCTGGCGCTCGGGCTCGACCGGGCGGAACGTCGCGCGCTCGCCGCCCGGCCGGTCGCGCTCGGTGTACATGCCGCCGACGTACTTCGACGCCAGCGCCGGCAGGTCGCGCAGCTGGCGGAAGCCCACCAGCAGCGTGCGCCGCAGGCGCAGCGGATCGTCGCCGGGCTGCCAGCCGCGCTCCTGCGTGCGCTGCCACAGCTCGCGCGACAGCTCGATGCGGCGGGCGTAGAACGCAAGCGGATCGTCGCCGAGGTCGAAGCGGTTGACGCGAGGGTCGAGCCCGCTGGCGTCGACGTCGTCGCCGAACGCCAGCGCCGGCTCGCGCCCGCGCGCGGCGATCGCCTCGAGCGCCGCCTTCTCGTCGGCCTCGCCGAGCGGCCGGTAGGCGTACTCGATCGCCCAGAAGTCGTAGGTGCCGAGGCCGGCGTGCACCAGCGACGGGCGCGGCTCGCCGGCGAGCGGCAGGTTGATCGGGTTGTAGTCCATCACCGAGCCCGACAGCGCCACCGGACCCGCCGCGGGCGCGCGCAGCTGCTCGCGCGCGATCGTCGTCGAGGCGCGGAAGTTGTGCGTCAGGCCGAGCGCGTGGCCGACCTCGTGCACGATCGTCTCGCGCACGACGGCCTGCACGAAGGCCTCGGCCTCGGGACTGGCGGGATCGAGCTCGCCGCGCGCCTCGAGCAGGTCGAGCGCGAACGCGAGCTCGGCCGCGGCGTCGAGCGCGTAGGTGCAGGCCTCGTGCACTGCCGCCCCGCCCTGCCACTGCGCCGCGAGGGCGGCCAGCCGCGCGTCGCTCGTCGCCTGCGCGCCGACCTGCTCGACGACGATGCGCCGCGCGCCGCGCCCGAAGACGTCGCTCATCGTGATGTCGGCGTCGACGATCTCGCCGGTGCGCGGGTCGGCGCGGCTCGGGCCGCGCGCGAACCCGATGTCGGCACCGAGCTGCCAGCGGATCGACGCGTGCGCGCTGTCCATCGTGTCGAACGGCGCGTCGTCGGCCTGCTGGCGCACGACGAGCGCGTCGCGGAACCCGATGCGCTCGAAGGCCCGGTTCCACTCGAGCACGCCGGCCTCGACGGCGGCGCGGTAGCGCGCGGGCACGTTGCGGTCGATCCAGAACACGATCGGCTGCACTGGCTCCGACAGTTCGGCCTGCGGGTCCTTCTTCTCGAGCCGCCAGCGGTTGACGAGCCGCACGCGGGTGTCGGGTGCGAGGTCGGTCGTGAAGTCCTGGTACGTCGTCGTGAAGTGGCCGACGCGCGCATCGGCCGCACGCGCGCGCATCGCCGGCTCGGGCAGCGCCATCAGGCTGACCACGGTGCCAACGAACAGGCTGCGCGGGTCCGGCGTCGTCTCCGGCGGCGTCGGCAGCTGCGGCGGCGGCGCCCCGGGCGCGGGTGTGGGCAGCACGGCGGGCGGCGCCGGGATGCGCGGCGTCGCGTAGTGCAGCCGCGTGTGCAGCACCGTCAGGCGCTCGTCGGCGCGCACCTGGGTGAACGACGAGTTGTTGCGGTCCAGGTTGTAGGGGATGCGAAACGCGCGCTCGAGCGACGTCGAGTAGCCCTGCAGGTCGGCGAGCAGGAAGCTCGCGTCGACGAGGAACGACTTGCGCTCGGGGTGCGGCGCGCTCGCGACCGTGCCGTAGCCGATCAGACTCTCCGAGAACCCCTCGGCGACCGCGCGCTGCAGCGCCGCGTCGCCGTCGGCGCGAAAGCGCGTGTTGCGCGCGACGAGCTGCAGCGTGTTGCCGGTGCGGCGGAACTCGGCCAGCCAGCTCGGCCCCATCGTGCTCGCGTACAGACCCTTCTCGCCGACCGAGCTCGCGACGTTGACCGACAGCAGAAGCGGTCGGCCGAGGCGGTCGGGGGCGATCTCGAGCCAGACCTTCTCGTCCTTGCGCCACAGTGGCACGAAGCCGTCGAGGCGCTGCGCGTCCTTGATCACCTCGGCGAAGGGGCGCGGCGCCGCCGGGTCGGGCCGCGCGCCCGGCGGTGCGCCTGGTGGTCCGCCCGGCGCGGTGCCTGGCGGCAGTGCGGACGGCGCCACCGCCGCCGGCGGCGTGACGGTGGCCGTCGGCGTGGCGCGCCCGGCCGGCGCTGGCGCGGGCGATGTCGACGCGGGGGGCGCCGACGTGGTCGACGATGGCGTTGCGGGCGGCGCTGCGGGCGGCGCTGCGGGCGGCGCTGCGGGCGGCGCTGCGGGCGGCGTGGCGGGCGGCGTGGCGGGCGGCGTGGCGGGCGGCGTGGTGCAGGCCGCGAGCAGGACCGCGGCGGCGAGGGCGGAAGCGGCCGGGCTTCGGGCGAGCGGCCAAGACGTCGACGGCATGACGCCGAGGGTAGCAAGGCCGCGCCGACCGAGCGCGGCCCTCGGGATCGGCTCCGCGCCGTGCCGTCCGCGCGCTTCCAGCACGGCCCCCAGCACGCCCGATAGACTGCGCCCATGCCGCCTCGCGCCGACCGGCCGCCGACCCACCTGCTGTACCTGCACGGCTTCCGCTCGTCGCCGCGCTCGTTCAAGGCGCAGCGGTTGCACGCGTGGCTGCGCGAGCACCGGCCCGAGGTGCACTGGTGGTGCCCGCAACTGCCGCCGTCGCCGCGCGAGGCGATCGCGCTCGTCGAGGCGGGGATCGCCGGCTGGCCGCGCGAGCGCATGGCGGCGGTCGGCAGTTCGCTCGGCGGCTACTACGCGACCTGGGTCGCCGAGCGCACCGGCTGCCCCGCCGTGTTGCTCAACCCCGCCGTGCACCCGGCACGCGACCTCGCGCAGCACATCGGCGAGCACACCGGCTTCCACGACCCCGACGAGCACGTCCACTTCCGCGTCGAGTTCGTCGACGAGCTGCAGCGCCTCGAGGTGCCTGTCACCCGGCTCGAGCGCTACCTGCTGATCGCCGCCAAGGGCGACGAGGTGCTCGACTGGCGCGAGATGGTCGAGCGCTACCAGGGCGCACACCTGAAGCTGCTCGAAGGCGGCGACCACGCGCTGTCGGACTTCGACGATCAACTCGGCGACCTCGTGCGCTTTCTCCACCTGCAGCCGACCCGA
The DNA here is from genome assembly GCA_025458585.1 of Burkholderiaceae bacterium. Classification (GTDB taxonomy): domain Bacteria; phylum Pseudomonadota; class Gammaproteobacteria; order Burkholderiales; family Burkholderiaceae_C; genus Calidifontimicrobium. The sequence goes on along the minus strand of JALOSD010000124.1, from coordinate 813 downwards.
TGACGACGCGACCGACGAGCTTCACGGCGCTGCTGCGCGCCGCCACCGCTGCGCACGACTCGATGCTGTGCGTCGGCCTCGATCCCGAGCCGGCGAAGTTCCCGCTCGCCTGGCGCGGCGACGCGGCGCGCATCTTCGACTTCTGCGCCGCGATCGTCGACGCGACGCACGACCTCGTGTGCGCCTTCAAGCCGCAGATCGCCTACTTCGCCGCCCACCGCGCCGAGGCGCAGCTCGAGCGCCTCGTGGCGCACATCCACGCGGTGGCGCCGGCGGTGCCGGTGATCCTCGACGCCAAGCGCGGCGACATCGGCGCCACCGCCGAGCAGTACGCGCGCGAGGCCTTCGAGCGCTACCGTGCCGACGCCGTCACGCTGTCGCCGTTCATGGGCTTCGATTCGGTCGAGCCGTTCCTGCGCTGGCCGGGCAAGGGCGCGATCCTGCTGTGCCGCACGTCCAACCCCGGCGGCGACGACCTGCAGGCGCAGGCGCTCGAAGGCGGCGAACGCGTCTACGAGCGCGTGGCGCGACTGGCCGCGGGCCCGTGGAACCGCAGCGGCGAGCTCGGCCTGGTCGTCGGTGCGACGTACCCGGCCGAGGTCGCGCGCGTGCGCGAGCTCGCGCCGACGCTGCCGCTGCTGATCCCCGGCGTCGGCGCGCAGGGCGGCGACGCCGCGGCCACCGTGCGCGCCGGCTGGCGGCCCGACGGGCCGATCGTCGTCAACAGTTCGCGCGCGGTGCTCTACGCCGGCGCCGACGCCGACTTCGCCGCCGCCGCGCGCCGCGCCGCGCAGGCCACGCGCGACGCGCTGA
>JALOSD010000123.1 GCA_025458585.1 Burkholderiaceae bacterium | reverse complement strand
AGCTCCTCGAGGCCGATCTGCGTCGCGCGCCGATTGGCGATGTAGCGCAGGTAGCCCTTGAACATCGAGGCGTTGAGGCCGAGCACGCCGCGCGGCATCGTGTCCTCGGCGTAGCGGTACTCGAGCTCGACCGCCTTCTGGAACAGGGCCTTGATCTCGGCCTTGAACTGAGGCGTCCACAGGTGCGGGTTCTCCAGCTTGATCGCGTTGATCAGGTCGATGCCGAAGTTGCAGTGCATCGACTCGTCGCGCAGGATGTACTGGTACTGCTCGGCCGCGCCCGTCATCTTGTTCTGCCGGCCGAGCGCCAGGATCTGCGTGAAGCCGACGTAGAAGAACAGGCCTTCCATCAGGCAGGCGAAGACGATCAGGCTCTTGAGCAGCGTCTGGTCGGCCTCGGGGGTGCCGGTCGTGAAGTGCGGGTCCATGATCGCGTCGATGAACGGGATCAGGAACTCGTCCTTGTCGCGGATCGACGCCACCTCGTGGTAGGCGTTGAAGATCTCGCTCTCGTCGAGGCCCAGCGACTCGACGATGTACTGGTAGGCGTGGGTGTGGATCGCCTCCTCGAACGCCTGGCGCAGCAGGAACTGCCGGCACTCGGGCGCCGTGACGTGGCGGTAGGTGCCCAGCGTGATGTTGTTCGCCGCCAGCGAGTCGGCGGTGACGAAGAAGCCGAGGTTTCGCTTGACGATGCGCCGCTCGTCCTCGGTCAGGCCGTTCGGGTCCTTCCACGTCGCGATGTCGCGCGACATGTTGATCTCCTGCGGCATCCAGTGGTTGGCGCAGGTGGCGAGGTACTTCTCCCACGCCCACTTGTACTTGAACGGCACCAGCTGGTTGACGTCGGTCTGGCCGTTGATGATGCGCTTGTCGGCGACGTTGACGCGGCGCTGGATCGCGGCCTGCGCACTGGCCGCCTTCGGCACCGTCGACGTGGTCGACGCGACCGCCGGCCGCGCCGTCACGGCCGGCGCCAGCGCAGGCATCGGCATCGACGGCAGGGGCGTTGCGAGGGGTGACGGGGACGTGGACCGTGCGTCACGAAGCGGATTCGGCGCAGCGGGGGTCGCGGTTGTCGAGGAGGGGCGAACGTCGTCTTCCCAGACCAGCATGTTGTGTACGTCCTATGACTTCGAATTATCGGAATGTTGCGTCGAAACGGCACGATGCAGCGAGCGCATCGCTGCATCGTTGCATGCTCATGAAGTGCCTGTCGCCCGCAGCGTCACTGGCAGGCTTCGCAATCGGGGTTGTCGATTGCGCAGAACTTGACGTCGCTCGCCGGCTCGGCGGCCGCCGTCGCGACGTCGCCGCCACCGGCCTGCGGCACCGCGTTGAGCTGGCGCGTGTTCACGGTGCTCATCTCGACGTGTGTCGCGCTCGTCGTGCGCAGGTAGTAGGTCGTCTTCAGGCCGCGCAGCCACGCGAGCTTGTAGGTCTCGTCGAGCTTCTTGCCCGAGGCACCGGCCATGTAGATGTTCAGGCTCTGCGCCTGGTCGATCCACTTCTGGCGGCGTGCCGCGGCTTCGACGAGCCAGGCCGGCTCGATCTCGAACGCGGTGGCGTAGAGCTGCTTGAGCTCGTTCGGCACGCGGTCGATCGCGCGCAGCGACCCCTTGTAGTGCTTCAGGTCCATCAGCATCACGTTGTCCCACAGCCCCAGGCGCTTGAGGTCGCGCACCAGGTACTCGTTGACCACCGTGAACTCGCCCGACAGGTTCGACTTGACCGACAGGTTGCCGAAGCTCGGCTCGATCGACGCGTCGACGCCGATGATGTTGCTGATGGTCGCCGTCGGCGCGATCGCGACGCAGTTGGAGTTGCGCATGCCGTGCTGGCCGATGCGCGCGCGCAGCGCGTCCCAGTCGAGCGTGGCCGAGGTGTCGACCTCGACGTAGCCCCCGCGCTGCTCGGCGAGCAGCTTGAGCGTGTCGAGCGGCAGGACGCCGCGGTCCCACAGCGAGCCGCGGTAGCTCGAGTAGCGCCCGCGTTCCTCGGCGAGTTCGGTCGACGCCCAGTACGCGTGGTAGCACACCGCCTCCATCGAACGGTCGGCGAACTTGACGGCCTCGGCGCTGGCGTACGGGATGCGCAGCTGGTACAGGCAGTCCTGGAAGCCCATGATGCCCAGGCCGACCGGCCGGTGGCGCAGGTTGGAGTCGCGCGCCTTCTTGACGGCGTAGTAGTTGATGTCGATGACGTTGTCGAGCATGCGCATCGCCGTGGCCACCGTCCTCCTCAGCTTGGCCTGGTCGATGGTCCGGGTGCCGTCCGGCGCGTCCTCGAGGTGCTGCGCCAGGTTGACCGAGCCGAGGTTACACACCGCGATCTCGGTGTCCGACGTATTCAGCGTGATCTCGGTGCACAGGTTCGAGCTGTGCACGACGCCGACGTGCTGCTGCGGGCTGCGCACGTTGCAGGCGTCCTTGAACGTGATCCAGGGATGCCCGGTCTCGAACAGCATCGACAGCATCTTGCGCCACAGGTCCCGGGCGGGCATGCGCTTGTAGAGCCTGAGCTCGCCGCGGTCGACCTTCGCCTCGTAGGCCAGGTACGCCTGCTCGAAGTCCTGGCCGAACTTGTCGTGCAGGTCGGGGCAGGTCGACGGCGAGAACAGGGTCCAGTCGCCGCCCTCGACGACGCGCTTCATGAACAGGTCGGGGATCCAGTTGGCCGTGTTCATGTCGTGCGTGCGCCGTCGGTCGTCGCCGGTGTTCTTGCGCAGCTCGAGGAACTCCTCGATGTCGAGGTGCCACGTCTCGAGGTAGGCGCACACCGCGCCCTTGCGCTTGCCGCCCTGGTTGACCGCGACCGCGGTGTCGTTGACGACCTTCAGGAACGGCACCACGCCCTGGCTCTTGCCGTTGGTGCCCTTGATGTAGCTGCCCAGGGCACGCACGCGCGTCCAGTCGTTGCCCAGGCCGCCGGCGAACTTGGACAGCAGCGCGTTCTCCTTCAGCGCCTCGTAGATGCCGTCGAGATCGTCGGCCACCGTCGTGAGGTAGCAGCTCGACAGCTGGCTGCGTCGCGTGCCGCTGTTGAACAGCGTCGGCGTGCTGCTCATGAAGTCGAAGGTTGACAGCACGTCGTAGAACTCGATCGCGCGCGCCTCGCGGTCGATCTCGCCCAGCGCCAGGCCCATCGCGACGCGCATGAAGAACGCCTGCGGCAGCTCGATGCGCACGTCGTCGACGTGCAGGAAGTAGCGGTCGTACAGCGTCTGCAGGCCGAGGTAGTCGAACTGCAGGTCCCGCTCGGGCTTCAGCGCCGCGCCCAGGCGCGCGAGGTCGAACTGCAGCAGCCTGTCGTCGAGCAACTCGGCGGCGACGCCCTTGCGGATGAACTGCGGGAAAGAGTCGGGGTAGCGCTCGGCCATCTGCGCCTGCGTCGTCTCCTCACCGAGGATCTCGTGGCGGATCGTGTGCAGCAGCAGGCGCGCGGTCGCCCGCGTGTAGCCCGGCTCGCGCTCGATCAGCGTGCGCGCGGCGAGGATCGCCGCCTTGTGCACCTCGGCGATCGGCACGCCGTCGTACAGGTTGCGCCGCGTCTCGGCGAGGATCGGCTCGGCCTTCACCTCGTCGCCCAGGCCCCCGCACGCCGACGCGATCAGCGCCTGCAGCGTCGCCTCGTCGAGCGGCACGCGCTGGCCACGCTCGTCGGTCACGTGCAGCGTCGGCGCGGCCGGCACCGCGACCTGCGCCTGCCGGGCGCGCTCCTGCGCGCGGCGCTCGCGGTACAGCACGTAGGCGCGCGCGACCTCGTGGTGGCCGCCACGCATCAGCCCGAGCTCGACCTGGTCCTGCACGTCCTCGATGTGGAACGTGCCGCCGCCCGGGCGCGAGCGCAGCAGGCCGCGCACCACCGACTCGGTCAGCTCGTCGACCGTCTCGCGCACGCTCGCCGACGCCGCGCCCTGCGTGCCGTGCACGGCGAGGAAGGCCTTCATCAGCGCGACGGCGATCTTGTTCGGCTCGAACGACACCACGGCGCCGTTGCGGCGGATGATCTGGTAGCCGTGGTAGGCGCTGGTCGGCGTGTCGGGGGCGGCGACGGCGGACGGGGCGACGAAGGACGTCGCGGTGGCAGGACGGGCGGCGATCGTGTGCATGGGGCTCCTCGACGAGAGACCGGCCGGCGGCCGGTCACCATGATGTTCGGCGCGACGCGCGGGGGTACGGACGCGCCGGCGGCTGTGGACAGCGTTGTGGACAGCCCGTGCAGCGCCCGTGGACAGCGGACACTACATCTAGGGTCGGGTCGGATCTTACAGCACTAGATCTAGTGTCCGAAGATCGGGCTTGTCCCGATGGTCAGGCGTGTGGCGTTGCGCCGACGGGCAGCGCGAGCGCACGCGCGGCACCGCGCAGCCGCCCGTCCAGCCCCGCCCAGTCGAAGCCGGGGCCGGGGTCGGCCTTGCGGCCGGGCGCGACGTGCTCGTGGCCCACGGCCTCGGCGAGCGGGTAGCGCCGCGCGAGCGCGTGCAGCAGCGCGGCGAGCGCCCGGTACTGCGCGACCGTGAAGCGCTCGCCCTCGAGGCCCTCGAGCTCGATGCCGATCGACCAGTCGTTGCAGTTGTCGCGCCCGCGCCAGCTCGACGCGCCGGCGTGCCAGGCACGGTCGTCGCACGACACGAACTGCACGCGTTCGCCGCCGCGCCGGATCAGGAAGTGCGCCGACACCTGCAGGCCGCGGATCGTGCGGTAGTACGGGTGCGCGTCCCAGTCGAGGCGGTTCGTGAACAGGCGCTCGACGCCGTCGCCGCCGTACTCGCCGGGCGGCAGGCTGATCGAATGGATCACGGCCAGCGTCACGTCGACCCCGGGCGGCCGCGGGCCGAAGTTCGGCGACGGGCAGCGGCGCGCGCCCGACCACCAGCCGCCGTGCCAGCGCGGCCGCGGCCGGCGCTCAGCCCGCCTCGGTGCGCTCACCGCCGACGTCGATGCCCAGGCGCGCCATGCGGTAGCGCATCTGCCGCAGCGTCAGGCCGAGGCTGGCGCCGGCGGCGGTGCGGTTGTAGCGGTGGCGCTCGAGCGCGCGCTCGAGGATGTCGCGCTCGACGGCGTCGAGGTGCGCGACGAGGTCACGCGGCAGCGATGCGCCGGCCGCGTCGCCGGGCGGCGCCACTGGTGCGGCGACCTCGGCTTCGGCCGCCGGCTCGGCGTCGCCGTCGGCGAGCGCCTCGTCGGGCAGGCCGAGGTCGGCTGCCTCGATCACGTCGCGCGTCGACAGCGCGACCGCGCGGTGCAGCAGGTTCTCGAGTTCGCGCACGTTGCCCGGGAACGGGTAGCGCGCGAGCCGCGCCAGTGCGCCCGTCGTCAGCCGCGGCGGGGGGGCGACGCCGGCGTCGGCCGCGAGCCGCGCGAGCACGGCGTCGCAGATCGGCGGCAGGTCGTCGAGCCGATCGCGCAGCGGCGGCACGCGGACCTGGATCACGTTGAGGCGGTAGTACAGGTCCTGGCGGAAGCGCCCGGCCTGCACCTCGGCGGCGAGGTCCTTGTGCGTCGCGCTGACGATGCGCACGTTGACCGGGCTCTCCGCCGTGGCGCCCACGGGCCGCACCGAGCGCTCCTGGATCGCACGCAGCAGCTTGCTCTGCATCGCCAGCGGCAGGTCGCCGATCTCGTCAAGGAACAGCGTGCCGCCCTGCGCGGCCTGGAAGAAGCCCTCGCGGTCCTCGGCGGCGCCGGTGAACGCGCCCTTGCGATAGCCGAAGAACTCGGCCTCGAGCAGCGCCTCGGGAATCGCGCCGCAGTTGACGGCGACGAACGGCATTGCCGCGCGCGGGCTCACGTCGTGGATCGCGCGCGCGACGAGCTCCTTGCCGGTGCCCGACTCGCCCTGCAGCAGCACCGGTGCCATGCTGCGCGCGACCTTCTCGACCATCGCACGCACCTGCACCATCGCCGGCGTGCGCCCGACGAGGCGCTGCAGCGCCGGCGGCGGCACGGCCGCCGGCTCGCGCCCCGGCGTGTCGGCCGCCGGGCGCGCGGCCGCCGAGGCGGACGCGCCGCGCCCGAGCGCCGAGGCGATCACGCCGCGGAACTGCCGCAGGTCCACGGGCTTCGTCAGGTAGTCGTAGGCGCCGGCCTTCAGCGCCTCGACGGCGTTCTCGGCCGAGCCGTAGGCCGTGATCACGATCGCCTTCTCGGCGCGCGCGTTCGCCTCGAGCCACTGCAGCAGCTCGAGCCCGCTGCCGTCGGGCAGCCGCATGTCGGTGATCACGGCGTGGTAGCGGCGCCCGTCCAGACGCTCGCGCGCCTCGGCGAGCGTCTCGGCCGTCTCGACCTCGTAGCCCTCGCGCACGAGCGTGAGCTCGTACAGCGTTCGCAGGTCGGGCTCGTCGTCGACGACGAGCAGGCGACAGGTCGAGGCAGCAGGCGCGGTCATGCAGTGGGCAGCGCCGGCGCGGCGCGCATCGTCACGACGAACTGGTTGCGGTGGCGGGTGCCGGGCGGCGGCTATACAGGCCGAGCCCGCTGCCGCGGCTGCGCGTCGAGAAGAACGGCTCGAACAGGTGCGGCTCGACGTCGGCCGCGATCGGCTCGCCGTCGCTCGCGACGACGAGCTGCACCCGCTGCGGGGTCGCCGTGTCGAGCCGCAGCACGATCGCGCCCGGCTGCGCGCTCGCGTGGCGCGTCGCGTTGTCGAGCAGGTTCACGAGCACGCGCCGCAGCGCCTCGGGCTCGAATAGCACCGGCGCCTGCGCGTTGAGGCCGGCGAGCGCGAGCCGGCTGCCGTCGCCGGGCGCGATCGACGCCGTCTGCGCCCACTCGCGCACGACGGCGTCGACGAGCGCGGCGGCGTCGAGCGCGCGCGCGGGCGGCGCCGCACCGGGCGTGGCCTCGAGCACGTCGTCGACGATGCGCTTCAGGCGCTC
>JALOSD010000122.1 GCA_025458585.1 Burkholderiaceae bacterium | reverse complement strand
TCGAGCTCCTCGCTGACGACGAGCAGCGCGCAGCCGGCGTCGCGCAGCGCGAGCAGCGCCTGGCGGATCTGCGCCGCCGCGCCGACGTCGACGCCCCAGGTCGGCTGCGAGACGATCAGGCACTTCGGCTTGGCGTCGATCTCGCGCCCGACGATGAACTTCTGCAGGTTGCCGCCCGACAGGCTCTTCGCAGCCGCGTCGGGGCCGCCGGCCTTGACGTTGAACGCGGCGATCAGGTGCTGCGCCAGCCGGCGCACCTCGCGCTGGCGGATCCAGCCGCCGGTGACCGCCTCGGTGCGCGTGAGCAGCGTGTTCTGCGCGAGCGACAGCGTCGGCACGGCGCCGCGGCCCAGCCGCTCCTCGGGCACGAAGTGCAGCCCGAGCTTGCGGCGTGCGCGCGGGCTGGCACGCGCGATGTCGGAGCCGAAAAGCGTCACGCTGCCCGCCGCGGCGCGACCGTCCTCGCCGGAGAGCGCGGCCATCAGCTCCTGCTGGCCGTTGCCCGAGACGCCGGCGACGCCGACGATCTCGCCGGCGTGCACCGCGAGGTCGACGTCCTTCAGCTCGACGGCGAACGGCGACGACCTGGGCAGCGACAGCCGGTGCAGCTGCAGCACCGGCGCGCCGGCCTTCGACTCGCGGTGCTGCAGCGGCGGCGGCTCGGCGCCGATCATCAGCCGACCTCGCCGGTGACCTTGCCGCCGCGCAGCACGGTGCAGTGGTGGCACAGCGCGCGGATCTCGTCGAGCTTGTGGCTGATGTAGAGGATGCTGCAGCCGCGCTGCGCGAGCTGGCGCAGCGTGACGAACAGCTTGTCCACGGCCTGCGGCGTCAGCACCGACGTGGGTTCGTCGAGGATCAGCAGCTGCGGCTCGGTGAGCAGCGCGCGCACGATCTCGACGCGCTGGCGCTCGCCCACCGACAGGCTGTGCACCGGGCGCAGCGGGTGCACGTCGAGCCCGTAGGTGCCGGCCACCTGCTCGATGCGGCGCGTCACCTCGGCCAGGCTCATCGACTTGTCGAGCCCGAGCCACACGTTCTCGGCCGCGGTCAGCGTGTCGAACAGCGAAAAGTGCTGGTAGACCATGCTGATGCCCAGCGCCCTCGCCTGCGCCGGGCTCGCCACCTGCACCGGCTGGCCGTTGAAGCGCACCTCGCCGGCGTCGGGGCGCACGGCGCCGTAGATGATCTTCATCAGCGTGCTCTTGCCGGCGCCGTTCTCGCCGAGCACGGCGTGGATCTCGCCGGGCTTCACGCGCAGGCTCACGCCGTCGTTGGCCTTGACCGCCGGGTACTGCTTGCTGATGCCGATCAGCTCCAGCCGCAGCGCGTTCGCATCAGCCATCACGGCACTCCGGGGTGCGGCGCTCGAAGCGCGAGGTGCCGGCGACGAAGGTCTGCGCCAGGTTGCGCTCGTCGCCGAGCGTCATCCACGCGAAGACGCGCTCATGCAGCGTGCGCGCCAGCGCGTCGCGGTGCGTGGCCACCGGGCCCACGGCCCAGTCCCACACCGCGAGGTCGGCCGTGCAGCCTACATCGAGCGAGCCGATCTCGTGCCCCAGGTGCAGCGCCTGCGCCGCGCCGCGCGTCGCGGCGTGCAGCGCCTTCCACGCCGTCAGGCGCACGCCCTGCAGCGCCTGGACCTGGTACGCAGCGGCCATCGTGCGCAGCATCGACAGGCTGGTGCCGCCGCCGACGTCGCTGGCCAGCGTGACGGCGGCGCCGGCCGCCTCCAGTGCACGCCAGCCGATCAGCCCGCTGCCGAGGAACAGGTTCGACGTCGGGCAGTGCGCGATCTGCGCGCCGGTGGCGGCGAGCCGCGCGCGGTCGGCGTCGTCGAGCCAGATGCCGTGCGCCAGCACGGCGCGCCCGTTCAACAAGCCGTGGCGATGGTAGACGTCGAGGTAGCTGCGCGCGTCGGGGAACAGCTCGGCGATCCACGCCACCTCGGCGCGGTTCTCGGCCACGTGCGTCTGCATGTACACGCCCGGGTGCGCGGCGAGCAGTTCGCCGGCCATGGCCAGCTGCGCCGGCGTGCTGGTGGCGGCGAAGCGCACCGTGACGGCATAGGCGAGCCGCCCGCGGCCGTGCCAGCGTGCGATGCCGTCGGTGCAGTCGCGCTCGGCACCCGCGACGTCGTCGGTGAGGCCCGCGGGCGCGTGGCGATCCATCAGCACCTTGCCGGTGATCATGCGCATGCCGCGCGCGGCGGCAGCGTCGAACAGCGCGTCCGACGACACCGCGTGCACGGTCGGGAACACCACGGCTGCCGTCGTGCCGTGGGCGAGCAGCGCGTCGCTGAAGCGCTCGGCGCCGGCGCGCGAGACGGCGGGGTCGGCGTAGCGCGTCTCGGCGGGGAAGGTGTAGGTGTTGAGCCAGTCGAGCAGTTCGGTGCCGTAGCTCGCGATCACGTCGAGCTGCGGCATGTGCACGTGGGTGTCGACGAAGCCGGGCGTGATCAGCCGGCCGCGGTGGTCGATGCGCGTCCAGCCCTCGCCCGGGTCGGTACGCGAGCGACCCGCGATGCGGCCGTCTTCGACGAGCAGCCAGATGTCGGCGTCGAAGCGCACCGCCGACGACTCGACGGCACCGAAGCCGGGGTCGTCGGTGAGGTCGAGCAGGTCGCCGCGGATCGCCAGTCGCTGCATCAGGAAGTTCCCGCCACCGGCGCATGCAACTGTCGCGCCAGGTCGCGCGCGACGTCGCGCACCTGCTCGCGCAGCCAGCGACCCGAGGCACTCGCGTGCGTCACCTCGTGCCAGAGCTGGTAATAGACCAGCGACGGAAACGCCACCGGGCAGCGCACGATGCGCACCGGGAACTGGCCGACGTAGCGGCTGCAGAACAGGTGCCCGGTGGTCAGCACCAGCCGCGAGCGCGCGACCATCAGCGGCACCAGCCCGAAGTGCGGGCTGCGCACCGCGATGTCGCGCTGCAGGCCCTGCGCGGCGAGGTACTCGTCGATGACGCCCGGCGCACCGGCATGCAGCGGCGTCGGCGCGACGTGCTCGCTGGCCAGATAGCGCTCCACCGTCCAGCCGCGCGGGCTCTTCACCGCCGGGTGGTCCCCGGCGACCAGGCAGACGATCTCGTCGCTGAGCAGCCGGCCGAGGTGCAGCTCGGCCGGCGGGCGCATCCAGTTGCCGATCACCAGGTCGACGTCGCCGTGCGCCAGCCCCTGGCGGTAGTCGAACTCGCGCGACAGCGGCAGGATCTCGAGGCGAGCGTCGGGGGCGGCCGTCTTCACGCGCGCCACCAGCTCCGGCAGGAACAGCGGGTCGAGGTAGTCGCTGGCGGCGATGCGAAACGTGATGCGCGCGCTGGCCGGGTCGAAGCCGAGCGCGGGCGTGCGCGCGCCGAACAGCGTCTGCGCGTGGCGCAGCAGCGCGTCGGCCGGCTCGAGCAGTTCGAGCGCCACCGCGGTGGGCGCCATGCCGGTGCCGGCGCGCACCAGCAGCGGGTCGCCGACCAGTTCGCGCAGGCGCTTGAGCTGCGCGCTGACGGCCGGCTGCGTGGTGGCCAGCTTCATCGCCGCGCGCGAGACGCTGCGTTCGGTGATCACGGTGTGGAAGACCCGGACGAGGTGAAGCTCGATCTTGTCGAAGGCGGCGCGTTCTGCCATATGCTCCAACTCATACAGACCATCGACATTCTCGTATGACACCGGGCCGCCGAGTGGGTACCTTACGGGTATCTCCCGAGTCGGCCTTCCCCCGCGCATGAACACCCGCCCGATCCGCTTCGTCCACCGCGGCACCGTCGTCGAGGTCGACGACGTCGCCCCGACGACCAGCGTGCTCGCCTGGCTGCGCGAGCACGCGCGCTGCACCGGCACCAAGGAAGGCTGCAACGAGGGCGACTGCGGCGCCTGCACCGTCGTCGTCGCCGAACTCGCCGAGCGCGCGCAGGCGGTGGGCACGCCCTCGGCACGCTCCACCGTCGTCGGCGGCCTGAGCCTGCGCACCGTCAACGCCTGCATCCAGTTCCTGCCGACGCTCGACGGCAAGGCGCTGCTGACCGTCGAGGACCTGGAACGCATCGCCGGCGGCCCCGTGCCCGCAGGGCATGCCCCGCGCCTGCACCCGGTGCAGCAGGCGATGGTCGACTGCCACGGCTCGCAGTGCGGGTTCTGCACCCCCGGGTTCGTGATGTCGCTCGCCGCCACGTACGAGCGCCACTGCGAGCGCGGCACGACGCCGACGCGCCAGCAGCTTGCCGACGACCTGTCGGGCAACCTGTGCCGCTGCACCGGCTACCGACCGATCCTCGACGCCGGCCAGCGCATGTTCGAGCTGCCGCGCGTGCGCCTCGACACAGCGCCGATCGTGGCGGCACTGAAGACGCTGCGCGCCGACCCGCCGCTGAGCTACGTGGCGCCGAACCCCGCGACCGGCCGCGTCGACCGCCTGCACGCGCCGCGCAGCATCCACGACCTGGCCGCGCGGTACGCGGCGAACCCGCAGGCGCGCCTGCTCGCGGGCAGCACCGACATCGGGCTGTGGGTCAACAAGCAGTTGCGCGACCTGCCCGAGCTGATCTACGTCGGCGAGGTCGACGACCTCAAGCGCATCGACGAGCGCGACGGCGTGCTGACGATCGGTGCGGCCGCGCCGCTGGAAGATGCCTGGAGTGCGCTCTGCGCGCGCATCGCGGCGCTCACCGACGTGTGGCTGCGCTTCGCATCGCCGCCGATCCGCCACGCCGGCACGATGGGCGGCAACGTGGCCAACGGCTCGCCGATCGGCGACAGTGCGCCGGTGCTGATCGCGCTCGACGCGAGCGTGGTGCTGCGCCGAGGCGCGACGCGTCGAACGCTGCCGCTGGAGGACCTCTACGTGGGCTACATGAGCAACCGCCTCGAGCCCGGCGAGTTCGTCGAGACCCTTCTCGTGCCGCTGCCGCAGGCCGCCACCGCCGTGCGCGCGTACAAGCTGAGCAAGCGCTTCGACTGTGACATCTCGGCAGTGTGCGCGGGGCTCGCGGTGACGCTCGACGGCGGCACGGTGCGCGACGCCCGCTTCGCCTTCGGCGGCATGGCCGCGATCGTCAAGCGCGCCGCCGCCGCCGAGGCCGCGGTGCGCGGCCAGCCGTGGAGCGAAGCGACCGTGCGTGCCGCGATGGACGCGCTGGCGCGCGACTTCACGCCGCTCACCGACATGCGCGGCAGCGCCGGGTACCGGCTGCGTTCGGCGCGCAACCTGCTGATGCGGCTGTGGTTCGAGACGCGCGCCGACGCCCCACTGCCGCCGAGCGCGACGCAGGTCTGGGCCGCGATGCCGCACGATGCCGTCGCCTGACGAGGAGGTCGCGATGAACCAGCCCGTCGAAGCCTTCCTCAAGCCCGAGCTGCCGCTGGATGCGCCGTTCGCCGGCCACGAAGTCAATGCGGCGCGGCGGCTCGACGCCGCGACCGAGGCCCGGCAGCATCGCGCCGGCGCCCGCGTGGGCATCAGCCGCCCGCACGAGTCGGCGCACCTGCACGTCGCCGGCCGCGCGACCTACGTCGACGACATCGCCGAAGTCGACGGCACGCTGCACGCGGCGCTGGGACTGTCGCCCGTCGCGCACGGGCGCCTCAAGCGCATCGACGTCGAGCGGCTGCGGGCGCAGCCGGGCGTCGTCGCGGTGCTGACCGCCGCCGACATCCCCGGCATGAACGACTGCGGGCCGATCGTGCACGACGACCCGATCCTCGCCGACCGCGAGCTGGTCTACCTGGGCCAGCCGGTGTTCGCCGTGATCGCGACCGACCGCACGCTCGCACTGCGCGCCGCGGCGCGGGCGAAGGAGGTCATCGAGTGCGAGCCGCTGCCCGCGATCCTGACGCCGCGCGAAGCGCACGCGGCGAAGCAGTACGTCGTGCCGCCGATGCAGCTCGCCCGCGGCGACGCGCACGCCGCGCTCGCCGCCGCGCCGCACCGCCTGCAGGGCTCGTTCAGCCTCGGCGGGCAGGAGCAGTTCTACCTCGAAGGCCAGATCAGCTACGCGATCCCGCTCGAGGACCGCACGCTGCTCGTGCACTGCTCGACGCAGCACCCGAGCGAGATGCAGCACGTCGTCGCGCAGGCGGCTGGCGCTCGCACCAGGTGCAAGTCCAATGCCGGCGCATGGGCGGTGGCTTCGGCGGCAAGGAGTCGCAGTCGGCGCTGTTCGCCTGCGTCGCGTCGGTGGCGGCGGCGACGCTGAAGCGCCCGGTCAAGCTGCGGCTGGACCGTGACGACGACTTCCTGATCACCGGCCGCCGCCACGGCTTCGAGTTCGACTGGCACGTCGGCCACGACGACGACGGCCGCATCGTCGGCGTCGAGGTCACGATGATCGCCAACGCCGGCTGCAGCGCGGATCTCTCGCCGCCGGTGCTCACGCGCGCGCTGTGCCACTTCGACAAC
>JALOSD010000008.1 GCA_025458585.1 Burkholderiaceae bacterium | reverse complement strand
AACCAGCCGTCCTCGAGCTTCTTCGTCAGGCCGGCGAGGTCGCCGCCGTGGAAGGTGCCGATGTCGTCCTGCGGCTTCGGCTCGCGCTTGCGCCCGTAGCTGCCGTTGTTCGCCGGGTTGGCGTCGAAGAAGCGGTCGGTGACGACGAAGTAGACGATCGGGTTGTCGGCGAAGCTGCCCGGCGCTGCGACCGGCGTCTGGGCCGCCGCGGCCCCGATCAGCGTGCCGACCGCCAGCGCGGCCAGCGCCTTGCGAAGAAGGGCCATCGGATCAGCCCTTGACACCACCGGCGGTGAGGCCGGAGACGATCCACCGCTGCGCCATCAGGAACACGATCGTGATCGGCAGGCCCGACAGCACCGCCGCGGCGGCGAAGTCTCCCCACAGGTACTTCTGCTCGTAGAGGTAGTACTTCGAGCCGACGGCCAGCGTCAGGTTCTCCTCCTGGCGCAGCAGGATCGACGCCACCGGGTACTCGATGATGCCGCCGATGAACGCGAGGATGAACACGACGACGAGGATCGGCACCGCCATCGGCAGCAGCACGTAGCGGAAGGCCTGGAAGTGCGTCGCGCCGTCGACCTTGGCGCACTCCTCGATCTCGACCGGGATCGTGTCGAAGTAGCCTCGGATCGTCCAGATGTGCATCGCCACGCCGCCGAGGTAGGCGACGATCACGCCCGCGTGCGTCTCGATGCCCAGCCACGGCACGTAGGTGCCGATGGCCTCGAAGATGGCGTAGATCGCCACCAGCGCCAGCACCGCCGGGAACATCTGCAGCAGCAGCATGCTGTTGAGGATCGTCATCTTGTAGCGGAACTGCAGGCGCGCGAACGCGTAGGCGGCGGTGGTCGAGATCGCCACGATGAGGACCGCCGAGATGGCGGCGATCTTGACCGAGTTCCACAGCCACAGCAGCACCGGGAAGGGCGGCTGCACGAGGCTGCCGTCGGCGGCCTGGTACGGAATGCCGAGCGCGAGCGACCAGTGCTCGAAGCTGATCTCGGTCGGAATCAGCGAGCCGGTGGCGAAGTTGCCGGGGCGCAGCGAGATCGAGATGATCGCCAGCAGCGGGAACATCATCAGCGCGATCAGCGCCCACAGGAACGCGTGCGCCGCGATGACGCGCCAGCGGTGCCCCTTGCCTTGAACGATGGCCATGGTGCTCGGCTCCTACTTGGCTTCGGCGTTGACCTTCGCGAGTTTCAGGTTGGCCATCGACAGCAGCGCCACCATGAAGAAGATGACGGTGGAGATGGCGGCGGCGAGGCCGAAGTTCTGCCCCGAGTCCTGGAACGCGATGCGATAGGTGTACGACACCAGGATGTCGGTCGTGCCCGCCGGTACCGCGGTGTTGAGGAAGTCGGGCCGCCCGCCGGTGAGCAGCGCGATCAGCACGAAGTTGTTGAAGTTGAAGGCGAAGCTCGCGATCAGCAGCGGCGTCAGCGGCTTGACGATCAGCGGCGCGGTGATCTTGAAGAAGTTGGTCAGCGGCCCGGCGCCCGAGATCGCGCTGGCCTCGTAGAGGTCCGACGGGATCGCCTTGATGAGGCCCGTGCACAGCACCATGATGTACGGGTAGCCGAGCCAGGTGTTGACGATCAGGATCATCACCTTGGCCAGCGTCGGGTCGGCGAACCACGACGGCCGGATGCCGAACAGGTAGTGCAGGATGTAGTTGATCTCGCCGAAGTTCTGGTTGAACAGGCCCTTGAAGACGAGGATCGAGATGAAGCCCGGCACCGCGTACGGCAGGAACAGGAACGTACGGTAGACGGTGCGAAAGCGCAGCGCCTCCCAGTTCAGCAGGACGGCGAGCGTGGTGCCCACGATCAGCGTGAACACCACCGTCAGGCCGGCGAAGGTCACCGTCCACAGGAAGATGGCGAAGAACGGCCCGCGGAAGCCCGCGTCCGTCACCATGCGCCTGTAGTTGTCGAACCCGATGCCGACCTTGTAGCCGGGCTGGATGCGCGTGCCGTCGTCGAACTGCCAGAAGCCGATGTCGTCGTTGGCGCGCGCGACGCGGCCGGTGGCGGTCTGCGTCAGCGTGCCGTCGGGGTTCTGCTTCCAGACCCGAGTCAGCGGCCCGTACTCGCGCACGCCGACGTAGGACAGCAGCACGCCGTCGGGCAGCTCGAGCTTGATGCGGCCGAGCACCTGCCGCTGCTTGAGCACCTCCGACAGCGGCAGCGGTTCGCCGAGCGCGACGTTGGCCGACGGCAGCGGCAGCATCTTGACGGTCGTCGGGGGCTCGGGCGTCATCAGCGCCAGCGGCGGCGAGACGAAGCTGCGCTGGCGCAGTTGCTCCAGCTTCGCCGGGTCCTCCTCGTCCTCGTCGTCCGGCTTCGGGCCGATGAGGATGCGGAATTCGGCCCCGTCGGCGTGCAGCGTGAAGTTGTACGGGTCGCCTTCGCCCGGTGTCGTCAGGTCGAGCAGGTACGCGGTGGAGCGTTCGAAGCTCAGCAGGTTCACCGAAGAATAGTTCGTGAACCCGATCTGCACCGTGTACAGCAGCGGGAAGACGACGAACAACATCATGCCCGCCAGCCCCGGGAACAGGTAGCGGTACGAGATGTTGACCTTGCTGAGGTAGACGAAGAAGCCGATGCCGAACAGGCACAGCGCGGCGACGGCCCAGATGGCCTGGCCGATCGTGTAGATGCGGAACACGATCCACAGGCACCACAGCGCCAGCGCGATCGTCACCGGCCACTTCAGCAGCCTTGCCCAGTCCGTCGAACCCATCGTCTCCCCGAACACGCCGACGCGCCCGCGCCGGACTGCCTCGTCGCCGGCGCCTCACGGCGACGCGCGACCCCCTGGTGGCGGTCACGGCGGGCGCCGGGCGCCCGCCGTGCCTGGCTCACTTGCCGAGCATGCGCGCCGCGGCGGCGTCGAGCGCCTCCTTCGGCGCCTGGCGGCCGTTGGTGATGTTCTCGAGCGCCGAGGCCATCGACGACCAGAAGCGGCCCATCTCGGGGATGTTGGGCATCGGCTCGCCGCGGCGGGCGTTCTCCATCGTCGCCTTGATGTTCGGGTTGCTCGACAGCTCGGTGAAGAAGGCCTTGTTGGCCGGCGTGCCCAGCGGCACGTCGGCGTTGACCATCTTCAGGCCCTCGGGGCGCATCAGGTGGTTCTCGATGAACTCCTTGGCGATGTCCTTGCTCTTGCTCGGCGCGGCGATCATGCAGCCGAGCACGCCGACGAAGGGCTTCGAGGGCTTGCCGGCGACGTCCGGGATCGGCGCCACGCCGAAGTCGATGTTGGCCTTGCGCAGGTTGTCCCAGGCCCAGGGGCCGGAGATCATCATCGCCACGTTGCCCTTGGTGAACGCGGACTCCATCTCGGCGTAGCCGGAGCCCTTGGGCATCTGGCCGTTCTTGATCATGTCGGCCAGGAGCTGGGCACCCGTGACCGCGCCGGGGTTGTTGACGCCGACCTTGCTCGGGTCGAGTTCGCCCTTGGCGTCACGGCCGAACACGTAGCCGCCGCCGGCGGCGAGGATCGGCCACGTGAAGTACGTGTTGTTGTAGTCCCACAGGATGGCCTTCTTGCCCTGGGCCGAGAGCTCCTTGTCGATCTTGAGCACGTCGTCGAAGCTCTTCGGCGGCGTCTTGACGAGGGCCTTGTTGTAGATCAGGCCGATCGCCTCGACCGAGATCGGGTAGCCCCAGGTCTTGCCCTGGTAGGCGAAGGCCTTCCACGCGGTCTCCTCGACCTCGTCGCGCACGCGCTTGCTCGGGTTGATCGGCACGATCAGGCCCGATTTCGCCCACTCGCCCATGCGGTCGTGCGGCCAGCAGAAGATGTCCGGACCCTTGCCGGCGGCGGCTGCCTGCTGGAACTTGCCCGGAGCGTCCTCGGGGTGCTCGACGGTGACCGGCACGCCGGCCTTCTTGGCGAACTCGTCACCGACCTTCTGCAGTCCGTTGTAGCCCTTGTCGCCGTTGATCCAGACCAGCAGCTTGCCGGCTTCCTGCGCGCTCGCGGCGCCGGCGAAGGCGAGGGCGGCCACGGCGGCAGCGGCGATGGCAACGGGTTTGAGCGTCTTGATGGACATGTCTTCTCCTGTGGACGTGTGTCGGGGCGGGGACTGTCGAGGCTCGGCCTCGTGGGGAAAGCTTGCGGTCGCAGGGGTCAGGCCGCCCGCCGCTGTTGGGGCAGCGGGGCGAGACGGCGGAAGGCGTGCCCGTCTTCCGCGAACAGGTGGGCGCAGTCGGCCGGGATGCCCACGCGCAGCGTGTCGCCGGCGCGCACCAGCGAGTGGCCCGGCATGTCGCAGGTCAGCATGTCCTCGACGCCGGGATAGACCGAATAGGCGTGCGACGCGCTGCCGAGCGACTCGACGAACGTGATCGTGCTCTCGATGAGGTTCTCGCTCGCCTTCGGGTCCAGGTGCTCGGGGCGCACGCCGAGCGTGACCTTGTCGCCCACCTTGGCGGCCGAGGCGTCGACCTCGACGCGGATCTGAACGTTCGACTCGAGCTTCACCACGGCCTGGTGGGCGTCGGCGCGCACGATCTCGGCCGCGACGAAGTTCATCTTCGGGCTGCCGATGAAACCGGCGACGAACTTGTTGACCGGCATCTCGTACAGCTCGAGCGGCGAGCCGACCTGCTCGATCTTGCCCGTCGACAGCACGACGATGCGGTCGGCCAGCGTCATCGCCTCGACCTGGTCGTGCGTGACGTAGACCATCGTCGTCTTCAGGCTTTCGTGCAGCTTCGCGAACTCGTAGCGCATGCGCACGCGCAGCGCGGCGTCGAGGTTGGACAGCGGCTCGTCGAAGAGGAACACCTCGGGCTTGCGCACGATCGCGCGGCCTATGGCCACGCGCTGCCGCTGCCCGCCCGACAAGGCCTTGGGCTTGCGGTCGAGCAGGTTCTCGATGTGCAGCACCTTCGCGGCCTGCTGGACGGCGACGTCGATCTCGGCCTTCGGCATCTTGGCAAGCTTCAGGCCGAAGGCCATGTTGTCGTACAGGCTCATGTGCGGGTACAGCGCGTACGACTGGAACACCATCGCGATGCCGCGCTCGGCCGGCGGCACGTCGTTGACGAGCTTGCCGCCGATCGTCAGTTCGCCGCTGGTGATTTCCTCGAGTCCTGCGATGAGGCGCAGCAGCGTCGATTTCCCGCAACCCGACGGGCCGACGAAGACCATGAACTCGCCGTCGATGACCTCCAGGTTGATGTCGTGAAGCACCTTCACGTCGCCGAAGGACTTCTGCACGTTGACGAGCTTCACGCCTGCCATGGAGTCTCCTGCCGCCGGGTCGCGTCGCCGGCTTGTTGTTCGTGGGCGCCGACGACGCTTGTCAGGCGCGGCATCGATGTAGAGAATATACAAGTCGATTGCTTCGATGACAACGTCGTCTGACTGCAACCGAGGGCCTTAAAAGTTTTATAAAACAATAACTTAGACTAATCTAGGGATTACCCGATGTAGCATTACTACATCCAAGCGCGCCGCAGCAGGTGGTACGGATCCTGCGTATGCCGCAGCACGCGGCACGGATCCTGCAGGTGGCGCTGGAGTCCCGCATCCTGGAGTTGCCCACCGATGACCACGAAGACTGCCTTGCGCGGGCGGAGCGGCACTGCGTCGCCACCACGGCGCAAAGCGCCCCACGCCGTCGAGGCCGCGTTGGCGATGCACATGGTGCGCCGCCCCGACGGCGTCAGCGATCCTAAGCAGGCACCACCCGAGGTGTGGCTGCGCGCGGCTGCGGCGGCGTGCATGGGGCTGCTGGAGCAACGCTGGGCGCGCACGCAGGCGGACGACCGCGAGCTGCTGACCCGCAAGCGCAGCGGCGCGCGCGCCCGGCCCGGACCGCGGCGCATCCACTACCTGTCGATGGAGTTCCTGATGGGTCGCGCGCTCACCAACGCGCTCGACGCCCTCGGCCTCGACGACGAGTTCCGCGCGCGCCTCGCCGCCGCCGGCCGCACGCCCGGCGAGGCCGTCGAGATCGAGCGCGACATGGCGGTGGGCAATGGTGGTCTCGGGCGGCTGGCGGCCTGCTTTCTCGACTCGTTCGCCGCGCTCGGCCTGCCGTCGTTCGGCTACGGCGTGCGCTACGAGTACGGGATGTTCGCGCAGCGCATCCGCGACGGGCAGCAGGTCGAGGAACCCGACGACTGGCTGCGCGACGGCAACCCCTGGGAGCTGCCGCGCCCCGAGTTGCGCTACGAGATCGGCTTCGGCGGGCGTGTCGACAACGATGCCGGCACGCGGCGCTGGGTGCCGGCAATCGCGGTGCGCGCGAACGCCTACGACTTCATCGTGCCCGGCCATGGCACCGAGCGCGTCTCGACGTTGCGGCAGTGGCACGCCAGCGCGTCTCACCCGATCGACTTCGCGCTGTTCTGCCGTGGCCAGCACCTGCAGGCCGGGCGCGAGAACATCGAGGCCGACGTGCTCAACTGGGTGCTCTATCCGGACGACAGCACGCCGGCTGGGCGCGAGCTGCGGCTCAAGCAGGAGTATTTTCTCGTCAGTGCGTCGCTGCAGGACATCGTGCGTCGCCACATGGCGGAGCACGGGCGGCTTGACAACTTCGGCGACAAGAACGTCGTCCACCTCAACGACACCCACCCGGCGCTCGCGCCG
Organism: Burkholderiaceae bacterium; assembly: GCA_025458585.1. Taxonomy (GTDB): domain Bacteria; phylum Pseudomonadota; class Gammaproteobacteria; order Burkholderiales; family Burkholderiaceae_C; genus Calidifontimicrobium. The sequence goes on along the minus strand of JALOSD010000008.1, from coordinate 18,742 downwards.
GCCGAGCTGATGCGCCTGCTGCACGACGTGCACGGCCTCGACTGGGACACCGCGTGGGCGCAGGTGCAGCGCGCGACGAGCTACACCAACCACACGCTGATGCCCGAAGCGCTCGAGCACTGGCCGCTGCAGATGGTCAAGGGGCTGCTGCCGCGCCACCTCGAGATCATCTTCGAGATCAACCACCGCTTCCTCGAGCAGGTGCGCGCGCGTTTTCCGGGCGACGACGCGCTGGCGAGCCGTGTGTCGCTGATCGACGAGTCGGGCGAGCGGCGGCTTCGCATGGCGGCGCTGTCGATCGTCGCGTCGCACCGCGTCAACGGCGTGTCGCAGTTGCACTCCGACCTCATGGTGCGCACGATGGCTGGCGTGGCGAGCTCGACCGCCTGCACGAGCTGGTGCCCCAGGCGGGCGACCGGCGCCTCGGCCAGGCGGTGATGAAGGCCAAGCGGCAGAACAAGCAGCGGCTGGCAGCGCTGATCCGGCGCGAGCTTGGCCTCGTCGTCGACCCGGGTAGCCTGTTCGACGTCCAGGTCAAGCGCATCCATGAGTACAAGCGCCAGCTGCTGAACCTGCTGCAGGTGATCGCGCGCTACCACGCCATCGTCGCGCGCCCCGACGCCGACTGGCAGCCGCGCACCGTGGTGATGGCGGGCAAGGCGGCGTCGGCCTATGTCGCCGCCAAGAGCATCGTGCGCCTCGCGCACGACGTCGGCCGCGTGATCAACGCCGACGCGCGCGTCGGCGACCGGCTCAAGCTCGTCTTCCTGCCCAACTACAGCGTCTCGCTGGCCGAGGCGATCATCCCGGCGGCGGACCTTTCGGAGCAGATCTCGACCGCCGGCACCGAGGCCTCGGGCACCGGCAACATGAAGTTCGCGCTCAACGGGGCGCTGACGATCGGCACCTGGGACGGCGCCAACATCGAGATGGCGCAGGCGATGGGCGTGGACAACATGTTCGTGTTCGGCCTGCGCGCCGAGGCCGTCGCGCGCGTCAAGGAGCTCGGCTACGATCCGCGCGTGCACTACGAGGAGAACGTGCAGCTGCGCGACGTGATCGACGCGCTGCTGCGCGGCGACTTCTCGCCGGACGAGCCGGACCGTTACCGCCCGCTGATCGAGTCGCTGCTGTACAACGACAACTACATGCTGCTGGCCGACTTCGCGAGTTACATGCACGCACAGGACCAGGTCGACCGCCTGTACCGCGATCCTGCGGCGTGGGCCGAGAAGGCGGTGCGCAACATCGCCGCGATGGGTCGCTTCTCGAGCGACCGCACGATCCGCGAGTACGTCGAGCAGATCTGGGACGGCAACCGCTAGCATCGGGGGTCGGCCCGCCGCGACGGCGGCTGCGCGCACCCCACAAGACCAACGAGGACCTCCACGATGCTCGCCGATGCCGACGTGATGGCGCTGGTCCAGGCGCGCCACGCCGATCCCTTCTCGGTGCTCGGCTTGCATGCCGACGCCGACGGCACGCTTTGGGTGCGCGCGCTGCTGCCCGGCGCGCAGGCGGTCGCGGTGCTTGACCGCAAGACGGGCCGCCGCGTCGCGACACTCGAGCGCCGGCACGACGCGGGGCTGTTCGAGGCGCCGGTGCCACGCCGCCGCCAGCGCTTCGACTACTGGCTTCAGGTCACCTGGGCCGACGGCGGGGAGGGGCGCTACGCCGACGCCTACGCCTACCCGCCGCTGATTGACGACACCGAGATCTACTACCTCGGCGAGGGCAGCCATCTGCGGCCCTACACCGTGCTCGGCGCGCACGCGCTCGAGGTCGACGGGGTGGCGGGCGTGCGCTTCGCGCTGTGGGCGCCGAACGCGCGGCGGGTCAGCGTCGTTGGCGACTTCAACCAGTGGGACGGCCGCCGCCACCCGATGCGCCTGCGCCTTGGTGCCGGCGTGTGGGAGATCTTCGTGCCCCACGTCGCGCTCGGCGACCGCTACAAGTACGAACTGCTGTCGCACGACGGCGAGTTGCTGCCGCTGCGCGGCGACCCGTACGCACGCGCGGCCGAGCTGCGGCCGGCGACGGCGAGCGTCGTCGCGTCGCTGCCGCCGGCGCAGCCGCTGCCGCCGCAGCGCGCGGTGGCCAACGGGCGTCAGGCGCCGGTCTCCATCTACGAGGTCCACCTCGGCTCGTGGCAGCGCCACCCCGACGGCAGCTTCCACGACTGGGACCTGCTGGCGCGCAACCTGCCCGCCTACGCGGCCGATCTCGGCTTCACGCACGTCGAGCTGCTGCCCGTCAGCGAACACCCGTTCGACGGCTCGTGGGGCTACCAGACGCTGGGCCTGTACGCGCCGACGGCGCGCTTCGGCCACCCCGAGCCCGACGGCACGCGCACCGGCTCGCCCGAGGGCTTCATGCGCTTCGTGCAGGCCTGCCGCGACAAGGGGCTCGGCGTGCTCGTCGACTGGGTGCCGGCGCACTTCCCGACCGACGCGTTCGGCCTCGCACGCTTCGACGGGTCGGCGCTGTACGAGCACGAGGATCCGCGCGAGGGTTTCCACCGCGACTGGAACACGCTGATCTACAACTTCGGCCGCCACGAGGTGCGCAACTTCCTCGTCGGCAGCGCGCTGTACTGGATCGAGCGCCTCGGGGTCGACGGCCTGCGCGTCGACGCCGTGGCGTCGATGCTGTACCGCGACTACTCGCGCGAGGAAGGCGAGTGGATCCCCAACGTGCACGGCGGGCGCGAGAACCTGGAGGCCATCGCGTTCCTGCGCCGTGCCAACGAGGTGATCGGCGTCGAGTGCCCGGGCGCGATCACGGTGGCCGAGGAGTCGACGGCGTTTGCCGGCGTGTCGGCGCCGACGTACGCCGGCGGCCTGGGCTTCCACTTCAAGTGGAACATGGGCTGGATGCACGACACGCTGCAGTACATGGCTGAGGACCCGGTGCACCGCCGCTGGCACCACGACAAGATGACCTTCGGGCTCATCTACGCCTTCAGCGAGAACTTCGTGCTGCCGCTGTCGCACGACGAGGTGGTGCACGGCAAGGGCTCGATCCTCGGTCGCATGCCGGGCGACGAGTGGCAGCGCTTCGCCAACCTGCGCGCCTACTACGGCTTCATGTGGGGCCACCCCGGCAAGAAGCTGCTGTTCATGGGCCAGGAGTTCGCGCAGGGCAGCGAGTGGAACCACGACACCGAGCTGCCCTGGTACCTGCTGCAGTACGAGCTGCACGCCGGCGTGCAGCGCCTCGTGCGCGACCTCAACGGCCTGTACCGGCGCGACAGCGCGCTGCACCAGCTCGACGCCGAGGCGCGCGGCTTCGAGTGGCTGGCGGTCCAGGATGCCGAGGTGTCAGTGTTCGCGTGGCTGCGGCGCGACGACCACGGCGGCGTCGTGGCGGTGGTGTGCAACTTCACGCCGGTGCCGCGGCTGGGCTTTCGCCTCGGGGTGCCCGAGGCGCCCGGCGCCTGGCGCGAGCTGCTGAACACCGATTCGGCCTACTACGGCGGCTCGAACCTCGGCAACGGTCACCGCGTGCTCGCGGTCGAGCCCCAGCCGAGCCACGGCCGGTCGCACTCGGTCGTGCTCGACCTGCCGCCGCTGGCAACGCTGTTCCTCGGCCCGGCCTGATGCCCGCCACGAACCTGCCGCCGCGCCTGCACGTCGGCCGCGCCGAGCCGTTCGGCACGCTCGCGCGCGACGGCGGCGTCAACGTCGCCGTCTTCTCCGACCATGCGCAGCGCATCGAGCTGTGCCTGTTCGACGCATCGGGCGCGCGCGAGCTGCGCCGCTACGACCTGTTCGGCCCGCGCGACGGCGTGTTCCACGGCTTCCTGCCGGGCGTAGGGCCCGGCCTCGTCTACGGCCTGCGCGCGCACGGCCCCTGGCAGCCCGAGCATGGTCACCGCTTCAACCCAAACAAGCTGCTGCTCGACCCGTGGGCGCGCGAGATCGTCGGCCACTTCCGCTGGCGGCCCGAGCACTTCGGCCACGAGCTCGGCCACCCGCAGGGCAACCGCATCGCCGACCGACGCGACAACGCGCTGCACGCGCTGAAGGCGCGCGTCGCGCCGCCGCCATCGGTCGCGCCCGGCGTGGCCAACGCGCCGCGGCACCGCACGGCCGACCTCGTGATGTACGAGACGCACGTCAAGAACTTCACCCGCCGTCTCGAGGCGGTGCCCGAGCCGCTGCGCGGCACGTACGCCGGCTTCGCGCATTCGGCGGCGATCGCGCACCTGAAGCGCCTGGGCGTCACGACGGTGTCGCTGCTGCCGGTGCACCACCACCTCGACGAGGCCGGGGTCGTCGAGCGGGGCTTCGTCAACCACTGGGGCTACAACACACTGGGCTTCTTCTGCCCGGAGCCGCGCTACGCCTTCGCGAAGGGCGACCCGTCGGCGGTCGCCGACGAGTTCCGCGCGATGGTCGCGACGCTGCACGACGCCGGCATCGAGGTCGTGATCGACGTCGTCTTCAACCACACCTGCGAAGGCGACGAGAACGGCCCGACGCTGAGCTGGCGCGGTCTCGACCACGCGAGCTGGTACCGGCTGCGCGCCGACGACCCCGGCCACTGCGAGAACCTGAGCGGCTGCGGCAACACGCTCGACGTCGGGCACCCGCGCGTCACGCAGTTCGTGCTCGACTCGATGCGCTACTGGGTGCACGAGATGGGCGTCGACGGCTTCCGCTTCGACCTCGCGCCCGTGCTCGGCCGCCGCCGCCACGGCTTCGACCCCGACGCGGCGTTCTTCGTCGCGCTGCGGCAGGACCCGCTGCTCGCGCGCGTGCACCTGATCGCCGAGCCGTGGGACCTCGGCTACGACGGCTACCAGCTCGGCCGCTTCCCGGGGCGCTTCCTCGAGTGGAACGACAAGTTCCGCGACAGCGTGCGCCGCTACTGGCTGTTCCGCGGCGTCGGCCGCGGCGAGCTCGCGCGCCGCTTCACCGCCAGCAGCGACATGTTCCACCACGGCCACCGGCGCCCGAGCGCGTCGGTGAACTTCGTCAGCGCGCACGACGGCTTCACGCTCGCCGACGTGGTCAGCTACTCGCACAAGCACAACGAGCCCAACGGCGAGTACAACCGCGACGGGCGCAACGGCGAGCCGGCGCACCACCAGGGCGTCGAAGGCCCTTGCACCGATCCGCTGGTCCTCGCCCGGCGGCGGCGCCTGCAGCGCGCGATGCTCGCGACGACGCTGCTGGCGCAGGGCACGCCGATGCTGCACGGTGGCGACGAGCTCGGCCACAGCCAGCACGGCAACAACAACGCCTACTGCCAGGACAACGAGACGAGCTGGATCGACTGGGCGGATGCCGACGCGGCGCTGGTCGCGTTCGTCGCCGACGTCATCGCGCTGCGCCGCGCCGAGCCGGCGCTGCGGCACGACGTGTGGTTCCGCGGCGACACGGCGACCAACGGCGAGCGCGGCATCGTCTGGTACGCGCCGAACGGGCGCGAGATGACGGTCGACGACTGGCACGACGGCGGCCACCACGCGTTCGCGTGCATCGTCAACCTGCACGGCGACCCGACGCAGGAGGGGCAGGTGGCGGCCGAGCGCACCGCTCCGGTCGCGGTGCTGTTCAACGCCGAGCTCGAGCCAGCGCCGTTCACCGTGCCCGGCGGGCCGTGGACGCTGCGCCTCGATTCGAGTGGCGAGTTGCCGGCCGGCCACGCGCTGGCGAGCGACCGCATCGTCGCGCCGGCGTCGTCGCTGCTCGTGCTGGTCCACGGCGGCGGCGCTCCATCTTCCCCGACCCAGGCCCCCTGAATCCGATGAACCTGAACGAACGCGCGAGCGGCATCCTGCTGCACGTCACGTCGCTGCCCGGCCCGCACGGCTGCGGCGACTTCGGCCCTGGGGCCCACCACGTCGTCGACTGGCTGCAATCATGTGGGCAGCGCCTGTGGCAGCTGCTGCCGATGAACCCGATCGGCCCGGGCAACTCGCCGTACCAGAGCGTCTCGGCCTTCGCCGGCAGCCCGCTGATGGTCGCGCTCGAGCCGCTCGTCGAACGCGGCTGGCTGCAGGCGCCGGCGCCGCCGGCCTTCGACCGCCGGCAGATCGACTGGGCCCGGGTCGTGCCGTGGCGGATGGAGCAGTTGCGCGCCGCGGCGGCGGGCTTCTTCGCCCGCGCCGTGCCGGCCGAGCGCGAGGCCTTCGAGGCCTGGTGCCGGCGCGAGGTCGACTGGCTCGACGACTACGCGATGTTCATGGCGCTCGAGGCGGCGCATCGGGCGCGCGGCGTCGACGGCGGCTGGTGGGCGTGGGACGCGCCGCTGGCCGCGCGCGACCCGGCGGCCCTGCTGACGGCGCGCCGCGAGCACGCCGGCGAGATCGCGTTCTGGCGCTTCGTGCAGTGGTGCTTCGACACCCAGTGGGCGGCGCTGCGCGCCTACGCGCGCGAGCGCGGCGTCGCCGTGATGGGCGACCTGCCGATCTTCATCGCCCACCACAGCGCCGACTGCTGGGCGCGGCCCGACCTGTACTTCCTCGACGACGCGTTCCAGCCGACCGTCGTCGCCGGCGTGCCGCCGGACTACTTCAGCGCGACCGGCCAGCGCTGGGGCAACCCGCTGTACCGCTGGGAGCGCATGGCCGACGAGGGCTTCGCGTGGTGGATCGCGCGCATCCGCCGCGCGCTCGCGCTTGCCGACGCGTTTCGCATCGACCATTTCCGCGGCTTCGCGGGCTACTGGGAGGTCCCGGCGAGTTGTCCGACCGCGGTCGAGGGCCGCTGGGTGCCGGCGCCTGGCCAGGCGCTGTTCGACGCCGTCGAGGCGGCGCTGGGCAAGCTGCCGATCGTCGCCGAGGACCTCGGCGTGATCACGCCCGACGTCGTCGCGCTGCGCCAGCGCTTCGGCTTGCCCGGCATGCGCATCCTGCAGTTCGCGTTCGCCGCCGACGCGACGAACCACTTCCTGCCGCACAACTACGAGCCGGCCACCGTCGTCTACAGCGGCACGCACGACAACGACACCGCGCGCGGCTGGTGGGCGAGCGCGACCGAGCGCGAGCGTGCCTACGCCGGCACCTATCTCGCCTGCGGCGAGCACGACGTGCACTGGGCGATGATCCGCGCGGCGAGCAACTCGGTGGCCGACCTCGCGGTCTTTCCGCTGCAGGACGTGCTCGGCTGCGACGGCCGCCATCGCATGAACGTGCCGGGGCGGATGGACGGCAACTGGGGCTGGCGCTTCGACTGGGACGACGTCGGCGCCGAGCCGGGCCGCGTGCTGCGCCTGATCACGGCGGCGAGCGGGCGCTGCGCCTTCGACCGCCTGGGCCTGCCGGCGTATCCTGCCGGCCATCGGTTGCCCTGATGCCACGACCACGAGCCGACACGCGCCGCGCGCGAGGAGAACCCACGATGAGCCTTCGATTCCAGCGCCCGTCCCGTGGGCGTCGCTGCCAGGTGCTGCCGGCGTTGGCGCTGGGGGCCATGCTCGCGCTGCCGTGTGCCGCCTGGTCGCAGGCACCCACGCAGCCTTTCGGCCGCACCACGCGGGTCATCCCGGACAGCGCGCAGGAGCGCGTTGTCAGGGTCGTGTTCCAGGGCAACTTCGACCGCGTGCGCATCGAACGGTCCGAGCCCGGTGCGGCAGCGAACCTGCACCCGGTCACGGCGCTGTCTGCCCAGGAGCTGCGTGCGGCCATGGCCGCGCTTCGCCGCGCCGACCGGCGCGACGTCGAGCTGTTCAATGCCGACGAGCTCGCGGTGATCGTGCCGCCGCTGGTGCAGGCGCTGGCCGAGGTGTCGCCGCAGCAAGAGGTGACCTTCGCCGTCGTCGGCCGTCACGGCGCGCTCGGCCCGCTCGTCGAGCGCAGCGTCACGACGGGGCGCATGTTCCGCACCCCCGAGGGCCTGCAGCTGATCGTCGGCCTCGCGCAGCAGCCGTTCGAGGGCCAGTTTCTCGCCACCGGTGTGCTGATCGCGTTCGAGCCCGGCTCGCGGGCCGCCGCGGTCGACCCGAAGCTTCGGCTCGGGGCACAGGGCACCACGGCGCAGCGCCGGGCCGACTGGGTCACGCTCGTGCTCGGCGGTGCGGCAGCAGGCTCGCCACCGGCACCCGCCGGCATGCCTGCGGCCGCCCCGGCGGCGGCGTCCGCAGCGCCTGCGGCGGCCGCTGCGGCGCCCGTCCAGGCCGGCAGCCCACCGCCGCCTGCCGCGGCGGCGGCGCCCGCCACGCGCACGCCGGCCTTCCTGGCCGAGCAGGAGGAGCGGCTGAAGACGCTCAAGCGCCTGCGCGACCAGAACCTGATCACGGAAGAGGAGTACCAGCAGAAGCGACGCGAGATCCTGCAGCTTCTGTGACGTGGCGGGCGGGCCCGCCGGCGGGGCCGTTCAGGCGCCGTCGGGGGTATCGGCGGGCGCGCCGCCCATCACCTGGCTGAAGCCGGCGTCCACGTAGGTGATCTCGGCCGTCACGCCGGCGGCGAGGTCCGACAGCAGGAACGCGGCGACGTTGCCGACGTCGTCGATCGTCACGTTGCGGCGCAGCGGCGCGTTGCGCTCGACGATGTCGAGGATCTTGCCGAAGCCCTTGATGCCCGCGGCGGCCAGCGTCTTGATCGGCCCGGCGGAGATGCCGTTGACACGCACGCCGCGCGGGCCGAGGTTCACGGCCAGGTAGCGCACGCTGGCCTCGAGCGAGGCCTTGGCCAGTCCCATCGTGTTGTAGTTCGGCACCGCGCGCTCGGCGCCGAGGTAGCTCAGCGTCAGCAGCGCCGCGCCGGGGTTGAGCATCGGCGCCGCGGCCTTGGCCATCGCGGGGAAGCTGTACGCCGAGATGTCGTGCGCGATGCGGAAGGCCTCGCGGCTCAGACCGTCGAGGAATTCGCCGGCGATCGCCTCGCGCGGCGCGAAGCCGATCGCGTGCACGAAACCGTCGAAGGTCGGCCACGTCGCCCGCAGGTCCGCGAACAGGCGGTCGATCTGCGCGTCGTCGGCGACGTCGCATTCGAAGACGAGGCTCGAGCCGAACTCGGCGGCGAACTCGGTGATGCGGTCGCGGAAGCGCTCGCCGACGTAGCTGAACGCGAGCTCGGCCCCCTCGCGCCGGCACGCGCGCGCGATGCCATAGGCGATCGAGCGGTTGGACAGCACCCCGGTGATCAGCAGCCGCTTGCCGGCAAGGAACCCCATCGTCGCTCCAGTGGTCGTCGGTCGCAAGGCGCCGGATTCTCGCACGCGGCCCTCGCAGGGCATGGCCTGCCGGCACGGCGCTTGAACAGGGCTCGCGCCTTGCCTATAATCCGACGTTCACTGAAACGCTGTAGTGCAAATGGGCGGTGTCATCCAGCCCATTTTTTTTGCTTGATCGCCACCCTACCGACCGTGTCCAGGCCATCGCCGCGAGCACCCCGATCCGCCCCGCGCGGTGGTCGGGTGGGTGCGGGTGCGGGCTCGCCCGAGGGATCGGGTAGGCGGGCAGGGCCGCGCCTCGGTGACGAGTCCTGCGGTGCGCCGGGCGACCGGCTGGCGGTCGCGACGGGCGCGGGCGGCCGCTGGATCGAGGCGGTCGAGCGCACGGTGGCCGGTCTGGGCTACGACCTCGTCGACGTCGAGCGCGCGGCGGCGGGGCTGCTGCGCGTGACGATCGACCGCTTGCCGGGGCACCGCTACCCGGGCGACGATTCGGCCTTCGTGACCGTCGACGACTGCGAGCGCGTGACGCGCCAGCTGCAGTACGTGCTCGAGGTCGAGGGCTGCGACTACGCGCGGCTCGAGGTGTCGTCGCCGGGCCTCGACCGGCCGCTGCGCCGGCCGGCCGACTACGAACGGTTCGCCGGCGTCGAGGTCGACGTCACCCTGAAGGCTGCGTTCGAGGGGCGCCGCCGGTATCGCGGCACGCTGCAGGCGCGCGAAGGCGGCTGGCGCGTCGTGTTCGACGGCGGCGAGCGCGCGCTCGACTTCGCGCTCGACGAGGTGCGCGAGGCCCGGCTCGTGCCGGTGGTGGATTTCAAGGGACGGCGGGCGCGGCCCGCCGAACCGGCGCCCGAGGGCGACGGGGCAGACGGAGGTCGAAGGGAATGAATCGCGAAATGCTGATGCTGGTCGACGCGATCTCGCGCGAGAAGAACGTCGATCGCGAAGTCGTGTTCGGTGCGGTCGAGGCTGCGCTGGCGCAGGCGACGAAGAAGCTGCACGGCGGCGAGGTCGACATCCGCGTCTCGGTCGATCGCGAGACCGGCGACTACGAGACCTTCCGCCGCTGGCACGTCGTCGCCAACGAGGCCGGGCTGCAGATTCCCGACGCCGAGATCCTGCTTTTCGAAGCGCAGGAACAGATCGCCGACATCGAGGTCGACGACTACATCGAGGAGCCGATCGACTCGGTGCCGATCGGGCGCATCGGCGCGATGGCGGCCAAGCAGGTCATCCTGCAGAAGATCCGCGACGCCGAGCGTGAGCAGCTGCTGTCGGACTTCCTCGCCCGCGGCGAGAAGATCTTCGTCGGCGCCGTCAAGCGGCTCGACAAGGGCGACGTGATCGTCGAGAGCGGTCGCGTCGAGGGGCGCCTCAAGCGCAGCGAGATGATCCCGAAGGAGAACCTGCGCTCGGGCGACCGCGTGCGCGCGTTCCTCCTCGGCATCGATCCGACGGCGCGCGGGCCGCAGATCATGCTCTCGCGCGCGGCGCCGGGCTTCATGATCGAGCTGTTCCGCCAGGAGGTGCCCGAGATCGAGCAGGGCCTGCTCGAGATCAAGAGCTGCGCCCGCGACTCGGGCAGCCGCGCCAAGATCGCCGTCGTCAGCCATGACCGCCGCGTCGACCCGATCGGCACCTGTGTCGGCGTGCGCGGCTCGCGGGTCAACGCGGTCACCAACGAGCTCGCCGGCGAGCGCGTCGACATCGTGCTGTGGTCGGACGACCCGGCGCAGTTCGTCATCGGCGCGCTGGCGCCGGCCAACGTGCAGAGCATCGTCGTTGACGAGGAGCGCCACGCGATGGACGTCGTCGTCGACGAGGAGAACCTCGCGATCGCGATCGGCCGCGGCGGCCAGAACGTGCGCCTGGCCAGCGAGCTGACCGGCTGGCGGATCAACATCATGACCGCCGAGGAGTCGGCGGCCAAGCAGGCGCAGGAGAGCGACTCGGTGCGGCGTCTGTTCGTCGACAAGCTCGACGTCGACGAGGAAGTCGCCGACATCCTGATCGCCGAGGGCTTCACCAGCCTCGAGGAAGTGGCCTACGTGCCGATGTCGGAGATGCTCGAAATCGAGTCCTTCGACGAGGACACCGTCAACGAGCTTCGCACCCGCGCGAAGGACGCGCTGCTGACGATGGAGATCGCGCGCGAGGAGCGGGTCGAGGAGGTGTCGCAGGACCTGCGGGACCTCGACGGCCTGACACCCGATCTGATCTCCAGGCTCGCCGACGGCGGCATCCACACGCGCGACGACCTGGCCGACCTGGCGGTCGACGAGCTGACCGAGATGACCGGGATCGACGACGAGGCGGCGAAGGCCCTGATCATGAAGGCGCGCGAGCACTGGTTTACCGCCTGAGGCACACCGCACTCATCGCGCGCCACCGGCAACTATCCCGAGGAACTCTCCCATGGCTGTGACCACCGTCGCCCAGTTGGCTGCCGAGCTGAACCGCCCGGCGGCGACGCTGCTCGAGCAGCTGCAGTCGGCCGGCGTGCGCAAGGCCTCGACCGACGACGCGCTGACCGAGCAGGACAAGGAACGGCTGCTCGAGTACCTGCGCAGCGTGCACGGCACCTCCGGCGGCGAGCGCAAGAAGATCACGCTCGTCAAGAAGAGCACGAGCGAGATCAAGCAGGCCGACGCGACTGGCAAGGCGCGCACGATCCAGGTCGAGGTGCGCAAGAAGCGCGTGTTCGTCAAACGCGAGGAGGCGGCGCCCGCCGAGGAGGCGCCCGCGGCGCCGGTGATCGACGAGGCGGAGCTGCAGCGCCGCGAGCTCGAGGCACAGCGCCAGGCCGAGCTGCTCAAGCGCCAGGAGGAGGAGCTCGCCGAGCGCCGCCGCCAGCGCGAAGAACAGGAGCGCCTCGAGCGCGAGGCCGCCGAGGTGCGTGCCCGCGAGGCGGCCGAGCGGGCCGCCGCCGAGCTTGCCGCCGCCGAGCAGGCCGCCGCCGCGGCCAAGGCCGCCGGCACGAAGGCCAAGCCCGCGCCGGTCGAGGCGCCGGCACCAGCGCCGGCCGCCGAGGTACCGAAGCCGGCGCTGCGCGTCGTCAAGGCGATCGACGTCGACGCCGCCGAGAAGCAGCGCATGGCCGACCTCGAGAAGCGACGCAAGGCCGCCGAGGCCGAGGCCGCCGCGATTCGCGCGATGATGGCGCAGCCGCGCAAGGTGCTCACTGCGAAGAAGCCCGAGGAGGCCAAGCCCGCCGAGGCGAAGGCGGGCATCGAGGGCACGATCCACAGGCCGAAGACCGCGCCCGGAGCCCCGGCGCCTGCGGCCAAGCCGGGCGACAAGAAGTCGGTCAAGGCCGACAAGATGTCGTCGGCCTGGGCCGACGGGTCGAAGCGTCCCGGCGCGGCGAAGGGGCGCGTCGATGCCGGCGCGGCGCGCGGCGGATGGAAGGCGCCGCGCGGCGGCGCGCGCCGAGGCGAGCGCGGCGACGGCGAGTCGACCTACGTCGCCCCGAGCGAGGCGCAGGTCTACGAGGTGCACGTGCCCGAGACGATCTCGGTGGCGGACCTCGCGCACAAGATGAGCGTCAAGGCGAGCGAGGTGATCAAGAAGCTGATGCAGCTCGGCCAGATGGTGACGATCAACCAGCAGCTCGACCAGGAGACCGCCATGATCGTCGTCGAGGAGATGGGCCACAAGGCGTTCGCGGCCAAGCTCGACAGCCCCGAGGCGTTCCTCGAGGAGGAGGGCGCCGCGGCGACGACGAGCGAGGCGACGCCGCGCGCGCCGGTCGTCACCGTCATGGGCCACGTCGACCACGGCAAGACCTCGCTGCTCGACCACATCCGCACGTCGCGCGTGGCGGCGGGCGAGGCCGGCGGGATCACGCAGCACATCGGTGCCTATCACGTCGAGACGCCGCGCGGCATGATCACGTTCCTCGACACGCCGGGCCACGAGGCCTTCACGGCGATGCGTGCGCGCGGCGCGAAGGCCACCGACATCGTGATCCTCGTCGTGGCCGCCGACGACGGCGTGATGCCGCAGACGAAGGAAGCGATCCACCACGCGAAGGCGGCCGGCGTGCCGATCGTCGTCGCGATCAACAAGATCGACAAGCCCGACGCCAACCCCGAGCGCGTGCGCAGCGAGCTGGTCGCCGAGCAGGTCGTGCCGGAGGAGTTCGGCGGCGATTCGCCGTTCTGCCCGGTGTCGGCGAAGACCGGCCAGGGCATCGACGACCTGCTCGAGCAGGTGCTGCTGCAGGCCGAGGTGCTCGAACTCGAGGCGCCGGTCGACGCCCCGGCGAAGGGCCTCGTGATCGAGGCGCGCCTGGACAAGGGCAAGGGCCCGGTGGCCACCGTCCTGGTGCAGTCGGGAACGCTCAAGCGCGGCGACGTCGTGCTCGCCGGCAGTTCGTACGGCCGCGTGCGCGCGATGCTCGACGAGGACGGCAAGGCCACGTCCGAGGCCGGGCCGTCGATCCCGGTCGAGATCCAGGGCCTGACCGAGGTGCCGGCGGCGGGCGACGAGTTCATGGTGCTCGCCGACGAGCGTCGCGCGCGCGAGATCGCCACCTTCCGCCAGGGCAAGTACCGCGAGGTCGCGCTCAACAAGCGCCAGGCCGCCAAGCTCGAGAACATGTTCGAGCAGATGGGCGAAGGCAAGGTGCTGACGCTGCCGCTGATCGTCAAGGCCGACGTGCAGGGCTCGCAGGAGGCGCTCGCGACCTCGCTGCTCAAGCTCTCGACCGACGAGGTCAAGGTGCAGATCGTGCACGCTGCGGTGGGCGCGATCACCGAGAGCGACGTCAATCTCGCGCTGGCGTCGAAGGCGGTCGTCATCGGCTTCAACGTGCGAGCCGAGGCTGGCGCGCGCAAGCTCGCCGAGGGCAGCGGCGTCGACATCCGCTACTACAACATCATCTACGACGCGGTCGACGACGTGAAGGCGGCGATGGGCGGGCTGCTCGCTCCGGAGCAGCGCGAGGAGATCATCGGCACGGCCGAGGTCCGGCAGGTGTTCGTCGCCTCGAAGATCGGCACGGTGGCCGGCTCGATGGTCACCGCGGGCGTGGTGCGCCGGGGTGCGCGCTTCCGCCTGCTGCGCGACAACGTCGTCGTCTACACCGGCGAGGTCGATTCTGTGCGCCGCATCAAGGAGGACGTGCGCGAAGTCAAGGAAGGCTTCGAGTGCGGCATCAAGCTGAAGAACTACAGCGACATCAAGGAAGGTGACTTGCTCGAATTCTTCGAGATCAAGGAAGTGGCACGTACCCTCTGACCGGGTCCGGCGGCGCTCGCGCGAAGCCCCGCCGGCCGGCGGGGCTTCGACTTTCTGGAGCGGCATCATGAGACACAAGCGTTCGATCCCCAACCGCGGCTTCCGCATCGCCGACCAGATCCAGCGCGACCTGGCCGAGCTGATCCGCGAGCTGAAGGACCCTCGGGTGGGCATGCTGACGGTCAACGCCGTCGAGGTCTCGCCCGACTACGCGCACGCGCAGGTGTACTTCTCGCTGCTCGTCGGCGATCCCGCCGAGTGCGAGGTGGCGCTCAACGAAGCCGCCGGCTTCCTGCGCAACGGCCTGTTCAAGCGCCTCGCGATCCACACCGTGCCGACGCTGCACTTCCACTTCGACCGCACGACCGAGCGCGCCGCCGAGCTGAACGCATTGATCCGGCGCGCCAACGAGAGCCAGGCGAAGGATTGAGGTGAACGAGCCGCGTGCGCGCCTGCCACGCCGTGCCGTGCACGGCGTGCTGCTGCTCGACAAGCCGGCCGGCCTGTCGAGCAACGACGCGCTGCAGAAGGCCAGGCGGCTGTACCGCGCCGAGAAGGCGGGCCACACCGGCACGCTCGACCCGCTGGCCAGCGGCCTGCTGCCGGTGTGCTTCGGCGCCGCGACGAAGTTCGCGCAGGCGAGCCTCGACGCCGACAAGGCGTATCGCGCGACGCTCGCGCTCGGCGCGACGACGACCACCGGCGACGCCGAGGGTGAGGTCGTCGAACGCCGTCCGGTGACGGTCGACCGCACCGCGATCGACGCTGCGTGCGGGCGCTTCGTCGGCCCGATCGAGCAGGTGCCGCCGATGCACTCGGCGCTCAAGCACCAGGGCCGGGCGCTGTACGAGTACGCGCGCGCCGGCGTCACCGTCGAGCGCGCGCCGCGGCGGGTCACGGTTCAGCGCCTCGACGTCGTCGCGTTCGACGGCGCCACGCTCGTGCTCGACGTCGCCTGCAGCAAGGGCACCTACGTGCGCACGCTGGCCGAGGACCTCGGCGCGGCGCTCGGCTGCGGGGCCCACCTCGCCGCGCTGCGGCGCACCGCGAGCGGGGCGCTGCGCGTCGACGACGCCGTCGACCTCGAGGCGCTGGCGGCGATGGACGAGCAGCGGCGCGACGCGCTGCTGCTGCCGCCCGACGTGCTGGTGGAGCACTGGCCGCGTGTCGCGCTCCCCGACGACGAGGCCGGCCGCTTCCTCACCGGCCTGCGCCGCCGCGTGCGGCTGCCCGACGCGCCGGCCGTGCGCGTGTACGGCCCGCAGCCGCGCGCCTTCCTCGGCAGCGCCCACATCACGGCCGGCGAGCTGATCGCCGACCGCCTGCTCAGCCCGGCCGAGGTGGCCGCGGTGGCAGACACACTCGAACCGCGAGAACCCTCATGAGTCACCCGATCCGCAACGTCGCGATCATCGCCCACGTCGACCACGGCAAGACCACGCTGGTGGACCAGCTGCTGCGCCAGAGCGGCACGTTCCGCGACAACCAGCAGGTCGCCGAGCGCGTGATGGACAGCAACGACCTCGAGCGCGAGCGCGGCATCACGATCCTGGCCAAGAACTGCGCCGTGCGCTGGAAGGACACGCACGTCAACATCGTCGACACGCCCGGCCACGCCGACTTCGGCGGCGAGGTCGAGCGCGTGCTGTCGATGGTCGACGGCGTGCTGCTGCTCGTCGACGCCGTCGAGGGCCCGATGCCGCAGACGCGCTTCGTGACCAAGAAGGCACTCGCGCTCGGTCTCAAGCCCATCGTCGTCGTCAACAAGGTCGACCGCCCGGGCTCGCGCATCGACTACGTCATCAACGCCACGTTCGACCTGTTCGACAAGCTCGGCGCCACCGAGGAGCAGCTCGACTTCCCGGTCGTCTACGCGTCGGGCCTGAACGGCTGGGCCACGCTCGAGCCGGGCACGGTGGGCACCGACCTCGCGCCGCTGTTCGAGGCGATCGTCAATCACGTGCCGCCGCACCAGGGCGACCCCGATGCGCCGCTGCAGCTGCAGATCTGCTCGCTCGACTACTCGAGCTACGTTGGGCGCATCGGCGTCGGCCGCATCACGGCCGGCACGATCCGCCCGGGCATGGACGTCGCGGTGTGCGAAGGCCCCGACGCGCCGCCGAAGAAGGGACGCGTCAACCAGGTGTTGACCTTCGAGGGCCTCGAGCGTCGCATGGCCGACAGCGCGGGGCCGGGCGACATCGTGCTCGTCAACGGCATCGAGGACATCGGCATCGGCGTGACGCTGACCAGCCTCGACGACCCGCAGCCGCTGCCGATGCTGCAGGTCGACGAGCCAACGCTGACGATGAACTTCTGCGTCAACACGAGCCCGCTCGCCGGGCGCGAGGGCAAGTTCGTCACCAGCCGCCAGATCCGCGACCGCCTCGAGCGCGAGTTGCAGAGCAACGTCGCGCTGCGCGTGAAGGACACCGCCGAGGACGGCGTCTACGAGGTGTCGGGCCGCGGCGAGCTGCACCTGACGATCCTGCTCGAGAACATGCGCCGCGAGGGCTACGAGCTGGCGGTGAGCAAGCCGCGCGTCGTCTTCCACGACGAGGGCGGCGTGAAGAAGGAGCCGATCGAGCTCGTGACCTGCGACGTCGAGGACCAGCACCAGGGCGCCGTGATGCAGGCGCTGGGCGAGCGCCGCGCCGAGCTGGTCAACATGGAAACCGACGGCATGGGCCGCGTGCGCCTCGAGTACCGCATCCCGGCGCGCGGGCTGATCGGCTTCTCGACCGAGTTCCTGAACCTCACGCGCGGCACGGGCCTCATCAGCAACATCTTTGACTCGTGGGAGCCGTTCAAGGGCGATATCGCGGGGCGCAAGAACGGCGTGCTGATCAGCATGGACGACGGCGAGATCGTCACCTACGCGCTCGGCAAGCTCGACGACCGCGGGCGCATGTTCGTCAAGCCGGGCGATCCGGTCTACGAAGGCATGATCGTCGGCGTGCACAACCGCGACAACGACCTCGTCGTCAACGCCGTGCGCACCAAGCAGCTGACCAACTTCCGCGTCAGCGGCAAGGAGGACGCGATCAAGATCACGCCGCCGATCGAGCTCACGCTCGAGTACGCCGTCGAGTTCATCGAGGACGACGAGCTGGTCGAGATCACGCCGAAGTCGATCCGGCTGCGCAAGCGCTTCCTGAAGGAACACGAACGCAAGCGCGCGCAGCGGGAAGCCGCGTAGCGGCATCCCGCCGCGCGCGCACGCGCCGACATGGGGCACCCCTGCGACCCCCGCCAAGCGGGGGCACCAGCTCGAGGAACGAAGGCCGGTGGCGCCGGCCTGATGAATGCCATGACACATCGACGGGCGGTGGCATTGATGGTGCTGGTGGCGCTGCTGTGGAGCATCGCCGGCGTCGTCACGCGCCATCTGGAGTCGGCGGCGAGCTTCGAGGTCACGTTCTGGCGCAGCGCGTTCAACGCGCTCGCGCTCGTCGTGCTGCTGTCGTGGCTGCGCGGGCCGACCGTGCTGGCGCAGTCGCTGCGCCGCGGCGGGCGCGCGCTGTGGCTGTCGGGCGTGTGCTGGGCCGTGATGTACACGGCGTTCATGGTCGCGATCACGCTGACGACGGTGGCCAACGTGCTCGTCACGATGGCGGTCGCGCCGCTGTTCACCGCGCTGGCGGCGCGCCTCGCGCTCGGCCACAGGCTGGCGCCGCGCACCTGGGCCGCGATCGTCGTTGCCGGGCTGGGCATCGGCTGGATGTACGGGCGCGACGTCAGCGGCGCCGGCGCGCAACACGTGCTGGGTGTTGCGATCGCGCTCGCCGTGCCGGTGGCGGCGGCGGTCAACTGGACGCTGATCCAGGCCCTGCGCGCGCCGGGGCGCGGCGGCGAGCCGCCCGACATGCTGGCGGCGGTGCTGCTCGGTGCGCTGCTGTCGGCCGCCGGCACGTTGCCCTTCGCGCTGCCGTTCGCCGCCTCGGCGCACGACCTGGGGCTGCTCGCGCTGCTCGGCGGCGTGCAGCTCGCGATTCCCTGCCTGCTCGCGGTGACGGCAGCGAAGGTGCTGAGCGCCCCCGAGGTGTCGCTGCTCGCGCTGCTCGAGGTCGTGTTCGGCGTCGCCTGGGCGTGGCTCGGCGCGGGCGAGGCGCCGTCGCCGGCGGTGCTGCTCGGCGGCGGGGTCGTGCTGCTCGCGCTCGCGGCGCACGAGGCAGCGGGTCTGCGGCAGCCGAAGGTGGTGCCGACGTAAGGTGCCGACGTGAGGTGCCGGCGGCTTCGGTCTACTCGCCGTCGTCGCGGCGCGGCGGCCCCAGCCAGCGCTCGACGAGCGAGCTGGCGACCAGGAACCCGAACAGCCCGGTGCTCAGCGCGGTGACGATGCCGAGCCACGTGCCGCTGAGCTTGTCGCCGAA
>JALOSD010000121.1 GCA_025458585.1 Burkholderiaceae bacterium | reverse complement strand
GCGGCCTCGGCGCTGTCGTCGACGAGCCGCACCTCGAGCGTCGCGGTGCGGCCGATGATGTCCTTCGCCTTCGCGGTGTCCTGCACGCCGGGCAGCTGCACGACGACGCGGTCGACGCCCTGCTGCTGGATCACCGGCTCGGCCACGCCGAGCTCGTTGACACGGTTGTGCAGCGTCGTGATGTTCTGCTTCAGCGCAGCGTCCTGTACGGCGCGCGCCGCCTCGGGGCGCAGCGTGCCGACGAGGCGCAGATCGTCGCCCGTGCCGGCCTCGGTCCACAGCAGGTCGGCTAGCTGGTCGCCGAGCAGCGTGCGTGCCGCGGCGCGCGTCTCGGCGTCGCGGAAGCGCACCTCGACCGTCTGGCCCTCGCGCGAGACGCCGCCGTGGCGGATGTTGCGCTCGCGCATGAGCGTGCGCGCGTCGCCGGCGAGTGACTCGGCACGCTTGGTCAGCGCCGCCTGCATGTCGACCTGCATCAGGAAGTGCACGCCGCCACGCAGGTCGAGGCCGAGGTACATCGGCAATGCGCGGATCGACGACAGCCACGCCGGCGAGCGGCTCACGAGGTTGAGCGCGACGATGTACGAGGGGTCGGACGCGTCGGGGTTCAGCGCCTGCGCGATCACGTCCTTGGCGCGGATCTGCGTGTCGGTGTCGGCGAAGCGCGCGCGCACCGACGTGCCCTCCAGTTGCACGAAGTCGGCCTCGATCGAGGCGGCCTTCAGCGCGTCGCGTACGCGGTCGACGAGCGCCGCCTCGACGCGCACCGTGGGCTTCGCGCTCGAGACCTGCACCGCCGGCGCCTCGCCGAAGAAGTTCGGCAGCGTGTAGAGGAAGCCGACGACGAGCGCGACCGCGAGGATCGCGTATTTCCACCACGGGTAGCGGTTCATCGAGATGTCCTTGCGCCGCGGCCGCAGGCCGGGGCGAAGCGTGCCACCGCGGCCCGGGCGGCCGCGCGGCGCGCGGGGGTCCTCACTTCAGCGTGCCCTTCGGCAGCACCTGTGCCACGGCGTTGCGCTGCACCTGGACCTCGACGCCGTCGGCGACCTCGACCCCGAGGTAGCTGTCACCGAGCTTGCTGATGCGCCCGGCCAGGCCGCCGGCGGTGACGACCTCGTCACCCTTGGCCAGCGCCTCGACCATCGCCTTGTGCTCCTTCTGGCGCTTCATCTGCGGGCGGATCATGATGAAGTACAGCACGACGAACATCAGCACGAGCGGCAGCAGGCTCAGCAGCGAGTCGGTGCCGCCGGTGGCCGCCGGAGCGGCCTGGGCGTAGGCATGGGAGATCAGCACGGAAGCATCCTCGGACAGGTGCGGTGGGGACAATCGAAGCGTCGCGCGGGGCCGCGACGCGAGCGTGAAATTCTAGGAGTCAGCGCAATCCGGTTCCGCCGGGCGGAAACAAAACAGGCCCCGGGCGGTGAGCGCGGGGCCTGTGCGAATGTTTGGTTGCGGGGGCAAGATTTGAACTTGCGACCTTTGGGTTATGAGCCCAACGAGCTACCAGACTGCTCCACCCCGCGATCGAATTTCGAAGTATAGCAACAAACGCGAAGGCCCGCGCAGGTCAGGCGCGCGCCTCGCCAGGCGCAGCCTCGGCCGCCGGCTCGGGGCGGTCCACGAGCTCGACGAACGCCATCGGCGCGTTGTCGCCGACGCGGAAGCCCATCTTCAGGATGCGCGTGTAGCCGCCCGGGCGCGCCAGGTAGCGCGGGCCGAGCTCGGCGAACAGCTTGCTCACGACGTCGCGGTCGCGCAGGCGCGAGAACGCGAGGCGCCGGTTGGCCAGCGTCGGCTGCTTGCCGAGCGTGATCAACGGCTCGACGACCCGGCGCAGCTCCTTCGCCTTCGGCAGCGTGGTCTTGATGGCTTCGTGGCGCAGCAGCGACACGCACATGTTGCGCAGCATCGCCTGGCGATGCTCGCTGGTGCGGTTGAGTTTGCGAAGTCCGTGGCGGTGACGCATGGTGCTTTCCTTTCCTTATTGAACCCCGGCCGGATCAGGTACCGGGGGTTGCACGCCGGCTGCGTTGGCCGGGTCAGCGTTTGTCGAGACCCTGCGGCGGCCAGTTCTCGAGGCGCGAGCCGAGCGTGAGACCGCGCGAGGCCAGCACTTCCTTGATCTCGTTGAGCGACTTGCGGCCGAGGTTGGGCGTCTTCAGCAGCTCGGTCTCGGTGCGCTGGATGAGGTCGCCGATGTAGTAGATGTTCTCGGCCTTCAGGCAGTTGGCCGAACGCACCGTGAGCTCGAGCTCGTCGACCGGGCGCAGCAGGATCGGGTCGAAGTGGGCCGCCTGGCGCTGCTGCGGCTGGAACAGGCCCTCCTCGGCGCCGACGTCGATCTGCGCGAACACGGCGATCTGCTCGACCAGGATCTTGGCCGACGCACGGATCGCCTCCTCGGGGCTGATCGCGCCGTTGGTCTCGATCTCCATCACGAGCTTGTCGAGGTCGGTGCGCTGCTCGACACGCGCGTTCTCGACCGCGTAGCTGACGCGCTTGACCGGCGAGAACGAGGCGTCGAGCACGATGCGCCCGATCGACTTCGTCGGCTCGTCGCCGTAGCGGCGCAGGTTGCCGGGCACGTAGCCGCGGCCCTTCTCCACCTTGATCTGCATGTCGAGCTTGCCGCCATGCGCGAGGTGCGCGATGACGTGCTCGGGGTTGACGATCTCGACGTCGTGCGGGCACTGGATGTCGCCGGCGGTCACCGCGCCCTCGCCCTCCTTGCGCAGCACGAGCGTGACCTCCTCGCGGTTGTGCAGCCGGAACACCACGCCCTTCAGGTTGAGCATGATGTGCACGACGTCCTCCTGCACGCCGTCGATCGTCGAGTACTCGTGCAGCACGCCTGCGATCGTCACCTCGGTCGGCGCGTAGCCCACCATCGACGACAGCAGCACGCGGCGCAGCGCGTTGCCCAGCGTGTGGCCGTAGCCGCGCTCGAACGGCTCGAGCGTGACCTTGGCGCGGTGGCCGGGGCCGCCCAGCGGCTCGACGTGGATGGCTTTGGGCTTCAGCAGATTGGTTTGCATGGACTCGTGTTCCTCTCAATACCCTCGGCTCGTTACACCGATAAGGCTGATGGACCGTGCCGGGCGGTGGGTCGGAAGCCCCGCGCCCGGCGGACAGGGCATCTCGGGCAGCCGCGAGCGGCCGCCGGCAGCACTCGCGCTCAGCGCGAGTACAACTCGACGATCAGCGACTCGTTGATCTCGGCGCCGAACTGGTCGCGGTCCGGCACCTTCTTGAAGGTGCCTTCCATCTTCGCGCTGTCGACCGACACCCACTCGGGCAGGCCCGACGATTCGGCGAGCTTGAGCGCGTCCTGGATGCGCAGCTGCTTCTTCGCGCCCTCGCGCACCGCGACCACGTCGCCCGGCTTGACGAGGAACGACGCGATGTTCACCACCTGGCCGTTGACCGTGATCGCCTTGTGCGAGACGAGCTGGCGCGCCTCGGCGCGGGTCGAGCCGAAGCCCATGCGGTAGGCGACGTTGTCGAGCCGCGACTCGAGCAGCGACAGCAGGTTCGAGCCGGTGTTGCCCTTGCGGCGCTCAGCCTCGGCGAAGTAGCGGCGGAACTGGCGCTCGAGGATGCCGTACATGCGCTTGACCTTCTGCTTCTCGCGCAGCTGCACGCCGTAGTCGCTGGTGCGCGAGCCGCTCGTGCGGCCGTGCTGCCCGGGCTTGCTGTCGAACTTCGCCTTGTCGGCGATCGGACGACGCGCGCTCTTCAGGAAGAGGTCGGTGCCTTCACGGCGGGAGAGTTTGGCCTTGGGGCCGAGATAACGTGCCACGTTGAATCCTTCTTTCAAGCTGACGCGGACCGGGGCACGGTCCGCGCGAGTCCGGCGGATGTTGTTATGGGCGCTCGGACGGTGGTCTTCGTCAGTGCCTTGCGGCGTCGTTCAAGCACCCATGCCGCCCGAAGGCGGCACGGGCGCGGGCTAACGCCGGCCTCAGATGCGGCGGCGCTTCTGCGGCCGGCAGCCGTTGTGCGGCACCGGCGTCACGTCGGAGATCGAGTTGATGCGGATGCCGAGCGAGGCCAGCGCGCGCACCGACGACTCGCGCCCGGGGCCGGGGCCCTTGATGCGCACGTCGAGATTCTTGATGCCCTGCTCCTGCGCGGCGCGCCCGGCGTTCTCGGCCGCGACCTGCGCCGCGAACGGCGTGCTCTTGCGCGAGCCCTTGAAGCCCTGGCCGCCGCTCGACGCCCACGCGATCGCGCCACCCTGGCGGTCGGTGATCGTGATGATCGTGTTGTTGAACGACGCGTGCACGTGCGCGATCCCGTCCGCGATGTTCTTGCGGGTCTTCTTGCGCACGCGCTGCGCGGCGGTGTTGGTCGGTGCCTTTGCCATCTCTCGTTTCCTTCAGTCGCTGCGGCCGCGGGCGGTCACTTCTTGACCAGCGCGCCCGACTTGCGGGGGCCCTTGCGGGTGCGCGCGTTCGTCTTCGTGCGCTGGCCGCGCACCGGCAGGCCGCGGCGGTGGCGCATGCCGCGATAGCAGCCGAGGTCCATCAGCCGCTTGATGTTCATCGACATCTCGCGGCGCAGGTCGCCCTCGATCGTCAGCCTGCCGATCTCCTCGCGGATCTTCTCGAGGTCGGTGTCGTTGAGATCCTTGATCTTCTTCGAGTACGGGATGCCGACCGCGGCGCAGATCTTCTGCGCCGTCGTGCGGCCGATGCCGTAGATCGACGTCAGGCCGATCTCGGCGTGCTTGTGCGGCGGAATGTTGATGCCGGCGATGCGTGCCATGGGATGTCCTCTGTCCTTCAGCCTTGGCGCTGCTTGTGGCGCGGGTCGGTGCAGATCACGCGCACCACGCCGTGGCGCCGGATGATCTTGCAGTTGCGGCACATCTTCTTGACTGATGCGGCGACTTTCATGGTCTTCTCCTTGACCTCGATTGCTCGGATTACTTCGCGCGGAACACGATGCGCGCGCGGCTCAGGTCATACGGCGTCAGCTCGACGGTGACCTTGTCGCCGGGCAGGATGCGGATGTAGTGCATGCGCATCTTCCCGGAGATGTGGCCGAGCACGACGTGCCCGTTCTCCAGCTTCACGCGGAACGTGGCGTTGGGCAGGTTCTCCAGAATCTCGCCCTGCATCTGGATGACGTCGTCCTTCGACATCTCAGCGCCCGCCCGGACGCCCGAAGGGCACTGATGGCCCCCTCGGGGGCCAGCGAACAAAGTGAGCCTGGGGACACATCGTCAGCTTGCCTTGAAGCTCGCCTTCTTCAGCAGCGACTCGTACTGCTGGCTCATCACGTAGCTCTGCACCTGGGCCCAGAAGTCCATCGTGACGACGACGATGATCAGCAGCGACGTGCCGCCGAAGTAGAACGGAACGACGATCATCGCCGCGTACAGCATGACGTAGATCGGCTGGCCCGGCGACAGCGCCGACGACAGGTCGCGCAGCCAGCGCATGCCCTCGCCGGTGGCGAACCAGCCCACCACCGTGGCCGGCAGCAGGATGATCGAGCTGGCGAAGATCGGCGGGATCACGCCCGACATGTTCAGCTTGAGCGGCAGGTGCGACGACTGGCCACCGTAGACCTTGTTGCCGACCTGGCGCTTGGCGTAGTTCACCAGGATCTTGCGCTGCCCGCGCTCGACGAACACCACGAAGTAGGTCACGAGCACGACGACCGCGAGGATGAACAGCGACACGATGATGCTCATCGAGCCGGTGCGCACGAGCTCGAACAGCCCGCCCATCGCGCTCGGCAGCCCGGCGACGATGCCGGCGAAGATCAGGATCGAGATGCCGTTGCCCAAGCCGCGCTCGGTGATCTGCTCGCCGAGCCACATCAGGAACATCGTGCCCGCCACCAGGCTCACGACCGCGGTCATGCGGAAGCCGAAGCCCGGGTCGATGACCAGCCCCGGAGAGCCCTCGAGTGCCAGCGCGATGCCCAGCGACTGGAACAGCGCGAGCGCGAGCGTGCCGTAGCGCGTGTACTGCGTGATCTTGCGCCGCCCCGCCTCGCCCTCCTTCTTCAGCTGCTCGAGCGTCGGCACGACGTGCGTCATCAGCTGCATGATGATCGACGCCGAGATGTACGGCATGATCCCCAGCGCGAACACGGTGAAGCGCGACAGCGCCCCGCCCGAGAACATGTTGAACAGGCTGAGGATGCCGCCGGACTGGGCGTTGAAGAGCTGGCGCAACTGGTCCGGGTCGATGCCCGGCACCGGAATGTGCGCACCGATGCGGTAGACGACGAGCGCCAGCAGCAGGAAGACCAGCCGCCGGCGCAGGTCGCCGAACCTGCCGCTCTTCGCGAGGGTGGGGGCCGCGGTTGCCACGGATCAGCGGTCCTCGATCAGCCCCGGTCGGCCTTCTTCTTCAGGCGCCCGGGCGTCTCGGCCTTCGGCAACTCGGGTGCCGAGCCGCCGGCGGCCTCGATCGCCGCGCGCGCGCCGGCCGTGGCGCCGATGCCCTTGAGCGCCACCTTGCGCGTCAGCGTGCCCGACTTGATCACCTTGACGGTGGTCGCGATCTCGCCGACCAGCCCGGCCTGCTTGAGCACGAGCAGGTCGACCTCGTCGACCCCGAGACGGTCGAGCTCGCCCAGCGTCACCTCGGCGTTGTACTTCAGCTGCGCCGACTTGAAGCCACGCTTGGGCAGGCGGCGCTGCAGCGGCATCTGGCCGCCTTCGAAGCCCACCTTGTGGAAGCCGCCGGCACGCGACTTCTGGCCCTTGTGGCCGCGGCCCGCGGTCTTGCCCAGGCCCGAGCCGATGCCGCGGCCGACGCGGCGGCGCGCCTTCTTGCTGCCCTCGGCGGGCTTGATCATGTTCAGTTGCATCACAGCACCTTAACGAGGTACGCGACCTTGTCGATCATCCCGCGCACGGCGGGCGTGTCCTCGAGCTGGCGCTCGCTGCCGAGCTTGCGCAGGCCGAGCCCGCGCACGGTCGCGCGGTGGTCGGCCTTCGTGCCGATCACGCTGCGCACCAGCTTCACCGTCAGAGTCTTCTTCTCAGCCATCGTCTTCTCCGCGTCGCGCTCAGCCGAACAGCTCGTCGACGCTCTTGCCGCGCTTGGCGGCGATCTCGGCCGGCGTCGTCGAGTGCTTCAGCGCGTCGAGCGTGGCGCGCACCATGTTGTACGGGTTGCGCGAGCCGTGGCTCTTCGAGACGATGTCGGTGACGCCCATCACCTCGAAGACCGCGCGCATCGGGCCGCCGGCGATGATGCCGTCGCCGGCCTTCGCCGGCGCCAGCAGCACTTTCGACGCGCCGTGCTCGCCGGTCACGTTGTGCTGGATCGTGCCGCTCTTCAGGCTGACCTTGAACATGTTGCGGCGTGCGGCCTCCATCGCCTTCTGCACCGCCACCGGCACTTCCTTCGCCTTGCCCTTGCCCATGCCGATGCGCCCGTCGCCGTCGCCGACGACCGTCAGCGCCGCGAAGCTCAGCGTGCGGCCGCCCTTGACGACCTTCGTGACGCGGTTGACCGCGATCATCTTTTCCTTCAGACCGTCGTCGTTGCCCTCGGTCTGGGCGCGGGGAGTGAACTTAGCCATCGATCGTTTCCTCGTCGCGTCAGAACTGCAGGCCGGCCTCGCGGGCGGCCTCGGCCAGCGCCTTCACGCGACCGTGGTAGGCGTAGCCGGCACGGTCGAATGCGACCTTCTCGACGCCCGCCGACTTCGCCCTCTCGGCGATGCGCCGGCCCACGAGCGTCGCGGCCGCGGCGTTGCCGCCCTTGCCGTGGGTACCGAGCTGCTCGCGCACGTCCTTCTCCGCCGTCGACGCGCTCGCCAGCACGCGCGCGCCGTCATCGGAAATCACGTTCGCGTAGATGTGGGCGTTCGAGCGGAACACCGTCAGCCGCGCGACGCGCTGCTGCGCGATGCGCACACGGGTCTGGCGCGAGCGACGCAGTCGCTGCTCTTTCTTGGTCAGCATCGTTCGCTCCTTACTTCTTCTTCGTCTCTTTCAGCACCACGCGCTCGTCGGCGTAGCGGATGCCCTTGCCCTTGTACGGCTCGGGCGGACGGATGGCGCGCACCTCGGCCGCGATCTGGCCGACCGCCTGGCGGTCAGCGCCCTTGATGAGGATCTCGGTCTGCGTGGGGCACTCGACCTTGATGCCGACGGGCATCTCGACGGCCACCGGGTGCGAGAAACCCACCTGCAGGTTCAGCTTCGTGCCCTGCGCCTGCGCGCGGTAGCCGACGCCCACCAGCGTCAGCTTGCGCTCGAAGCCCTTGGCGACGCCGGCCACCATGTTGGCGAGCAGCGCGCGCATCGTGCCGCTCATCGCGTCGGCTTCGGTGCTGTCGTTGGCCGGCTCGACGCGAAGCTGGCCCGCGTCGTGCCGAACCGACACGAGCGGGTTCAGTGCACGCGTCAGCGTGCCCTGCGTCCCCTTGACGCTGATCTGATCGGCCGTGATCGCCACGTCCACGCCCTGCGGCACGGCGATCGGCATCTTTCCTACGCGAGACATGACTTGGCTTCCTTCTCGATCAGGCGACGTAGCACAGCACCTCGCCGCCGACGCCGGTGGCGCGCGCCTTGCGGTCGGTCATCACGCCGCGCGGCGTGGTGACGATCGCGACGCCCAGGCCGTTCATCACCTGCGGGATGTCGTGGCGGCTCTTGTACACGCGCAGACCGGGCTTGCTGACGCGCTCGATGCGCTCGATGACCGGGCGGCCGGCGTAGTACTTCAGCGCGATCTCCAGCTCGGGTCGCGCGGCGTCGCCCTTGACGGCGAAGCCATCGATGTAGCCCTCGTCCTTGAGGACCTGCGCGATGGCGACCTTCAGCTTCGACGACGGCATCGTCACGCTGGCCTTCTCGACGCTTTGCGCATTGCGGATGCGCGTCAGCATGTCGGCGATCGGATCACTCATGCTCATGGGTGGGTTCTCCTCTTCGAGCCGACTTACCAGCTGGCCTTGACGACACCCGGGATGTCGCCCTTGAAGGCGAGCTCGCGGATCTTGTTGCGCGACAGGCCGAACATCTTGAACGTGCCACGCGGGCGGCCGGTGATCCCGCAGCGGCTGCGCTGGCGCGTCGGGTTCGCGTTGCGCGGCAGTTTCTGCAGCGCCAGGCGCGCGAGGTAGCGCTCCTCGTCGGACTTCTTCGCGTCGTCGGCGATGGCCTTCAGCTCGGCGTACTTCTTCGCGTACTTGGCCGCCAGGCGCTCACGCTTGATCTCGCGCTGGATCAGGGACAGTTTAGCCACGGGCCACCTCAGTTCTTGAACGGAAACTTGAAGGCCGACAGCAGCGCGCGGCACTCGTCGTCGGTCTTCGCCGATGTCGTGATGCTGATGTTCATCCCGCGGATCGCGTCGATCTTGTCGTACTCGATCTCGGGGAAGATGATCTGCTCCTTGACACCGATGTTGTAGTTGCCCCGGCCGTCGAACGCGCGGCCCGAGATGCCGCGGAAGTCGCGCACGCGCGGCAGCGCGATCGTGACCAGGCGGTCGAGAAACTCGTACATGCGCGCCCCGCGCAGCGTGACCATGCAGCCGATGGGCACGTTCTCGCGGATCTTGAAGCCCGCGATCGCCTTGCGCGACTTCGTCACCACCGGCTTCTGGCCGGCGATCTTCGTCAGGTCGCCGACGGCGGCCTCCATCACCTTCTTGTCGGCCACCGCCTCGCTCACGCCCATGTTCAGCGTGATCTTGGTCAGGCGCGGCACCTGCATCACCGACTGGTAGCCGAACTTCTTCATCAGCTCGGGCACGATGTGCTGCTGGTAGTGCGCCTGCAGGCGGGCCTTGGCCGGGGCCGCGGCAGGGGTCTGCGTCTTTGCCATCTCGTCCTCGCCTTATGCCTTGATCTCGTCGCCGCTGGACTTGTAGACGCGCACCTTCTTGCCGTCGGCCAGCAGCTTGACGCCCACGCGGTCGGCCTTGCCCGCCGCCGGGTTCCAGATCGCGACGTTCGACTGGTGGATCGGCATCGTCTTGTCGACGACGCCGCCGGTCGTGCCCTTCAGCGGGTTCGGCTTGACGTGCTTCTTCACCACGTTGACGCCCTCGACGACGATGCGCTCGTCGTCGACGCGCTGCGTGACGGTGCCGCGCTTGCCCTTGTCGCGGCCGGTCAGCACGATGACCTGGTCGCCCTTGCGAATCTTGTTCATGGCCTGTCCTAGGAAGCTGCGCGCTCTCAGAGCACTTCGGGCGCCAGCGACACGATCTTCATGAAGCGCTCGGAGCGCAACTCGCGCGTCACCGGGCCGAAGATGCGGGTGCCGATCGGCTCGAGCTTGGCGTTCAGCAGCACGGCGGCGTTGCCGTCGAACTTGACGAGCGACCCGTCCTGACGCCGCACGCCCTTGGCGGTGCGCACGACGACGGCGTTGTAGACCTCGCCCTTCTTGACGCGGCCGTTGATGCACATGACGGACTTCGCGCCCGTGTTGTCGGCGACGTCGAGTCGCGATTGCATTTGGATCATGAGTTCTCCCCCAACTTGATCCCCGCGGCGTCTTGCGCACGCCGGCGGCGGTCAGTCTTGGGCCCGTGGTCCGACGCCGCGGTGGCGGCGCCTGGTGGGTGAAGCCTGCTTCGTGCCTTCCAGCTTTCGAAAGTGCTTGCGAAAGCCAAACGGAGCCGTAGCGGGCGAAGCTTTAAATTATGGCCGCGTCACCGCAGCCCTGTCAAGTGCGGTCGTCACGGGCGTCAGAGTGACAGGGCCGCCGCCTGTTGCAGCATCGTGTCGGCGTCGCTGACGTCGAACTTGCCCGGCGCCTCGACGTTGAGCGTCTTGACGATGCCGTCGACGACGAGCATCGAGTA
>JALOSD010000120.1 GCA_025458585.1 Burkholderiaceae bacterium | reverse complement strand
ATGGCGCAGTACTTCGAGGTCCACCCGGACAACCCGCAGGCGCGGCTGCTGAAGCAGGCGGCGCAGATCCTCCAGGCGGGCGGCATCGCGGCCATTCCGACCGACTCGAGCTACGCGCTCGTGTGCCGCCTCGACGACAAGGCGGCCGCCGAGGCGCTGCGCCGCATCCGCCAGGTCGACGAACGCCACCACCTGACGCTGCTGTGCCGCGACCTGTCGGAGCTCGCGAGCTACGCGCGCGTCGACAACCGCCAGTACCGGCTGCTCAAGCTGGCGACGCCGGGGCCGTTCACGTTCATCCTCGAGGCGACGAAGGAGGTGCCGCGGCGGCTGTCGCATCCTTCGCGGCGCACGATCGGGCTGCGCGTGCCCGACCACCGCGTCACGCAGGAGCTGCTCGCCCTCTTCGGCCAGCCGCTGCTGGCCACGACGCTGATCGCACCGGGCGAGAGCGAGCCGCTGAACGACCCGCACGACATCCGCGACCGCTTCCAGAAGCTGGTGCAGGCGATCGTCGACGCCGGCGCGTGCCCGATGCAGCCGACCACCGTGATCGACCTCACCGGCGACACGCCGGTGCTCGTGCGTCAGGGTCGCGGCGACGCGGCCGCGCTCGGCCTCGCGCCCGTCTGATCGCTCAGGTCTGCGGCGCCTGCAGCGCCTTCAGCACGCGCGCGGCGTCGAAGCCCGTCTGCACCTGCCCGCGCACGATCAGCGTCGGCGTGGCCGGCTTCGGCAGCGCGTCGAGCTCGGCCTCGCACGCCGTGTCGCGCTCGACGAAGCACTCGTCGAACGGCACGCCGTGCCGCTCGAACCACAGCCGCGCCTCGGTGCAGTAGGGGCAGGTCAGCGACGAGATCATCCGGATGTCGCCAGCGCGCGCTGCTGCGGCCATCTGCTCGCCGAGCCGCTCCTGCGCGCGGTCGCCTAACCACTGCGTCGCGACCGCGATCGCGCCGACCAGCAACACGAGGCCGGCGAGCGAACGGCGCGTCGCGTCCACCGCCACGCCGGTTCGTCAGAGCGCCGCCGTCACGACGATCTCGACCTTCCACGCCGGCTTCGCGAGCGCGGCCTGCACCGTCGCGCGCGGCGGCGTGTGGCCGGCGACGACCCAGCGGTCCCACACCGCGTTCATCGCCGGGAAGTCGGCGATGTCGGCGAGGAAGATCTGCGCGCGCAGGATCTTCGTCTTGTCGGTGCCGGCGCGCGCAAGCAGCGCGTCGATCGCCGACAGCACCTGCTGCGTCTGGCCGGTAACGTCGAGCGTCTCGTCGGCAGCGACCTGGCCGGCGAGGTAGACGGTGCCGCCGTGCACCGCCATCTCCGACATGCGCGCGCCGACGTCGAAGCGTTGGATCATGGAAAGGTCCTCAGTGGTGTTTGTGACCGTGGCCGCCGTGAGGCCCGCCGCGGCCGTGAGGACGCGGCGGTGGCGGTGGCGGTGCAGCCTTGTGGCCGAGCCTCGACTCGGTGCCGGCGAGCAGCTTGCGGATGTTCGCCTCGTGGCGCCAGATCAGCAGCAGGCTCATGATCGCGATCGCCAGCACCATCGTGTCGGCGCCCCAGATCAGCAGCTGATAGAACGGCGCGAACAGCGCCGCCACGATCGACGCGAGCGACACGTAGCGGAAGAAGTAGACGACCAGCGCGAAGCTCGCGAGCGTGAACGCGCCGAGCACCGGGTTCAGCGCGAACAGCACGCCCGCCGCGGTGGCCACACCCTTGCCGCCCTGGAAGCGGAAGAACACCGGCCACACGTGTCCGACGAAGGCCGCGAGGCCGACCCACGCCGCCGTGCCCTCGCCGAGGCCGAACCTCTGTCCCCAGATCAGCACCGCGAGCACCGGCAGGTAGCCCTTCAGCGCATCGAGCGCGAGGGTCACCAGCGCCGCCTTGCGGTTGCCCGAGCGCAGCACGTTCGTCGCCCCCGGGTTGTGCGAGCCGTAGCTGCGCGGGTCGGCGAGCCCGAACGCACGGCTGACGATGACGGCGAACGACAGCGAGCCGATCAGGTAAGCCGCGACGATCGCGAGCAGCGGGTAGACGGTTTGCATGCCGGGGACGGCCAGCGCAGCGAAAGGACCGGCAGTTTACGCGCCGGTCACAGCGCGCACTCGACGGCCTTCGCACCCAGCAGGTCGACGAGCACGCGCGGCGCGATCCCGACGAGGTAGCCGCGCCGCCCACCGTTGATCAGGATGCGTGGCAGCTCGAGCACGCTCGCCTGCACGACCACGGGCATCGCCTTGCGCGTGCCGAAGGGCGACGTGCCGCCCACCAGGTAGCCGCTGTGGCGCTGCGCCACGTCGGGCTTGCAAGGCTCGACGCTCTTGCACCCGATCGCGCGCGCGAGGTTTTTCGTGCTCACCTCGCGGTCGCCGTGCATCAGCACGACGAGCGGCTGCGCGCGCTCGTCCTGCATCACCAGCGTCTTCACCACCTCGTGCAGCGGCACGCCGAGCTGGCGCGACGACTCGGCGGCACCACCGTGCTCGACGTAGTCGTACGGGTGCTCGGTGAAGGCGACACCGGCGGCGCGCAGCATCGCGGTGGCCGGCGTTTCACTGACGTGCTTGTCCTTCTTCGCCATCGCGTCGTCACTGCCCGGGGTCGCGCAGCTGCCAGCGGATGCCGTCGATCGCCGCCAGCAGTTCGGGCGAGAGCACCGTGTCCCACGCGTCGAGGCACTCGTCGAGCTGCGCGACGCTGGTCACGCCGACGATCGTGCTCGCGACGCGCCAGCTGCGGTAGCAGAAGGCCAGCGCCATCGCGGTGGGCGTGAGCCCGTGCTCGCGCGCCAGCGCGTTGTAGCGCGTCGCGGCGGCGAGCGACTCGGGCCGGCCCCAGCGCTGCTGCTTCATGCTGTCGAAGATCGCGAGCCGCCCCGGGTTGGCCGGGTCGTCGAGGCCGCGCGCGTCGTACTTGCCCGTGAGCAGGCCGAAGCCCAGCGGCGAGTACGCCAGCAGCGACACCTGCTCGCGGTGCAGCACCTCGTCGAGGCCGTTGTCGACGACGCGGTTGACGAGGCAGTACGGGTTCTGCACCGTCGCCACGTGCGGCAAGCCGTGCTTCTCGGCCTCGCGCAGGAAGGCCATCACGCCCCACGGCGTCTCGTTGCTCAGACCCACCGCGCGCACCTTGCCGGCCTGCACCAGGCGCTGCAACGCCTCGAGCTGCGAGCGCACCGACAGCACCGGCCTGTCCTTCGCGGGGTCGAGGTAGACGCCGCCGAACATCGGCACGTGGCGCACCGGCCAGTGGATCTGGTACAGGTCGATCACGTCGGTGCCCAGGCGCTTCAGGCTCGCGTCGCAGGCGTCGACGAAGTCCTGCGGCTCGACCTCGGCCTTGCCGCCGCGGATCCAGTGGTAGGCGCGCGCAGAGCCCGAGACTTTGGTCGCCAGCACCACCTTGTGCCGAGCGCCGGGGCGTCGTGCGAACCAGCGCCCAAGGATGCGCTCGGTGTCGCCGAAGCGCTCCGCGCTCGGCGGCACCGGGTACATCTCTGCGGTGTCGAGGAAGTCGATGCCGCGCTCGAGCGCGCGGTCGAGGATCTCGAACGACGTCTTCTCGTCGACCTGGCGCTCGCCGAAGGTCATCGTGCCCAGGCAGATCTTGCCGACCGTGAGGTCGCTCGTGCCCAGCTTGGTCCGCTCCATCGGGTTCT
The DNA here is from genome assembly GCA_025458585.1 of Burkholderiaceae bacterium. Taxonomy (GTDB): domain Bacteria; phylum Pseudomonadota; class Gammaproteobacteria; order Burkholderiales; family Burkholderiaceae_C; genus Calidifontimicrobium. The sequence continues at coordinate 2,068 of JALOSD010000120.1, read as the reverse complement.
CCTTTCGAGGCGCGCAGTGTGCCGCAGCACGCGCGGCGCTGCTGCCGGCCCCGCTACCCGCCGATGGATCGGACGCTCGGGCGTAGCGTCGCCGCCCCGCCCGAGGTCGTCACAGCCAACGGGCCGGCATGTTGAGCTGGACCGTCGCCGGCTCGCCGTCGGCGTCGAGGGCGAAGCGCATCAGCAGCGCGCCGTCGCGCGACACGAACACACCCTGGCCGTCGTGCTGCAGCAGCAGCACGGGCCGCCGCCCGTAGCGCACGCTCAGCGCGTTGCCGGCCGAGCGCACGACGAGGCGGCGCCCGCCGTCGATCGCGTAAGTGCTGTCGAAGCGGCGCGTCGCGAGCACGACGTCGGCTGCCGAGCGGGCATCGCGTGCCGCGGTGACGTCGACGCGTGCGACGTCCTCGTCGGGGGCGGCCGCGAAGGCCGCACCGGCGAAAGCAGCCAGCACGGCCGCGACGAAGGTGTTCGGTGAGGTGGTCATGGCAGGTCTCCTGGTGTCGGGTCGACGCAGCGCCCCCGTGGCGCCGCAGTGCGATTGAGCCGCGCCCGCCGGCCGCTGTCGTCATACGACGTGGGGACGAGATGGGCGCGCGCCGGTGCTCCGCTATCCTTCGCCGCGCGTGCGTCGGGCCATCGTCTGCGCCCACTGCACGCCCGGGCTCCCTCGCGATGACCGTCTCGCCAACCCGCCACGACGCCGCTGACGTTCAACCCCGCGACGCGACGCCGCTTGACGGGGCGCGTCGCGTCGTCGTGCTCGGCGCCACCGGCACGATAGGCCGAGCGACGGTGCGCGCGCTCCTCGGGCGCGGGCACGAGGTGGTCGCGATCGTGCGCCCGCGCGCGACGGGCGACGCCACGCGCTCGCTCGGCGGCGCGCAGGTCCGCCAGGCCGACGTCACCGACCCGGCGTCTCTTGCCCGCGACGGCTTTCGCGGCGAACGCTTCGACGCCGTCGTCTCGTGCCTCGCGTCGCGCACCGGGGCTCCGGACGATGCCTGGGCGATCGACCACCGGGCGCAACGACACGCGCTGCAGGCCGCGCAGGCGGCGGGTGTTGGCCACTTCGTGCTGCTGTCGGCGATCTGCGTGCAAAAGCCGCTGCTTGCGTTCCAGCACGCCAAGCTCGCATTCGAGCGCGAGCTGGTCGACTCGGGCCTGCGCTACTCGATCGTGCGCCCGACCGCGTTCTTCAAGTCGCTGTCGGGGCAGGTCGAGCGCGTGCGACGGGGCAAGCCGTTCCTCGTGTTCGGCGACGGCACGCTCACCGCGTGCAAGCCGATCGCCGACGAGGACCTCGCCGACTACCTCGCCGGCTGCCTCGACGACCCCGCGAGCTTCGACCGCGTGCTGCCGATCGGCGGCCCGGGCCCGGCGATCACGCCGCGCGAGCAGGGCGAAGCCCTGTTCGCGCTGCTCGGCCGTCCGCCGCGGTTCAAGCCGGTGCCGGTGGCGCTGCTCGACGCGATCGTCGGCGTGCTCGGCACGGCAGGCCGCGTCGTGCCCGCCCTGGCCGCCAAGGCCGAGTTCGCGCGCATCGGCCGCTACTACGCGACCGAGTCGATGCTGGTGCTCGACCCCGCCACCGGCCGCTACGACGCCGACGCGACGCCGTCGACCGGCACGCGCACGCTCTTCGACCACTACGCTGCGCTGCTGCGCGGCGAGGCGACGACCGAACTCGGCGACCACGCCGTGTTCTGATCGCCGCCACGGAAGCGCCCGCCGCGGCCATCCCCGAAAATCGTCGCGATGCCTCGCCCGCCGATCACGAGCGGCAGCGCGCCGGCTGCGCCGGCGTCGACCTCGCCATCAAAGGGCCCAGGGCCCAGGGCCGCAGGTGCCGCCGCCGTGCGACCCGCCGTCGACCGTCCGTCCGGGCGCCGACGCGCGGCGCTTGGCACTGCCGCTCGCGCTGTCGGTGGGCGCCCATGCGCTGCTGCTCAGCCTGACCTTCGGCGATGACGCGCTCGGCCTTCCCGGCCTCGCCTGGCCCTGGCAGGAGCGACGCCTGGTGGCGCCCGACCTGCGCGTCGTGCTCGTCGCCCCGCCGCCTGCCGCA
>JALOSD010000119.1 GCA_025458585.1 Burkholderiaceae bacterium | reverse complement strand
CCTTCTTCGCAGCGGCCTTCTTCGCAGCGGCCTTCTTCGCCGCCGGCGCGACCTTCGCTGCCGGCGTCTTGCCCAGCTCGGCAACCTTCGCGCTCAACGTGTCGATGCGCTGGATCAGCGCGTCGACGTCCTTGCTCGACGGCACGCCGAGCTTGTTCAGCGCCTTGGCCACGCGCTCCTCGAAGATCGACTCGAGCTTGTCCCACTTCTGGCCGGCCTTCGACGTCACGTCGTCGGCCATCGCCGTCATCTTGCCGGTGACCTCGCTGATGCGCTCCTCGGCCACCGCCTGCGTCTTGCGCTGCAGGCTCATGCCTTCCTTGACCAGCGTGTCGAACACCTTGCCGCCCTCGGCCTGGGCCTTCGAGAACGCGCCCATGCCGGCCAGCCAGATCTGCTGCGCCGAGTCCTTCACCGCGCCAGCGAGCTGGCTGTCGAGCAGCCCCGCGGGCGATGCCGACTTCTTCTGCGCCATCTTCTGGAGTTTCTTGACCATCTCGTGTTCCTTTGGGGTGGGCCGCCCGGCGCCGCGGCGGGCGCATCGCTGGACGTTTCGTGTCGAGCGGCAGTGTAGAAGTCCCGCCGCCCGAATCTCTAGGGCACGGCCTCTATCGCGTCGCGCCGCCGACCGGCCCCGGGCAAACGCGGGGCGGGGCGGCGGGGCCTTTGTTCAAGAATACCGGTCGTTTCGCCGCTCGCGTCGGGCAGGAGGTTCCCATGATCTATTTCGTCACCGGTGCCACCGGATTCATCGGCAAGCGTCTGGTCAAGACGCTGCTCGCGCGCCGTGGCGCGGTCGTCTACTTCCTGCTGCGGCGCGAGTCGCAAGCCAAGGTGCCCGACCTGCTGACGTACTGGGGTGTCGGCGAGGGCCGCGCGATCCCGGTCTACGGCGACCTCACGGCCAGGCGCATGGGCGTGTCGACCGAGGACACGAAGGCGCTGAAGGGCAAGGTCGACCACATGTACCACCTGGCGGCCGTCTACGACCTGTCGGCCGACGCCGACAGCCAGGTCGCGGTCAACGTCGACGGCACGCGCGCCGCGATCGAGTTCGCGAAGGCGGTCGACGCCAAGCACTTCCACCACGTGTCGTCGATCGCCGCCGCCGGCCTGTACGAGGGCGTCTTTCGCGAGGACATGTTCGACGAGGCCGAGAACCTCGACCATCCGTACTTCATGACGAAGCACGAGAGCGAGAAGATCGTGCGCAAGGAGTGCAAGGTGCCGTGGACGGTGTACCGCCCGGCGGCCGTGGTCGGCGACTCGACCACCGGCGAGATGGACAAGATCGACGGCCCGTACTACTTCTTCAAGCTGATCCAGCGCATGCGGCAGATCCTGCCGCCGTGGTTCCCGTCGGTGGGCCTCGAGGGCGGGCGCATCAACCTCGTGCCGGTGGACTTCGTCGTCGCCGCGCTCGACCACATCAGCCACCAGAAGCGCGCCAGCGGCAAGTGCTTCCACCTCGTCGACCCGATGGGCTACCGCGTCGGCGACATCCTCGACGTGTTCAGCAAGGCTGCGCACGCACCGAAGATGAACGTGTTCGTCAACGCGGCGCTGCTCGGCTTCGTTCCGAGGAGCGTCAAGAAGGGCTTGATGGCGCTGGCGCCGGTGCGGCGCATCCGCAACGCGGTGATGAAGGACCTCGGCCTGCCCGAGGACGTGCTGATGCTCGTCAACTACCCGACGCGCTTCGACCGCCGCGAGACCGACGCCGCGCTCAAGGGCAGCGGCATCGATTGCCCGAAGCTGCACGACTACGCGTGGCGGCTGTGGGACTACTGGGAACGCCACCTCGACCCCGACCTGTTCATCGACCGCAGCCTCAAGGGCGCGGTGGGCGGCAAGGTGGTGCTGGTGACCGGCGGCAGCTCGGGCATCGGCCTGGCGGCGGCGAAGAAGTTCGCCGAGGCCGGCGCGGTCACGATCATCGCCGCGCGCGGCGAGGACAAGCTCGCCGAGGCGGTCAAGGAGATCGTCGCCTACGCGAAGGAGAAGGGCAACGCGCAGCCGCAGGTGTTCAGCTACAGCGTCGACATCGCCGCCGAGGCCGACTGCGCCGCGTTCGTGCAGACGCTCGAGGACGTGCACGGCGGCGTCGACTTCCTGATCAACAACGCCGGGCGCAGCATCCGCCGTGCGATCGAGTCGAGCTACGACCGCTTCCACGACTTCCAGCGCACGATGGACCTGAACTACTTCGGCTGCCTGCGCGTCACGATGGGGCTGCTGCCGGGGATGGCGAGGAAGCGCAAGGGGCACGTCGTCAACATCAGCTCGATCGGCGTGCTGACGAACGCGCCGCGCTTCTCGGCCTACGTCGCGAGCAAGGCCGCGCTCGACGCCTGGACGCGCTGCGCCGCGAGCGAGTTCGCCGACGTCGGCGTCACGTTCACGACGATCAACATGCCGCTCGTGCGCACACCGATGATCGCGCCGACGAAGATCTACCAGAACGTGCCGACGCTGTCGCCCGAGCAGGCGGCCGACATGATCGCGCAGGCCTGCATCAACAAGCCGGTGCGCATCGCAACGCGCCTGGGCATCACCGGCGAACTGCTGCACGCCGCCGCGCCTCGCGTCGCGCAGATCGTGATGAACACGACGTTCCGCATGTTCCCCGACAGCGACGCGGCCGCCGCCGGCAAGGGTGAGAAGCCGAAGCTGTCGCCCGAGGCGATCGCGCTGCAGCAGATGATGCAGGGCATCCACTCCCTCGCAACCTTCCCTCGCAACCTTCCCTCGCAACCTTCCCTCGCAACCTTCCCTCGCAACCTTCCCTCGCAACCTTCCCTCGCAACCTTCCCTCGCGGTCGGGCGTCGCGACCTGGGACGGGCCCGGCGGCGCAGCCACGGCGCGACGGCAGCGCATTGGCTACAGTGCGGTCATGCCGCGCAAGCCCGTCATCGCCCTCGACGCCGACGGCGTGCTGGTCGACTTCCACCACGGTTATGCCGACGCCTGGCGGCGCGCGTTCGGCGCGCGGCCCGCCGAACGCGATCCGCTCGCGTCGACATCGTGTGCGTGTCGGCGCTGGACGTGCCGTGGGAGGGCACGCGGCTGCGCAACCTGCGCCACCTGGGCTTTCCGATCGAGCGCGTGATCGCCACCGGCCACCATGCCGGCGAGCGCAGCCCGAAGGCCGACGCGATCGCCGACCTCGGGCCCGAGGCCTTCGTCGACGACTACTTGCCGTACCTGCGCGGCGTGCCCGACGCGGTGCACCGCGCGCTGGTGCTGCGCGCACCGAACGGCAGCCCGAACGACGGACCCGAGTTGTCGCTCGCGCACACGACGCACGACGACCTGGCCGACTTCGTCGAGCACTGGCTGGCCCGGCGCTGAGCGGGGGGCTCAGTTGGCCTTGCTGATCGCGGTCACGGTGTAGTTGCCGTCGATCTTCGCGGCGTCGAACTTGACCTTGTCGCCGACCGCGACGCGCTCGAGCATCGCCGGGTCCTGGACGCGGAACACCATCGTCATCGGCGGCATCTCGAGGCTCTTGATCTCGCCGTGGCGCAGCGTGATCTTGCCCTGCGCCTTGTCGATCCTGCGCACCTCGCCGTCGGCGGTCTGCGCGGCGGCGGTACCCACGCTCACCGCGAGGGCGACGGTGGTCAGCAGCAATTTCATCGGGTGGCTCCTCGTGTGCGACGGAGGATTGTCGCTGCGACGTGCGACCGGGCCGTCAACCGGCCAGCAGCGGCTGCACGAAGGCGAACCAGCCGCCGATGCCGAACAGCGCAAGGGATGCGACGTACAGGCGTGACGAGCGCTGGCGAGTGCGCAGGCACAGGTCACGAAGTGCAGGATCGACGGGGCAGGGGGCCGTGCGCAGGCGCCACTGTGCCCAGCCGCCGGCGCCCAGCAGGACCGAGGCGCCCGCGAACACCGCGGCCTTGTGCTCGCTGAGCCAGACGATCTGCGGGAACACCGACACCATCGTCGCGAGCGACGCACCGGCGCCGACCGTCACCAGCAGCGCCGGCAGCGCGCAGCACACGAGCGTCGACGTGCTGGCGGCGAGCGCCAGCCACGACGTCGCCGCGCCGCCGCGCGACGCGCCCACGCCATCGGCCTGCGGCTGCGGCCCCGCGCTGGCGGCGCGTGTCCTCATCGCGCGGCACGCGCAGCGCGCGTTTGCTCGCGGATCTGCGCCACCGTCTGCGGCACCGTCTGGGCGTCGACGACGTCGTAGCCGGCTTCGCGCACCTCGGCACTGACGCGCTGCACGTCGAGCGTGCGCCCGGGCTTGGCCTCGACCGCGACGACCTTGTTCTTCAGGTCGATGTACAGGTCGCCGGTTTCGGCGATGCCCTTCAGGCGCTTCTCGATGCCCTGGGCGCAGAAGGCGCAGACCATGCCGTTGACCTGCAGCTTGACGCTTTCGGCGTGCGCGAGGCCGGCGGCAAGCAGCAGCGCGGCGGCGAGGGTGGCTCGGGGCGAGTGACGGGCGACGTTCATCGGCGGGTTCCTCGTGGCGGGTGGTGACGGTGGATCAGTAGGTGAGCATGAAGTTCAGCTGGACGCCGTCGTCGTTGGCTCCCAGCTCGACGAAATACCGTCGGTGGATGACGCGCAGCATCGGCGTGACGAGCGTCTCGTCGGTCGTCGTGTAGCGCGTGCGCTTGGCCTCGACGACGAACCACGGCTGCGCCTGCTCGTAGTCGACCTCGTAGAACGAGAACCCGGCGCGCACCCAGGCGCTGTCGTGGCGCACCCCGTCGCCGCGCATCGGCTCGAAGCCGGCACCGGCGTAGACGCGGGTGGTCTCGTAGTCGGCCTGCACGGCGGTCGACCACAGCGTGCTCGTGCCGCCGAGGTCGTCGCCGCGCACACCACCGAGCATGCCGACGAACCACAGGTTGGCCTGTGCGTGCGGCAGATTCCAGCGGTGCACGAGACGGGTGTAGGTGAGGGCCGAGGCCTCGCGCACGAGCTTGACGCCGTGCTCCCCGGCATGGAGCGTCGGCTCGAGCCAGCGCCCGGCCATCGCGCCGAAGGCGTCGTGCCCGGTGACGGCGTAGTTGGCGGCGAGCTCGCGCTCGCCGCCGCCATTGAAGTCGCCCATCACCATCACGCTGCCCTGGCTGGCCATCGGCAGCGCGATCGCGCCGCCTGCCGCGAGCGCGAGCGCGGCCGCGGCGAGCTGCAACGCGCGGCGAGGCGACCTGCTGCCGCGCGTCATCGGTAGCTGGCGTAGACGCGGCTGCTGCCGTCGCGCAGCACCAGCACGACGTCGTACGGGTCTCGCCGGCCGCCGTACTCGGGGCCATCCATGCCCGGCGACCCGACCGGCATGCCGGGTACCGCAATGCCGATCGCGTCGGGCTTCTCGGCGAGCACGCGGCGGATCTCGCGCGCCGGCACGTGGCCCTCGACGACGTAGCCGCCGATGCGCGCCGTGTGGCACGAGCCGTATCGGGTCGGCATGCCGAGGCGGGCGCGGATCGCCGCGTTGCCCTCGTCGAACGACTGGACGCTGAACCCGTCCTTCTGCAGGTAGGCGATCCAGTCCTTGCAGCAGCCGCAGGTCGGCGACTTCCACACCTGCAGCGTGGGCAGCTTGGCGGAGGCCATGGCCGGCAGCGCGGCGCCGAGGGCGAGTGCGGTGCCCGTGAGCAGGAAGTGCCTGCGGGAAGGGAGCGGGATCATCGTGTCACTCCGGAGATCGGGGTCGGGCTGCAGCGGCCCGAAGGCGGCCACAGGCTGCAAAGGATCGCGTCGGACGGCGAAAAGTTCAGCCTCGATCACGAGGTCGGCAACCGTCGGCGTGCATCACGCCCGCCGACGCGAGACGGATTGTCGGCAGGGCGCGGTGCTGCGACGCACGCTCGCGCGCATGCCCCCAGTCCCGGCTCGCCGAAGCCCTCCGCGCGCCGAGTCCCCCTCGCCGGGCGCGGCGCATCGGCGCGCTGCCGGTTCCTGCACGACGTCGGGCTTACACTTTTCATCATGCGTGCGTTCGCGCTGTGGGTTCTGATCGCGCTCGTGCCCCTGCGGTTGTGGGCGGCCGACGCCATGGCGCTGTCGACGATCGCGCCGCACGCCCCGGTGACTGCAGCCACCGGGGCCGACGCCGGGTGCGAGCAGCACCGGTCGTCGGTGCACGAGTCCGGCGCGCTCGAGCCGTCCGCCGCTGGCGCCGACGTGGGGGACGGCGCGTCGCACGCCGACGCCGGCCCCAGTCACGCGCATACGCTGTGCGACGTCTGCAACGGCCCCGCGATCGCCGCGCCGTCCATGCCGCTGGCCCTCAGCGCGCCGGCCGACGTCGCCGTCGACCGGCTGGCGTCGCGCTTTGCCAGCGCGACGCTCTCGCGCGGGCTCAAGCCCCCCATCGCCTGACCGGCACGCCCTTCGTGCGTCCGTGACGGGCCGGGCGGCCCGGCGCGGGCGTGTCCGTCGATGTCTTCGGGAGACAGGCATGTCCATCGAACCCTGCCGCCGGCCGCTTCGTCGGCTCGCGCGGCTGCCCTGGGCGGCGGCCCTTGCCGCGTCGCTCGCGTCGGTCTCGCACGCGAACGACTGGAAATCCGCCAACGACGAGGTCGGCGCGTTCACGCGCGGCCACGCCGACATCCTGCGCTGGGAACGGGCGAACGCGCCGGCGCAGGCCCCCTCCACGCCCCCGCAGGGCGAGCCGTGGACGCTCGAGCAGGTGGTGGCCGCCGCGATGCGCACGCGGCCGGACCTCCTCGCCACCCGCGGCATGAGCGCGCTCGAGCGCGCGCAGCTGCGGGTCGATGCACGCGCGTTCGCGCTGCAGGCCGAGCGGGCGTGGATCCGCGCCGTCGCCGCGCAGCAGGCCGCCGCCTACCAGCGGCAGGTGCTCGAGGCCGCCGAGGCCGGCGCCGAGCTGGCGCAGCGCATGCTGCGCGTGGGCAACTGGAGTGCCGCGCGCCAGATGCAGGAGGAGCTCACGCTGCTCGACGCCCAGGCGCAGGCGCTCGCGGCGCGCCATGCGGCGACCGCCGCGCTGGCCGACCTCGCGCGTCTGCTGCCGCCGCCTGCGGGCGGCGAGCGGCTGCTGGCGCTCGACCAGGTCGCGCGCCACCTGCCGCCGAGGCTGCCGGCCTTGAGTGGCAGCACGGCGCCGGACGTGCCGGCACTCGAGCAGCAGGCGCTGCTCGCGCACCCGCGCTGGTCGCTGATGGCGGCCGACGCCGAGCGGCAGGAACGCGGCCTGTCGGCGGCGGCGCGCGAGAACATCGCGCAGACGATCGACGGCGCCGTGGTGTCGGCGCAGGGCGTGTGGCCGGCCACGATCGGTGCCACCCAGGTCTGGCCGCACGCGTGGGACAAGGCCGCGCGCGACCGCGCCGAGGCCGATGCGCTCGAGCGCCGCATCCGCGCCGACGTGCAAGTCGCCGTGAGCTCGTGGCTCGCGGCGCAGGCGCTCGCCCAGGGCACGCTGCAGGAGGTGCAGCGGGTGCAGGCCGCCCTCGAGGAGGACATGGTGCAGCGCTACAACGGCATGCTCAAGAGCACGTGGGACGTGCTCGCCAGCGCGCGCGACCGCGTGCGGGCCGTCAACGCGGCGCTGCAGGCGCAGCGCGACGCGTGGCTCGCGCACGCCGAGCTGCAGGCCGTGCTCGCCGGCCTGCCCTACACCGGCAGCGCGCCGGGGGCCGACACCGGCGTCGCGAACGCCGCCGCGAAAGGACATTGACGATGCAACGCCGCCAGTTCTTCCAGCGCACGCTCGCCGCGACCGCGTTCACGGCCGCGTCCACCGCCGGCGTCAGCCGCGCTGCGCTCGCCGGCCTGCCCGAGCCGGTGATCCGCACCGGCGCCGACACGGCCGCGCCGTGGCTGCCTCCCGGCGTCACCGGCGCCGGGCGACCGTACCGCCCGGTCGTCACGCTCAACGGCTGGACGATGCCGTTTCGCATGAACCAGGGCGTCAAGGAGTTCCACCTGGTGGCCGAGCCGGTGGTGCGCGAGATGGCGCCCGGCTTCGAGGTCAACATGTGGGGCTACAACGGCCAGAGCCCGGGGCCGACGATCGAGGTCGTCGAGGGCGACCGCGTGCGCCTGTTCGTCACCAACCGCCTGCCCGAGCCGACGACGATCCACTGGCACGGCCAGCGCCTGCCCAACGGCATGGACGGTGTCAGCGGCGTCAACCAGCCGCCGATCGGCGTCGGCAAGACCTTCGTGTACGAGTTCGTGGCCAGGCGCCCGGGCACCTTCATGTACCACCCGCACGCCGACGAGATGACGCAGATGGCGATGGGCATGATGGGCTTCTGGGTCACCCACCCGAAGGGCCGCCACCCGCTGATCGACGACGTCGAGCGCGACTACTGCTTCCTGCTCAACGCCTTCGACGTCGAGCCCGGCGCGCACACGCCGAGCATCAACACGATGCTCGACTTCAACATCTGGGCCTGGAACAGCCGCGTTTTTCCCGGCCTCGACCCGCTCGTCGCGCGGCTCGGCGATCGCGTACGGGTGCGCATCGGCAACCTGACGATGACCAACCATCCGATCCACGTCCACGGCATCGAGTTCGAGGTCACCGGCACCGACGGCGGCCCGGTGCCGAAGGGCGCGCGCTGGCCCGAGGTGACCACCGACGTCGCGGTCGGCCAGATGCGGCAGATCGAGTTCCTCGCCGACGAGCCCGGCGACTGGGCGATGCACTGCCACAAGAGCCACCACACGATGGGCGCGATGGGGCACGACGTGCCGACGATGATCGGCGTCGACCACCGCGGGCTGGTGCAGAAGATCCAGCGCCTCGTTTCCCGATGATGGCCGGGCAGGGCCAGTTCGGCCCGATCGGCATGGGCGGCATGTTCACGCTGCTGAAGGTGCGCGCCGACCAGAAGCCCGACGACTACGCGGACCCCGGCGACTACGCCTATCCCGCCGGCACCGTGGCCTACGAGTACACCGGCCCGGTGCCCGACGCGCTGCGCCCGGCAGCGGCCGCGACGCCGGCCGATGCCACGCGCCACGGTGCCGCACACGATCACGGTCACGGCCACGGCCACGGCCACGCCGCCGCGCCGGCCGCGCCGGCGACCGCGCCGCTGGCCCACGTGCGCAAGCCGCGCGGCGGCCAGCACTGACCGCCGGGCGCCGACCTCGCCCTCCCTTCGGAGCATC
>JALOSD010000118.1 GCA_025458585.1 Burkholderiaceae bacterium | reverse complement strand
CTGCACGCGGCGGCCTTCGCCACCCTCGAATCCGCACCTTCCGTCGCCTGAGCGCGGCACCACACGCTGACCATGAACCCGACACCGTTCTCCCGACGTCTGCAAGACGACACCGCCGAGGCCCGCCAGGGCCTGCTCGACGCCCCGATCATCCAGGGCTGCCTGCGCGGCGAGGTCTCGCTGCCGAGCTACCGCGCGTTCCTCGGCGAGGCCTACCACCACGTGCGGCACACCGTGCCGCTGCTGCGCGCGTGCCGCTCGACGAGTACGTCGACGAGGAGGCCGGGCACGACGAGTGGATCCTCGACGACATCCGCGCCTGCGGCGGCGACGCCGAGGCGGTCCGCCACGGCCGCGCGGGGCTGGCGACCGAGGTCATGGTCGCCTACGCCTACGACACGATCGCGCGCGGAAACCCGCTCGGCTTCCTCGGCATGGTGCACGTGCTGGAGGGCACCAGCGTGTCGCTCGCGCTGCTCGCCGCCGACGCGATCCAGCGCCCGCTCGGCCTGCCCGACCGCGCCTTCAGCTACCTGCGCTCGCACGGCACGCTCGACCGCGAGCACACCGCCCACTTCGCGACGCTGATGGACCGCATCGACGACCCGCACGACCAAGACGCCATCGTGCACGGCGCGCGTGCGTTCTACCGTCTGTACGGCGACGTCTTCCGCAGCCTGCCGCGCCCGGCGCCCGTCGCGGTGCCGCAGCCGGCAGCCGCCGAGGCGCTCGCATGAGGGCGGGCGACGCCCGGGTGCTCGTCACCGGCGCCAGCGGCGGCATCGGGCAGGCGAGCGTCGAGGCCCTGCTGCGCGCCGGGGCGGCGGTGCTGCTGTCGGGGCGCGCGCCCGAAAAACTGGCCGTGGTCGCGCAGGACCTGCGCCAGCGCACCGGCGCCGCGGCGGGGCGCGTCGCGTGGCACGCAGCCGACCTCACGCGCGCCGCCGACGTCGCGGCGCTGGCCCGCGGCGCCGAGCGGTTCGACGTCGACGTCGTCGTGCACGCGGCCGGCATGCCGGCCTTCGGCCGCCTCGAGTCGGCCGCGGCGGGCGACCTCGAACGCCTGCTCGCCACCAACCTGCTGGCGCCGATGCAGCTCACGCGCGAGCTGCTGCCGCACCTGCGCCACCGGCCACGCGCCCAGGTGGTGTTCGTCGGGTCGGCGCTCGGCCGACTCGGGCTGCCCGGCTTCAGCGCCTACAGCGCGAGCAAGTTCGGCCTGCGCGGCTTTGCCGAGGCGCTGCGCCGCGAACTGGCCGACTCCCGGGTGCGTGTGCAGTACCTCGGCCCGCGCAGCACGCGCACCGGCTTCAACGACACTGCCGTCGAGGCCTACAACCGCCACACCGGCACCGCGATGGACGGTGTCGCCACCGTCAGACGCTCGCCGTGCGCCTGAACGGCCTCGCACCCGCACGACTCGACGGTGCTTTCACGCGCCATCGGCGCAGCCTGGACGCGCTCGACCCGCTCGCCGACCCCCCTTCCATCGCCGTCACCCACCCATGAACACCTTCGCCCTGCCCCCGATTCCCGCCCCGGCGCCGCCGTGCTGCCGTTCCATCCGGCTCGCCCTGCTCGCCGCGGCGCTGACCACCGCCCTGTTCGCGCCCGCCCACGCCGGCACCGTCGACGACGCCGTCGCCGACCTGCAGCACGACTGGGAGCTCACCCGCTACCAGGCGCCCGCGGCCGAGCGCGAGAAGCGCTTCGAGGTGCTGGCCGCGAAGGCGCACCGCATCAGCGAGGCCTTTCCCGGCCGCAGCGAGCCGCTGGTGTGGGAAGGCATCGTCGTCAGCAGCTGGGCCGGCGAGAAGGGCGGCCTCGGCGCACTGAGCCTGGCCAAGCAGGCCAAGACGCTGTACGAAGCCGCGATCCGCATCGACGGCAAGGCACTCGACGGCTCGGCCTACAACAGCCTCGGCGTCCTGTACTACAAGGTGCCGGGCTGGCCGCTGGGCTTCGGCGACAAGGCCAAGGCGGGCGAACTGCTGCAGCAGGCGCTGGCGCTGAACCCGAAGGGCATCGACCCCAACTTCTTCTACGGCGAGTACCTGCTCGAGACGCGCCACCCCGAGGAGGCGGTGGCCTACCTCGAACGCGCACTCGCAGCGCCGGCGCGACCCGGGCGGCAGGTGGCCGACGCCGGCCGGCGCGACGAGGCGCGGGCGCTGCTCGCCAAGGCCAAGGCCGAGCACTGACGAGCCGCCCGAGCGCGACCCGCACCGACCGCACCGACCGCACCGACAGCACCGACAGCACGGCGCCGGTTCAGGACGGTGCGCGGATCAACACGACGCGCACCCCGGTACCATCGTCACGGGCGCCGAACGAGACCTGCAGGCCGTACAGCGCCGCGATGCGGCGCACGATCGACACCCCGAGCCCGCTGCCGCTCTCGGCCTGGCCCTCGGGCCGGTAGAAGCGCTCGCCAAGCCGGTCGAGCACGGCCACCGGCAGCGGCGCACCGTCGTTGTCGACCTCGACGCGGTCGGCCGCCAGCCGCAGCACGACGGTGCTGCCGCCCGGCGCGTAGCGCACGGCGTTGTCGACGAGGTTGCGCAGCAGCGCAGCGATCAGGTCCTCCTCGGCGCGCAGCGGCAGCACCGCGCCAGGCTCGTCGGCCCATTCGCACGCGAGCTCGACCTGTCGCAGGTCGGCCAGCGGCAGCACGTCGTCGACGACGCGGGCGACGAGCTTCGTCCAGTCGATTGGCCGCGCCGGCGGCGCCGCGGCGGCCGCCTCGACGCGCGACAGCGCGAGCAGCTGGGCGACCAGGCGGTCCATGCGCTCGAGGCCGGCGCCGAGGCGGCGCACGGCCTCGGCGCGCTCGGCGTCGTCGCGCGCGCCCTGAAGCACGTCCCACTGCAGGCGCAGCACCGTGAGCGGCGTGCGCAGCTCGTGCGCGGCGTCGGCGGTGAAGCGGCGCTCGCGCGCGAGCGCGTCGTCGACGCGGCGAAACAGGCCGTTCATCGCCGCCGCGAGCGGCTGCAACTCGACCGGCACGCCTTCGGCGTCGATCGGCTGCAGATCGCCCGCCTCGCGCCGGTGCACGTCGTGCGCGAGCCGGTTCAGCGGCGCGAGCGCCTGCCGCACTGCCAGCGCCATCGCCAGCAGCAGCACGGGCAGCATCGCGCCCCAGACGACGAGCTGGCTGCCGACGAGCTGCTGCGACAGTTCCCCGCGCTCCGCCACACGCTGCCCCACGGCCACGCGCCAGCGGCTGTCGACCGACGGCAGGTGGTACACGCGCCAGGCCTCGCCGCCGATGCGCTCGTCGATGAAGCCGAACGCGTCGTCGCGCCGCGGCAGCTGCGCACCTTCGCGGTCAGCGAGCAGCGCACGGCCCTGCGCGTCCCACACCGCCAGTGCGAGGTCCTCGACATCGGCCGCCCCGACGTCGGCGGGCCTGGGCAGCGCCGCGCTGTCGACCGCGGACACCGTCGCGGGCAGCGACTGCAGTCCCGCCTGCAGCTGACGCGCAAGGCGGACCATCTCGGTGTCGAACAGCTCGTCGATCTCGTCGCGCGCCCGCTGCACCGAGGTCCAGGCGGCGACGGCCCACACCAGGGGCGCGCACAGCAGCAGATACAGCAGCAGGCGGCGCTGCAGGCTCATTCGACGGACGCGCCGAGCGCGTAGCCGAGGCCGCGCACGGTGCGCACGATACCGGGGTCGACCTTGCGCCGCAGGTGGTGCACGTGGACCTCGAGTGCGTTGCTCTCGGGCTCGGCACCGCTCCAGTCGTACAGCTTCTCGAGCAGCTGTGCCTTCGACAGCACCCGCTGCGGGTGGCTCATCAGCGCCTCGAGCAGGGCCAGCTCGCGCGCCGTCAGGTCCACCGCCCGGCCCTTCCAGCGCGCGACGCGCGCGGCGGGATCGTATTCGAGCGCGCCATGGCGCCACACCCCGTGCACGCGGCCGCCGGCGCGCCGGGTCATCGCACGCAGGCGGGCGCCGAGTTCGTCGATTGTGATCGGCTTGACCAGGTAGTCGTCGGCGCCGCCGTCGAGCCCGGCGATACGCTGCTCGACGGCGTCGCGCGCGGTGAGGATCAGCACCGGGACCGTGCGGTCGGCAGCACGCCAGCGGCGCAGCCAGTGCAGCCCGTCGCCGCCGGGCAGGCCGAGGTCGAGCACGACGGCGTCGTAGGGCGCGCCGGCGAGCGCCGCGTCGGCGTCGGTGCCGCACCCGAAGGCATCGACCGCATGTCCCTGCTGGCGCAGCCCCGCCGCCAGCGCGTCCTGCAGGGGCAGGTCGTCTTCAACGATCAGCAGGCGCATCGGACAGGCGGGACACGAGCTGCGGATTATCCCCGCGCGCGGCCCCGCATCACGATGCCGCACGCAGTCTTGACCGCGATCAAGTCATCGGGCGCCGCCTTGGACGATGCTGCGCGGTATCGCGCGTCGATCGGCGCGCTCTCACCCTCACCCGACCCGCAGGAGGTTTGCCCATGTCCACCCAGTACGTCTACCGCTTCGGCAGCCAGGGCACCGAAGGCTCGGCGTCGATGAAGAACCTGCTCGGCGGCAAGGGCGCGAACCTGGCCGAGATGTGCCGCCTCGGCATCACGGTGCCGCCCGGCTTCACGATCAGCACCGAGGCGTGCACCGTGTTCACCGAGAAGGGCCGCGAGCACGTGCTCGGCCTGATCGCCGACGAGGTCAAGGCCGCCGTGCGCTACGTCGAGGCGGAGATGGGCAAGCGCTTCGGCGACGACGCCGACCCGCTGCTGCTGTCGGTGCGCTCGGGCGCGCGCGCCTCGATGCCGGGGATGATGGACACGATCCTGAACCTCGGCCTGAACGACGCGGCCGTCGAGGGCCTGACCCGCAAGACGGGCAACGCGCGTTTCGCCTGGGACTCGTACCGCCGCTTCGTGCAGATGTACGGCGACGTCGTGATGGGGCTCAAGCCGGTGTCGAAGGAGGACCACGACCCGTTCGAGGTCGTCATCGACATGGTCAAGGAGACCAAGGGCGTCAAGCTCGACACCGAGCTCGACACCGCCGACCTGCAGGAGCTCGTCGCGCGCTTCAAGGCGCTGATCCGTGCGCGCATCGGCCGCGACTTCCCCACCGACCCGTGGGAGCAGCTGTGGGGCGCCGTGGTGGCGGTGTTCGAGAGCTGGAACAACGACCGCGCACGCGTCTACCGCGAGCTCAACGACATCCCGCAGTCGTGGGGCACGGCGGTGAACGTGCAGGCGATGGTGTTCGGCAACCTCGGCGACAGCAGCGCCACCGGCGTGGCCTTCACGCGCGACGCCGGCACCGGCGAGGACCTGTTCAACGGCGAGTTCCTCGTCAACGCGCAGGGCGAAGACGTGGTGGCCGGCATCCGCACGCCGCAGCAGGTCACGCTGGTGGGCTCGCGCCGCTGGGCCGAACTGGCACAGGTGAGCGAGGAGGAGCGGCGCACGACGTACCCCTCGCTCGAGGAGCTGATGCCCGAGATCTACCAGCAGCTGCTGCACGCCGAGACGACGCTCGAGAACCACTTCAAGGACATGCAGGACCTGGAGTTCACGATCCAGGAGGGTCGCCTCTGGATGCTGCAGACGCGCAACGGCAAGCGCACCGGCGCGGCGATGGTGCGCATCGCGATGGAGATGCTGCAGCAGGGCATGATCGACGAGACCACCGCGCTGCAACGCGTCTCGCCCGACCGCCTGAACGACCTGCTGCACCCGATCTTCGACGCCCAGGCGATACGCGATGCGAAGGTGATCGCGCGCGGCCTGCCGGCGTCGCCGGGCGCCGCGACCGGCCAGATCGTGTTCCACGCCGACGAGGCCGACGAGTGGGCCAAGGCCGGCAAGGCCGTGATCCTGGTGCGCCAGGAGACCTCGCCCGAGGACCTGCGTGGCATGAACGCGGCGCGGGGCATCCTGACCGCGCGCGGCGGCATGACGTCGCACGCGGCGGTGGTCGCGCGCGGCATGGGCAAGTGCTGCGTCTCGGGTGCCGGCGCGGTGCACGTCGACCCGAAGGCGCGCGCGATGACGATCGGCGACCAGACCTGGGCCGAGGGCGACTGGATCTCGCTCAACGGCTCCACCGGCGAGGTCTACGACGGCCAGATCGCCACCCGCGAGGCCGAGCTGAGCGGCGACTTCGGCGACCTGATGGCGCTGGCCGACAAGTACCGCAAGCTCGAGGTGCGCGCCAATGCCGACACGCCGGCCGACGCGAAGATCGCGCGCCACTTCGGCGCCACCGGCATCGGGCTGGCGCGCACCGAGCACATGTTCTTCGAGGGCGACCGCATCCTCGCCGTGCGCGAGATGATCCTCGCCGACGACGAGGCCGGCCGGCGGCGCGCGCTCGCCAAGCTGCTGCCGATCCAGCGCGGCGACTTCGAGGGCCTGTTTCGCGAGATGAACGGGCTGCCGGTGACGATCCGCCTGCTCGACCCGCCGCTGCACGAGTTCGTGCCGCACGACGAGGAAGGCCAGCGCACGATGGCGCGCGAGATGAAGGTCTCGCTGGCGAAGATCCGCATGCGCGTCGACGACCTGCACGAGTTCAACCCGATGATGGGCCACCGCGGCTGCCGCCTGGGCATCACCTACCCCGAGATCACCGAGATGCAGGCGCGCGCGATCTTCGAGGCCGCGCTCGACGCGCAGGCGAAGGGGTTCGACCCCAAGGTCGAGATCATGGTGCCGCTGGTGGGCACGGTGCGCGAGTTCAACGCGCAGGCGCAGGTCATCCGCGGCATCGCCGCGCAGGTGTTCGCCGAGCGCGGCGCCAGCGTGCACTACATGCTCGGCACGATGATCGAGACGCCGCGCGGCGCGCTGGTGGCCGACAGCATCGCGACGCAGGCCGAGTTCTTCTCGTTCGGCACCAACGACCTGACGCAGATGACGATGGGCTTCTCGCGCGACGACGCGAACAAGTTCCTGCCCGCGTACCTGAAGAAGGGCCTGTACGAGCACGACCCGTTCCGCTC
>JALOSD010000117.1 GCA_025458585.1 Burkholderiaceae bacterium | reverse complement strand
CTGACGCGCAGCGCCGCGGCGGCCGAGAGCTCGACCTTCGCGCTGGGCTCCTGCGCCGTCGCCGCAGAGGGCGCCGCCGCCGGACGTTCGCCGCCGCCGGCGGCGGTCGGGATGCGGGGCTCGAGCGGGCCAACTTTCATCATGGGCTCCCATCGTCGGCAGGGGCCGACCGATTCAACATGAGCGTTCTATCGGTGCGCGCGGCGCCGACTTGAGGGCGGCGCCGGCGGATTCTGCCGCCACCCCCCGGATCGGGGGCCGGGACGGGCTGCGCTCGCGCGGCCTTCACAGCGCCACCCGGTGACGATGCGGCCGCTGTCGGTGCGCACGCGCACGCGCTGGCCCTCGACGCCGGGTCCGAGCGCCTGCCCCTGTCCGCTGACGCTGTAGCCGCGGCCGACGGCGACGAGCTGCACCGGTTCGCCGGCCGCGAACCACTGGCGCGCGCGCAGGTCGGCGGCTCGCAGCGGCTCGCCGGTGGCCAGCGGGCGGGCGAGCGTTCGTCCGGCGGCGGCGACGTCGCCGGTGCCGATCGCGCCGCTGGCGAGGTCGACCTCGCCGTGGCGCAGGTGGCCGGTGCCGATGACCGTGCCCGCCGGCAGGTCGGCCGCGGCCACCCAGCCGGGCGCGAGCACCTGCACCGTGACCGGCAGATGGACCTGCCAGCGCGTCGGCCCCTGCACGCAGCGCAGCGCGACGCGCGTCGCCCCCCACGCGCGGCCGGCGAGCCGGTGCTCGACGCGCTCGCAAGGTGCAAGTCGCAGCCGGGGGTCGAGGCGGCCGAGCTCGACCGCGACGCGCGCGGTCGGCGGCCGCCCCGGCTCGGCCTGCGCCGCCTCGTGCACCTGGGCGTGGATCGCTTGAGCCAGCCCGGCATCGGGCACCCACCCGCCGCTGGCGAGCACCGCCGCGGGCGCGAGCACGGTGGCGGCGATGCCGCCGCGCAAGCGCCGCGCCACGGCGGCGAACGGGGAGGAGGCGGGCTGACGGCAAGCTCTCATGCCTGCCGATGTTGACTGCGCGACCGCGTCGGCAAGGTGCGAAATGCGCCGCCGCAGGCTGGCTTATCGGGGTCTTCGCGGCGAAGGCGCTGCCGAGAATGGACCGCACCGCATCACCCCTGCCGCCCTCCATGTTCACCCGCCTCGGCCAGACCATCGACTTCCAGTCGCAGGCGCTGCTGCTGCGCTCGGAGCGCCAGCGCGTGATCGCGAGCAACATCGCCAACGCCGACACCCCGGGCTACCAGGCGCGCGAGATGGACTTCGCGCAGGCGCTGCGCGAAGCCGCCGGCGCCGCGGCCGCGGCGCCGCAGGTGCTGCGCACCTCGCCGCGCCACCAGGCGCTGCCGGCGGCGCTGCAGGCCGACCTGCGGCTGCGCTACGCCGCACCGAGCCAGACCAGCCTCGACGGCAACACCGTCGACATGGACCGCGAACGCGCCTCGTTCGCCGACAACAGCGTCAAGTACGAAGCCGCGCTGCGCTTCATCAACGGCAGCGTGCGCACGATGCTCGACGCGATCAAGGGCCAGAGCCAGTGAGCACCGGCTGAGGAGCTGCGATGAGCCTGATGAACATCTTTCACGTCGCCGGCAGCGCGGTCAGCGCGCAGAGCCAGCGCCTGAACGTCGTCGCGTCGAACCTCGCGAACGCCGACACCGTCGCCGGGCCGGACGGCCAGGCGTACAAGGCGCGCCAGGTCACGTTCCAGACACACCTGTTCAGCGACGCCGGCGCCGCCGGCGTGCGCGTGGCGACGGTGCGCGAGGACGACGCGCCCGGCCGGCGCGTGCA
Organism: Burkholderiaceae bacterium; assembly: GCA_025458585.1. Classification (GTDB taxonomy): domain Bacteria; phylum Pseudomonadota; class Gammaproteobacteria; order Burkholderiales; family Burkholderiaceae_C; genus Calidifontimicrobium. Next base: position 4,798 of record JALOSD010000117.1, on the reverse strand, counting down.
CGACCCGAAGCACCCCGCGGCCGACGCCGAGGGCTACGTGACGTTCAGCAACGTCAACGCGGTGCAGGAGATGGTCGACATGATCTCGGCGTCGCGTTCGTACCAGAACAACGTCGAGGTGATGAACACGACGAAGCAGCTGCTCACGCGCACGCTGCAGATGGGCCAGTGAGATGCTGAGCCCGATCGACGCCGCGTCGCGCGCCGGCACCGCCGGCACGACGGCGTCGCGCCAGGACGCCGACGCGCAGGACCGGTTCCTGAAGCTGCTCGTCGCGCAGATGAAGAACCAGGACCCGCTGAACCCGCTCGACAACGCGCAGGTGACGAGCCAGATGGCGCAGATCCAGACCGTCTCGGGCATCGAGCGGCTGAACACGACGGTCGAGTCGCTGTCGGGCCACTTCGCGCAGCTGCAGGCGCTGCAAGGCGCCTCGCTCGTCGGGCGCGACGTCGTCGTCGAGGGCAACGTGCTCTCGGCCAACGACGAGGGGCTGATGCAGGGTGGCTTCGACCTCGCGTCACCGGCCGACGGCGTGCAGGTCGAGGTCCTCAGCCGCGCCGGCGTCGTGATCGACACGATCGACCTCGGTGCGCAGGGCGGCGGCCGCCACGGCTTCGAGTGGGTGCCCGCGGCCGGCGTCGACGCGACGCTCGGCGAGCGCTTCCGCGTCGTGGCCAACAGCGGCGCCACCGCGGTGGCCGCCACGCCGCTGATGCGCGACCGCGTCGACGCCGTCAGCGCCGGCGACACGCTGACGCTCGAACTGCGCCACGCCGGCAGCGTGCCCTACGCCGCCGTCAAGGCCTTCAACTGACCCGACCCGCGACGGCGGTCTCCCGGCCCCGCGCCTCCACCCCGGAAAGGACGTTCCATGGCACTCCAGCAAGGCCTGTCGGGCCTGAACGCGACGAGCAAGAGCCTCGAGATCATCGGCAACAACATCGCGAACGCCAACACGTTCGGCTACAAGACGTCGCGCGCCGAGTTCTCCGACATGTACGCCGCGGCGCTGAACGGCGCCGGCGGCAACACGGTCGGCATCGGCGTCAACCTCGCCGCGGTGGCCCAGCAGTTCACGCAGGGCAACATCAGCGTGACCGCGAACTCGATGGACCTGGCGATCAACGGTCCGGGCTTCTTCCAGGTCACCGACGGCGTCAACCCGACGCTGTACTCACGCAACGGACAGTTCAAGATCGACCGCAACGGCTTCGTTGTCAACAACGAGGGGCTGCGGCTGATGGGCTTCCCGGCCGACGGCACCGGCACGATCCAGCCCGGGCAGGCGGGGCCGCTGAAGCTGCCGACCGCGGGCATCGATCCGCAGGTCACCTCCAAGGTGGCGATCGAGCTCAACCTCGACTCGCGCTCGGGCCCGGTCGCCACCGCGCCGGCGATCGACTTCGCCGACCCGAAGACGTACAACAACGCGACCTCGGTGACCGTCTACGACGCCAAGGGCCAGGACGTCGCGCTGACCTACTACTTCCAGAAGTCCGGCAACGACGGCTGGAACGTGTTCGTGACCGCCAACGGCCAGCCGGTCGGCGGCGACCCGGCGACGCCGGTGGCCACGCTCGCCTTCGACCCCACGGGCAGCACGGTGACCGTGAATCCGAATCCGCCCACGCTCGCCATCGGCGCGACGACGAACAGCGCCGGCGCGCTGACGGTGCCGATGAACATCGCGCTCGACCTGCGCGGCGCCACGCAGTTCGGCGCGCCGTTCGGCGTCACCGACATGGCGCAGGACGGCTACGCCGCCGGCCAGCTCTCGGGCATCACGATCGAGGCCAACGGCATCGTGATGGCGCGCTACAGCAACGGCCAGACCAAGCCGGCCGGCCAGATCGAGCTCGCGACGTTCCGCAATCCGCAGGGGCTACAGCCGCAGGGCGGCGGCGTGTGGGCGCGCAGCTTCTCCTCGGGCGACCCGATCGTCGGCGTGCCCGGCGAGGGCAACATGGGCGTGCTGCAGGCCGGCGCGCTCGAGGAGAGCAACGTCGACATCACGGCCGAGCTCGTCAACATGATCACCGCGCAGCGCATGTACCAGGCCAACGCGCAGACGATCAAGACGACCGACCAGGCGATGCAGTCGCTGCTGAACCTGCGCTGAGCCGCGGCGCTGACGACGGCAGGCGAACCCTGAGGCGGCGATGGACCGGCTGATCTACCTCGCGATGTCGGGCGCGAAGGCGTCGATGCAGCGCCAGGAGGTGCTGTCGAACAACCTCGCGAACGCGTCGACGCACGGCTTTCGCGCCGAGCTGGCGGCGTTCCGCGCCGTGCCGGTACGCGGCGACGGCGCGTCGACGCGCGTCTACGCGCTCGAGACCACGATCGGCTACGACGCGACCCCCGGCACGGTGCAGCCCACCGGGCGGCCGCTCGACGTGGCGCTGAAGGGCGCAGCGTGGCTGGCGGTGCAGGCGCTCGACGGCACCGAGGCCTACACGCGCGCCGGCTCGCTCGACCTCGACGCCGAAGGCAACCTGGTCACGCGCAGTGGCCTCGCGGTGCTCGGCGACGGCGGGCCGATCACGGTGCCGCCCGGCACGCAGGTGTCGGTCGCCGCCGACGGCACCGTGAGCGCGAGCGTCGACGACGGCACGAGCACGACGGTGGGGCGCCTGAAGCTCGTGGTGCCTGACGGCGCGCTCGAGCGCGGCGCCGACGGCCTGTTCCGCGCCGCCGGCGGCGAGCTGCCGGCGAGCGCCGACGCGCAGGTGCAGAGCGGCGCGCTCGAAGGCAGCAACGTCAGCGCCGTCGAGACGATGGTCGCGATGATCACCGCCGCGCGCCAGTTCGAGCAGCAGATGAAGATGCTGCAGACCGCCGAGCGCCAGGAGCAGCAGGCGATGCGGCTGCTGACGCCCAACGGCATGTGATCGCCGACGACGCCGCGCGCCGAGGCGCCCCGCGGGGCGCCTTTTTCGTGTCCGGGTCTTGCCGGAATTCTGCAGCAAGCTAAAATATTGACAACTAAAGTATTTCGGTGGGCCGTCGGCGCACCGGGCGCGCAGGAGACCGGCATGAAGATCGTCTGCATCGGCGGCGGCCCCGCGGGCCTGTACTTCGGCCTGCTGATGAAGATGCGCCACCCGGCGCACGAGATCGTCGTCGTCGAGCGCAACCGTCCCTACGACACCTTCGGCTGGGGCGTCGTGTTCTCCGACGCGACGATGGACAACATGCGCCAGTGGGACCCGCAGACGGCGCACGAGATCCAGCAGGCGTTCAACCACTGGGACGACATCGAGCTGCACTTCAAGGGCCGCGTGATCCGCTCCGGCGGCCACGGCTTCGTCGGCATCGGGCGCAAGATGCTGCTCAACATCCTGCAGGCGCGCTGCGAGGCGCTCGGCGTCGAGCTGCGCTTCGAGACCGACGTCGCCGGCGACGAGGACTTCCCCGACGCCGATCTGGTCGTCGCCAGCGACGGCATCAACTCGAGGGTGCGCACGCAGTACGCCGAGGTCTTCAAGCCCGACATCGTGACGCGTCCGAACCGCTACATCTGGCTCGGCACGAAGCGCCTGTACGACGCCTTCACGTTCCTGTTCGAGAAGACCGAGCACGGCTGGTTCCAGGCCCACATCTACAAGTTCGACGACACGACGAGCACGTTCATCGTCGAGTGCCCCGAGCAGGTCTGGAAGGCGCACGGGCTCGACCAGGCCGACCCGCAGCAGTCGATCGACTTCTGCGAGAAGCTGTTCGCCGACAACCTGCAGGGCGAAAGGCTGATGAGCAACGCGCGCCACCTGCGCGGCAGCGCGTGGCTGAATTTCCAGCGCGTCAAGTGCGAGCGCTGGTGGCTCCACAACGGGCGCCAGAGCGTGGTGCTGATGCTCGCGCGCTACCAGGCGCTGCGCGAGGTCGACGTGCTGCGGCTGCAGAACGCGGCGTGGAACGCGATGGAGTGGTTCGAGGTCGTCGGCCGCCGCTACGCCGACACGCTGCCGCCCGAGCAGTTCATGTACTCGATGCTCACGCGCAGCCAGCGCATCAGCCACGAGAACCTGCGCCTGCGCGACGCGCGCTGGCTCGAGGGCTTCGAGCGCTGGTTCGCGCGCGGTGCCGGGCTCGACGTGCCCGACGGCGTGCGCCCGCCGCCGCCGATGTTCACGCCCTACACGGTGCGCGGCGTGACGCTGAAGAACCGCGTCGTCGTCAGCCCGATGGCGCAGTACTCGGCGGTCGACGGCGTGCCCGGTGACTTCCACCTCATGCATCTGGGCGCGCGCGCGCTCGGCGGTGCCGGCCTCGTGTTCGCCGAGATGACCTGCGTCAGCGCTGAGGGCCGCATCACGCCCGGCTGCCCAGGGCTGTACACGCGGGAGCAGGTGCGCGCGTGGAAGCGCATCGCCGACTTCATCCATACGTACAGCGACGCCAAGTTCGGCATCCAGATCGGCCACAGCGGCGCGAAAGGCTCGACCAACGCGCCGTGGGACGGCGCCGGCGCCGACCACCCGCTGGCCGGCGGCAACTGGGACATCGTCTCGGCGTCGCCGCAGCAGTACCTCGACGGCGTGAGCGCGATCAGCCGCGGCATGGCGCGCGCCGACATGGACCGCGTCACGGGCGAGTTCGTGCGCGCCGCCGAAGGCGCCGCCGAGGCCGGCGCCGACTGGCTCGAGCTGCACTGCGCGCACGGCTACCTGCTGTCGAGCTTCATCTCGCCGCTGACCAACCGGCGCGACGACGAGTACGGCGGCTCGCTCGCCAACCGCCTGCGCTACCCGCTCGAGGTCTTCCGCGCCGTGCGCGCCGCGTGGCCGCAACACC
>JALOSD010000116.1 GCA_025458585.1 Burkholderiaceae bacterium | reverse complement strand
GAACTCGCAGGCCCGAAGGGCACCGTCGTCGCGTTCATCTGCAACCACTGCCCGTACGTGAAGGCGATCCTGCCGCGCCTGGTGCGCGATGCGCGCGACCTGCAGGCGATCGGCGTGCACGTCATCGGCATCAACGCCAACGACGCCAGCGCCTATCCGGAGGACAGCTTCGATCGCATGGTCGAGCTCGCGCCGTCACTGCCGTTTGCCTACCTGTATGACGAGACGCAGCACGTCGCGCGCACCTACGGCGCCGTGTGCACGCCCGACTTCTTCGGCTTCGACGCCCAGCTGCGGCTGCGCTACCGCGGCCGCCTCGACGCGTCGCGCAAGGACGCCGCCCCCGAGGGCACGCCGCGCGAACTGTTCGACGCGATGAGGATGGTTGCCGACACCGGGCACGGCCCCGCCGAACAGCACCCCTGCATCGGCTGCTCCATCAAGTGGCGCGACGAAGGCTGACGCGGTGTCGCTGCAGGCGCTCATCTTCGACGTCGACGGCACGCTTGCCGACACCGAGCGCGACGGCCACCGCGTCGCGTTCAACGCCGCGTTCGCCGAGCACGGCCTCGACTGGCACTGGGACGAGGCGCTGTACGGCGAACTGCTGCAGGTCGCGGGCGGCGTCGAGCGGTTGGCGCACTACGCCCGTGCCCACCGTGCGCTGACGCTCGCCGACGACGAACTCGCCGCGCTGCTGAGGCGCCTGCACGCGAGCAAGACGCGCCACTACGTGCAGCGCGTCGCCGAGGGCGCCGTGCGGCTGCGACCGGGCGTCGCGCGACTGATCCGCGAGGCGCGGCGCGAAGGCCTGCGCCTCGCGATCGCGACGACGACGACGCGCGACAACGTGATCGCGCTGCTGCGGGCCACGCTCGGCGAGGACGCCCCGCACTGGTTCGACGTGATGGGCACGGCGCAGGAGGTGGCGGCGAAGAAGCCCGACCCTGCCGTCTACCGCTGGGTGCTCGAGCGCCTCGGGCTCGACGCCGATGCCGCGATCGCCTTCGAGGACTCCGCTCACGGCGTGACCGCCGCGACGGCGGCCGGTCTGCGCTGCCTCGTCACGCCGACCGACTACAGCGCAGGCGACGCCTTCGGCGCCGCGAGTGCGCGCCTGACCGACCTCGACCATCACCCCGACGACCCGGCACGCCCGGTCACGCTCGACGATGTGCGCCGCTGGCACGCCGAGATGCCCCGCAAGGACGCGCCGAGCGTCCGGCCGGCACGGGCCGATCCGGCTTGACATCGGCCCCCCGGCGCCGCACGCTTGCGGTGTCGTTTCCGGGGCCCGATGACCATGCGTCCACCACTCACCGTCGCCGCCGGCCTGCTCGCGGGCCTCGCCACCTTCGGCACCAGCGCCAACCCGTTCCCCGACGCCGACCTCGCCAACGGCCGCAAGATCCACGTCGAGAGCAAGTGTGCGGCCTGCCACGAGGAGAAGACCGGCCGCGACGCCGGCTTCATCTACCTGCGCGACGACCGCAAGGTCAGGACGATCTTCGACCTCAAGCGCTACATGAGCCTTTGCAACAGCGAACTGCGGCTCGGCCTGTTCCCCGAGGACGAGCGCGACGTCGCCGCCTTCGTCAACCAGCAGTGGTACAAGCTCAAGGAGTAGCGGCCGCGTTCAGCGCCGCAGGCTCTCGCGCTCCATCTCGAGGTAGACCGAGCGGGCGTTGAGGCGGTTGCCGGGCAGGAATGCCGGCAACTTCTCCCAGCGCGACCAGTCGACGCGGTCGTAGGCGGTCTCGAAGTCGTCCATCGCCTCGGCCGCCTTGCCCATCGTCTCGCGCAGGTAGCGCAGGTAGTCGCGCGTCAGCGTCAGATCCGGCATCACCCGGTCCGACGCCTCGCCGTGGCCGGGCACCGCGACGCGCGGGTTCACCTCGGCGATGCGGTCCATCGCCTGCAGCCAGCGCTTCGTGTCCGCGCCGACGACGAACGGGATGCGTCCGGTGAAATACAGGTCGCCGGCGAACAGCACGCCGTCGTCGGCGACGAACATCATGAGGTCCTGCGGTGAGTGCGCGCCGCTCACGTCGAGCAGGCGAAAGCGCAGCCCGCCGAGCTCGAAATCGATCGTGCCGCGCTCGCCGAACGCGAGCCAGCGGTCGGCGTCGATCGGCTGCGTCTTCTCGTCCACCCAGGGGAAAAGGTCCTGGCGGCGCTGCTCGAGGCGCGCATTGGCCTCGTCGCTGCCGACGACGCCGCGGCCCGCCTCGTGCGCCCAGACCTCGGCGCCGGTCGCCTTGAACGCCTGCGCGCCGTAGTAGTGGTCGGCGTGGTAGTGGCTGACGATCACGCGGCGGATCGGCTGCGGCGTGACGCGGCGGATCGCCGCGATCAGCGCGTCGCCGAGCGCCGGCGTGCCCAGCGTGTCGAACACGACGACGCCGGCCGGCGTCACGACGAAGCCGGCGTTCGAGTTGAAGCCGCGGTTGGCCGCGGTGGCCATGCCCGCCTCGCCGAACACGGCCCAGCTGTGCGCTCCGACCCGGCGCGGCTCGAGCACGACGTCCTGCGCCAGCGCCGCGGCCGCCAGCGCCCACCCGAGCAGCAGGCCGATCGCGCCCCGGACGGCGCCGCGCCAGCCTCGCAGCACGACGCCGATCACCCGTCGAGACTCCCGATCCCGTACAAACACTGCTTGATCATTGGCGCAAGTGAAGCATCATAGTGGCACAGATTGGCCCGCTGCGCGGGCGTGGGCGCTTCGCCCCGCAGCGCTCGACTGGTCACCGTCAGTCGCCACCGGAGGATCCCGTCATGCTGAAGTTCGTTGCGCGCCACCTGCTTCCCGTCGTGCTCGCGTTCGGCGCCGCCTCGGCGGCCTGGGCGCAGGACGCGATCAAGGTCGTGTACCACCTCAACGAAGGCGTGCAGCAGGCCAGCCGCGCCATCGGCAACATCCGCAACCACATGAACGCCGACCCGAACGCGAAGATCGTCGTCGTCACGCACGGCCCCGGCATCGACTTCCTGCTCGACGGCGCGAAGAACATGCAGGACCAGCCGTTCGCTGGCGCGATCGGCGACCTCGCGAGCAAGGGCGTCGAGTTCCGCGTCTGCAACAACACGCTTGTCAGCCGCAACATCGACCCGTCGAAGGTCGTGATGGAAGCCAAGATCGTGCCGTCGGGCGTCGCCGAGGTCGCGAGGCTGCAGGCCAAGGAAGGCTTCGCCTACCTGCGGCCCTGAGGCCGCACCATCGCGCCGGCCTGGCGGCCGGCCGGGTCAGCCGCGCGTCTTCGCCAGGCGCTGGCGCGCGGCAACCAGGGCGTCGTCCAGGTAGCCGCCGTAGAAGTCCTCGCTGTAGCCCGTCAGTCGCGGCGCCAGCTCGGCGCCGCCCGGGCCGAGGAAGAGCACCGTCGGCGCCATCGTGACCTTCCACTGGCGCGCCAGGTCGGCGCCGCGCGTGGCTTCGCCGCGCGGCCCGAGCAGGTCGGTGCGCGAGCGCATCTCCACCTGCAGCACCGGCACGCGGCCGGCGGCGCGCAGCGGCTGCAGGTACAGACGGCGCACGACGTCGCAATAGGCGCAGCCGACGAGCGTGACCATCAGCACCAGCGGCTCGCCGCGCGCCGCCGCGTCGGCGATCTCGCGCCGCAGGTTCGCAGCGGCCGGCAGGTCGCTCGCGCGCACCGGCACCGTCGCGAGCACCGCCGCGCCTGCCAGCAGCCGCGCCAGCACCCGGCGGCGGTCCGGCCGTGCGGCCGGGGCCAGGATCGCAGACGACGTCATCGAGGCGTGGCGACGGCGCGCTGCCGGCTCACAGCGACATGCCCGGATTGCCTTCCATGCCGATGATGCGCGGCGTGTTGAGCTGGCGCGGCGTGACGACCTTCTTGTCGCGCAGCCAGGTCGCGACGTCGTCCCACACCATGCGCCCGCCCGACGTCTGCTTCGCCTCCTCCGCCACCGGCGCCCAGCCGGCGACCTTGTAGGTCTTGCCGGCCTCGACCGGCTGGCCCTTGAGCCGCATGTCGGTGACGCGCTGGCCCATCGGCTTCATCGGATCGATCGCGTAGGTCATGCCGCCGACGCGCACCATGTCACCGCCCTGCTGGTAGTACGGGTCGGGGTTGAACAGGTTGTCGGCCACGTCTTCCATCACCGTCTTGATCATCTCGCCGCTCATCTCGGTGAGCGTCGAGTACGAGTACGTGGTGGCCGTCTGGTCGAGCACGTGCTCCATCAGGATGTCGCTGTTCGGCAGCAGCGACGTGCCCCAGCGGAAGCCGGGCGAGAACGCGAGGTCGGCACCGCGCACGTCCATCAGCGCGTCGACGATCAGCTGGTCGAACGTGCCGTTGAAGTTGCCGCGGCGGAACAGCAGCCCCTCGGTGCGCGCGAGCTTCTCGCCGAGCTTGCCCTCGTACGGTGCGCGGATCTTCTTCACCAGCGCGGCCATCTCGGCGTCGGCCGGCAGCAGGTTCGCGAACACGGGCAGCAGCTTGTACTGGTAGCCCTGGATCTTGCCGCCGCGCACGTCGAAGTCGAGCACGCCGAGGAACTTGGTGTTCGAGCCGGCGTTGGTCACGAGCGTCTTGCCGCCCGGGTTGTCGACGACCACCGGCACCGGCATGCCGTCGTGCGTGTGGCCGCCGAGGATCGCGTCGATGCCGCGCACGCGCGACGCCATCTTGATGTCGACGTCCATGCCGTTGTGGCTGAGCACGACGACGACCTGCGCGCCCTTGCCGCGCGCCTCGTCGACCATCTTCTGCATGTGGTCGTCCTGGATGCCGAACGTCCAGTCGGGCACCATGTAACGCGGGTTCGCGATCGGCGTGTACGGGAACGCCTGGCCGATCACGGCGACCTTGACGCCGTTCATCTCGCGCAGCGTGTACGGCGAGAACACCTGGTCGCCGAAGTCGGTCGTCTTGACGTTCTGGGCGACGAAGTCGATCTTGCCCCTGAAGTCCTTCTCGACGATCTCCTTGACGCGCTCGGCGCCGAGCGTCATCTCCCAGTGCGGCGTCATCACGTTGACGCCGAGCGCCAGGCAGGCGTCGACCATGTCCTGGCCGTTGGTCCACAGCGCGGTGCCCGAGCCCTGCCAGGTGTCGCCGCCGTCGCACAGCAGCGCGCCCGGTCGCGTCGCACGGATGCGCTTGACCAGCGTGGCCATGTGCGCGAAGCCGCCGACCTTGCCGTAGGTGCGCGCTGCCTTCTCGAAGTCGAGGTAGGTGAACGCGTGCGCCTCGATCGTGCCCGGGCGGATCCCGACGTGCTTGAGCAGGCGCTCGCCGACGAGGTGCGGCAGGCGGCCGTTGGCCTCGGCGACTCCGAGGTTGACGTTCGGCTCGCGGAAGAACACGGGCAGCAGCTGCGCGTGACAGTCGGTGAAGTGCAGGAAGTGCACGTTGCCGAAGCGACGGGACAAGGACATGACTCTTTCCTTCTATGCTCAATCAATGATGGATATTATCGACGACAAAAGGGCCGCGTTCCGCGGCCCCTCGCGACGTCAGCCGCCGCTCGTCGTCACTGGTTGACCGGCGACGTCGGGTCGAGCAGCAGCGCCATGATGTGCTTGATCTGCTGCTCGTTCAGGATGCCCATGTGGCCGGCGCGCGGCATGTTCGAGCACGCGTTGTAGGCCTTCGCGTTCCAGATCTTGCCCCACGTGTACTTGACGATCGGCTCGGCCGCCGGCGAGTTCGGGTCGCTCACGCCGCGCAGCTTGCCGTAGTTCCACAGGCTCGGGCCGATCGTGCCGAAGGAGATCTCCTTCTTGTCGATCTGGTGGCAGTTGTAGCAGTTGCCGCCGTTGACCGTCTGCGCGGTGTCGGTGTAGGTCAGGCCACGGCCGCTCTGCGCGATCGCCTCGCCCTGCTTCCAGTCGCCGAGGAACTTGCCGTCGCTCGGCCACTTGACCGCTGCGAGGTTGATCTCCTCGACCTTCTTGCGCGCGGCCTCGAACTCCTTGCCGCCCCAGGCGTCGGGGTTCGAGCACAGCTGCTGCGCCTCGTCCTGGCTCAGGCGGTCCATCGTGGCGATGCCGCGCGCCTTGAAGTCGGTCTGCTTGAGCTGGGCGAACTTCGCGTCGAGCGCCTTGGGATCCGGGGCGTCGCTGCTGGCGCAGCCGGCGAGCACGACGGCGGCTTCAGCGCTTGATGCCCGGCGTGGCCATCGGGTAGCCGTTCGAGTTGGCGGCCATGAAGTACGACAGCGCGATCGTCAGCTCCGACGTGTAGACGGGCTCCGGGAAGCGCTGCTGGCGGTAGCAGTCCTCGAGACGATGCTGCATCGACCACATCTGGCCGCTGCTGACGCGGTACGCGGGCCACGAGGTCCAGCCCTTGTGAGCGCCCTCGGGCTTCGTGATGTTCGGCAGGTCCTGCAGGCGGATGCGCTTGCCCTCCTCGCCGTGGCACGAGGCGCACGAGAAGTCGTGCGGGCCGCCCTGGAAGTAGAACGCCTTGCGCCCGAGCGCGTAGGCCTCCTTCTCCTTCGGGTGCTTGGGCTGGACGCTGACCTTGACACCCTTCGACTCGCCCGACAGCCAGGTCACGATGGCGACGACGTCGGCGCGCTTGCCCTGCCCCCAGCGGCCGTTGATGACCTCCTTCGGGTCGATGCCCTGCAGCTGCTCCATGCAGGTCAGCAGCCGCGACTCGGCATCCTGCACCTTGTCGGTGTCGGCAAAGTACTTCGGCAGCTGCGCGTAGGCGCCCTTCGTGACGCCCGGGCCGAGGCCGAGGTCGCACTTCTCGAGCGAGGCGTTCTTCGGGCCGGCCTTGGTGCGCCAGAGTTCCTCGCCGCGCATCTCGTACAGCTCGGCGGGGTTGCCGTCGGCGATCATCTGGCGGTAGCGTTCGATCTCGTCGGTCGTCGAACCCTGCGCGAGGGCGACGCCGGCCAGCCCGACGGCCGCCGCGGATGCAAGCCATGCCTTCATGCGTGTCTCCACAAATACTTGACTATTGGATTGGACGCCCCGCGCGCCCCGCGGGCAATCGGGACCGGCCCGCATATGGCACGACCGGCGCTGGGCTGGCATGAAACGACGAAGCCCCGGGGATCACCCGGGGCTTCGTCCACGCGAGCCCCCGGAGGGACCGCGACGACCGTCAGGCGACGGTCGTCTCGTCGGTGCGCGTGTCGCCCTTGTTGTCGACCCAGG
>JALOSD010000115.1 GCA_025458585.1 Burkholderiaceae bacterium | reverse complement strand
GCCGCGGCGCGTGCCCTCAACGCGCTGATCTCGGTGGCGCAGGGCACCGAGGTCGCGCTCGAGCCGGCGGGCGTCGGCGTGACGTTCACGCCCGGGCAGGCGCTCGACCCGATCAACGACCTCATCGAGCAGTTCTCGCTGCTGATGCTCGGCGCGAGCGTGTCGTTCGGCCTGCAGCGCGTGCTCGTCGGCGTGGGCGGCTGGTGGCCGGTCTCGCTCGCGCTGACGCTCGCCGTCGCCGCCTTCGCCTGGCAGCGCCAGCGCGGCGCCCATGCGCCGCGCTGGCTCGCGCGTGCGCTGGTGCTGCTCGTCGTCGTGCGTTTCGCCGTGCCGGCGGTCGCGCTCGGCAGCGAGGCCGTGTTCCGCCTCTTCCTCGCCGAGGCCTACGCGAGCGGGCAGGCGCAGATCGAGCTGTCGTCGCGGCAGGTCGCCGGCCAGCTGCCGCAGGCCGGAGGCGAAGCCGGCGGCGGCGTCGGCGAGCGGCTGCAGCGCTGGTGGCGCTCGGCGCCGGGCTTCGACGTCGGCAAGCGCATCGACGAGCTGAAGGACGCGGCATCGCGCGCCGTCGAGCACGTCGTGACGCTGATCGTCGTCTTCCTGCTGCAGACACTCGTCGTGCCGCTCGCGCTGCTATGGCTCGTGTGGCGCGGCGCCGGCGCCGCGCTCGCGCGGCTGGGGCGCTGAGGCTTCGGACCCGCCGCCGCCGGCGCAACACCCGGCGCCGATGGCGCGCGAAGCGCGCAGCGGGAGGCCCCCTCTACCGCCCCGCGTTCGCGTCCGCCACCGTCAGCGCCGTCATGTTGACGACGCGGCGCACGGTGGCCGACGGCGTCAGGATGTGCACCGGCTTGGCCGCGCCGAGCAGCACCGGGCCGATCGCGATGCCGCCGCCGGCGGCCGTCTTCAGCAGGTTGTAGCTGATGTTGGCGGCGTCGATGTTCGGCAGCACGAGCAGGTTCGCCTCGCCGTGCAGCGTGCTGTTCGGCATCAGGTCGCGGCGGTACGGCGCGTCGAGCGCGGTGTCGCCGTGCATCTCGCCGTCGATCTCGAGCCACGGCGCGCGCCGCTGCACGAGCACGAGCGCCTCGCGCATCTTCACTGCCGAGGGCTGGTGGCTCGAGCCGAAGTTCGAGTGCGACAGCAGCGCCGCCTTCGGCGCGATGCCGAAGCGCTTGAGCTCCTCGGCCGCCAGCACGGTGATCTCGGCGATCTGCTCGGCGCTCGGGTCGTAGTTGACGTGCGTGTCGACGAGGAACACCTGCCGCCCGGGCAGGATCAGCCCGTTCATGCACGCGTAGGTGGCGACGCCCGCACGGCGGCCGATGACCTGGTCGACGAACGCGAGGTGCATCCCCGTCGTGCCCCAGGTGCCGCAGATCAGGCCGTCGACCTCGCCCTTGTGCAGCAGCATCGCGCCGATCAGCGTCAGCCGCCGGCGCATCTCGATCTTCGCGAACTGCTGCGTGACGCCGCGGCGCTCCATCATGCGGTGGTAGGTCTGCCAGTAGTCGCGGTAGCGATGGTCGTTCTCGATGTTGACGACGTCGTAGTCGCGCCCCTCCTGCAGGCGCAGGCCGAACTTCTCGATGCGCTGCCCGATCACGGCCGGCCGGCCGATCAGCGTCGGCCGCGCGAGGCCCTCGTCGACGACGATCTGCGCCGCGCGCAGCACCCGCTCCTCCTCGCCCTCGGCGTACGCGACGCGCTTGTGGGTGCCGCGCTTGGCGATGTCGAAGATCGGCTTCATCGTCGTGCCCGAGGCGTAGACGAAGCTCTGCAGCCGGTCGCGGTACGCCTCCAGGTCGACGACCGGCCGCGTCGCGACGCCCGAGTCGGCCGCGGCCTTCGCCACCGCGGGCGCGATGCGCATCATCAGCCGCGGGTCGAACGGCTTCGGGATCAGGTACTCCGGGCCGAAGGAGAGCGTCGCGCCGGCGTACGCCGCGGCGACGACCTCGCTCTGCTCGGCCTGCGCGAGCTCGGCGATCGCGTGCACGGCGGCGAGCTTCATCGCGTCGGTGATCGTCGTCGCGCCGCTGTCGAGCGCGCCGCGGAAGATGTACGGGAAACAGAGGACGTTGTTGACCTGGTTCGGGTAGTCGGTGCGGCCGGTGGCCATCACGGCGTCGTCGCGCACCGCCTTCACCTCCTCGGGCAGGATCTCGGGGGTCGGATTCGCGAGCGCGAAGATCAGCGGGCGCGGCGCCATCTTCGCGACCATCTCGGGCTTGAGCACGCCGCCGGCCGACAGGCCGAGGAACACGTCGGCGCCGCCGATCACGTCGGCCAGCGTGCGGGCGTCGGTCGCCTGCGCGAACTCGGCCTTGTCGGGGTCCATCAGCTCGGTGCGGCCCTGGTAGACGACGCCGGCGAGGTCGGTCACCCACACATGCTCGCGCTTCAGGCCCAGCTGCAGCAGCAGGTTCAGGCACGCGAGCGCAGCGGCGCCGGCGCCCGAGGCCACGAGCTTGACCTCGTCGATGCGCTTGCCGACAACCTTCAGCCCGTTGAGCATCGCGGCGCCGACGACGATCGCGGTGCCGTGCTGGTCATCGTGGAACACCGGGATCTTCAGCCGCTCGCGCAGCCTGCGCTCGACGTAGAAGCAGTCGGGCGCCTTGATGTCCTCGAGGTTGATGCCGCCGAACGTGGGCTCGAGCGCGGCGATGATCTCGACGAGCTTGTCGAGGTTCTTCTCGGCGAGCTCGAGGTCGAACACGTCGATGCCGGCGAACTTCTTGAACAGCACCGCCTTGCCTTCCATCACCGGCTTGGCCGCCAGCGGGCCGATGTCGCCGAGCCCCAGCACCGCCGTGCCGTTGGTGACGACCGCCACCAGGTTGCCGCGCGCCGTGTAGCGGAACGCGTGCGCCGGGTCGGCGACGATCTCCTCGCACGCCGCGGCCACGCCCGGCGAGTAGGCAAGCGCAAGATCGTTCTGGTTCGTCAGGCTCTTCGTCGCCGCGATCGCGAGCTTGCCGGGCGTCGGGAACTCGTGGTACTCGAGCGCGGCGCGGCGCATTTCGGCGCGGGGGTTGTCGGGGTGCGACATGGGCGCGGGTCCGGGGGCGGCGGGGCGCCGATTGTAGGAGGGGGGTGCGTAGCACTGCGTAGGGCGCGGCTTCCCCGGGGGGGCCATACTGCCCGGCCGGGAGGGCCGCCCGAAACGGCCGCACCGTGTCCGCCCGCCGATGAGTGCCGACCGCGCCTTCGCCAACCGCCGCCGGTTGCGGCGCGCCCCGCTTTGGGCCGTGCTGCTGCTGCTGCTCGGCATTGCGCAGACGCTGCTCGTCGTGCTGACGCTGAACTACGAAGCCGCGCGGGCGCAGGACCAGGCCGAGGCGGTGGCCACCGAGGCCGCCTCGGCGCTGCGCCGCGAGTTGTTCGGCACGGTGCAGAGCCTGCAGTCGCTGCTGTGGGGCGACCCGTCGGCTTCGCAGTGGCGCTTCGACGCCGCCGAGATGCTGCGCGCGCGCCGCGACCTGCTGCACCTCGAGCGGCGCGACGACGCGATGGCGCTCGTCGAGGCCGTCGCGACGCCGTACGGCGAGTCGCCGTTTCGCTGGCTGCCGCGCGCCCAGATGCTCGTCGAGGCCGAGGCGGCGTGCGGCAATGCGCGGCGCACGGCGTCGCCGCAGTTCTCGCGCAGCTACTTCGTGCCGCAGGCCGCCGGCCTCGGCGAGGAGGTGATCGACGTGTGCGTGCCGCTGTCGGGCGGCGCAGCGGGCTTCATGGTCGCGACGCTGTCGCTCGGCACGAGCCTCGAGCGCGCGCTCGCCGCGATCGCCCCCGCGCGGCGACACGAGATCAGCCTGGTCGAGGGCGACGGCACGCGGCTGGTGCGCGAGGGCGCGGTGCGCGGCGCCGGCGTCTACCGCGCCGATCGCGTCGTCGACCTGCCCGGCGTCACGCTGCAGCTGCGCGCCGACAGTGTCGAGGGCCACCCGCGCCTGATCCCGAACCTCACGCTCGCGCTCGTGCTCGGGCTGTCGCTGGCGCTGACGGCGGTCGTGCTGCTGCTCGCGCGCGACGTGCGCCGGCGCGCGCGCGCCGAGGCGGCGCTCGCCGAGGCGCTGGCGTTTCGCAAGGCGATGGAGGACTCGCTGTCGACCGGGCTGCGCGCGCGCGACCTCGACGGGCGCATCACCTACGTGAACCCGGCGTTCTGCGCCATGGTCGGCTTCGACGCCGGCGAGCTGATGCGCGCCCGGACACCGCCGTACTGGCCGCCGGAGCAGGTCGACGAGTACGCGCGACGGCAGGCGCTGCGGCTGGCCGGCGAGCGCGCGCCGGCCGACGCGCGCGAGGGTTTCGAGACCGTGTTCATGCGCAAGGACGGCGAGCGCTTCCCGGTGATGATCTACGAGGCGCCGCTCGTCGACGGCGGCGGCCGCCACACGGGCTGGATGAGCGCGGTGCTCGACATGAGCGCGCAGCGCCGCGTCGAGGAGTTGTCGCGCCAGCAGCAGGAGCGGCTGCAGGCGGCGGCGCGGCTGGCCACCGTCGGCGAGATGGCGTCGCTGCTCAGCCACGAGCTGAACCAGCCACTGTCGGCGATCGCGAGCTACGCCACCGGCTCGCTGAACCTGCTCGAGCGGCCCGACGCCGCCACGCCGGGCGAGGTCCGGCAGGCGCTCGCGCGCATCGCCGAGCAGGCCGAGCGCGCCGGCCGCGTGATCAAGAGCGTGCACGACTTCGTGCGCCGGCGCGAACAGGCGCACGAATCGATCCGCGCCGACCAGCTGCTCGACGCTGTGCTGCCGCTGGTGCGGCTGCAGGCGCGCAAGAGCGGCACGCGCGTCGAGGTCGACATGGCGCAGCCGGTGCCGCGCGTGCGCTGCGACCGCACGATGATCGAGCAGGTGCTGCTGAACCTGACGCGCAACGGCATCCAGGCGATGGAAGCCGACACGCCGCTGGCCGAGCGCATGCTGACGCTGCGCGTGCAGCCGGCCGGCGAGCGCCGCCGGGTGCGCTTCGCCGTGATCGATGCCGGCCCGGGCATCGGCGACGAGGTCGCGCGCAAGCTCTTCACGCCGTTCTTCACCACCCGGCGCGAGGGCATGGGACTCGGCCTCAGCCTGTGCCGCACCGTCGTCGAGCAGCACGGCGGCGCGCTCGAGGTCGACTCGCGCCGCGCCGCCGACGGCCGCCCCGGGCGCACCGAGTTCGCGTTCACGCTGCCGGCCGACGCGCCGCGCGCGGCGGTGGTGCGCGAGGCGGCCGCGGGCGTCGGCGGGCGCGCCGATTAGCCCATACTGCGCGCCATGAACGCAGGCGCGCCGCTCGGTCTGCCGATGGTCTATCTCGTCGACGACGAGGACGTCGTGCGCGATGCGCTGGCCTGGCTGCTGCGCACGCGCCGGCTGCTGTCGGAAGGCTTCGGCAGCGCGGAGGCGTTCGAGGCGATGCTCGACGGCCTGCCAGGCCCGACCCTCGCCCAATGGCCGCGCGCGCCGTCGTGCCTGCTGCTCGACGTGCGCATGCCGGGGCTGAGCGGGCTCGCGCTGTTCGAGCGCCTGCGCGAGCGCGGCCTGACCGCGCTGCTGCCGGTGATCTTCCTCACCGGCCACGCCGACGTGCCGACCGCGGTCGGCGCCGTCAAGCACGGCGCGTTCGACTTCGT
>JALOSD010000114.1 GCA_025458585.1 Burkholderiaceae bacterium | reverse complement strand
GCCGCGGTGCAGCGCGTTGCGGCGTTCGCGCAGCGCGAGGTCGGCGCCGGTCATGCGGTCGAAGCGGCGCAGGTGCTCGACCCACGACTCGTCGACGAAGTACTCGACGTAGCGCCCCGGCTGCGACGTGTCGCGAAACAGCCACCAGCTGAGCACGCCCTGGCGCAGCCGCGCGCGGCGGGTGTCGCGCATCACGGCGCGGAAGGCCGCGGTGTCGGCCGGGTCGACCAGGTACTCGATGCTGACGAGCACCGGCCCTTCGTCGGGCGCGACCGGTGCGGGCGTCGGCGGCGGCGGCAGCGGGCGCGGGCTCAGGTCCTCGTCGGCCGCGCCCTCGATGCTCAGACGCCGCGTCGCGGCGACGATCACGAGCCCCGTCGCGGCCGACAGCAGCAGCGCCGTCGTGAGGCTCGTGTGGCTCGCGACCTGGCCCCACAGCGCGGCGCCCGCCGCCGCGCCGCCCATCAGCCCCATCTGGTAGATCGACATGCCGCGCGCGCGCACCCAGTCGGGCAGCGCGAACTGCGCCGACACCGTCAGCGAGTTCGCGACCGTGATCCACGCCGCGCCGGCCAGCAGCATGCCCGGCGCCGCGACCCACACGTTCGGCGCGAGTGCGACGACCAGCATCGCGCCGACCTGCAGCAGCGAGCCGTCGCGCACCATGCGGTCGAAGCTGGTGCGCTCGCGCAGGCGCGTCATCTGGCTCGCGGCAACGATCGCGCCGGCGCCCATGCACGCGAGCAGCAGCGTGAAGCTGCCGGCGCCGCCGCCCTCCAGGTCCTGCGCGACGAGCGGCAGCAGCGCGAGCAGCGCGGTCGACTGGGCGAAGAACAGCGCAACGCGCAGCAGCACGACGTGCATGCGCCGGCTTTGCCGCACGTGCTGCACGCCGACGCGGATCGCGCCGATGAAGCGCTCGGCCGGCAGCGCCTTGGCCTGCACCTCGCGCTTCCAGCGCCAGATCGCGACCGCGGCGCCGGTCGACAGCAGCGCATTGAGCACGAACACCCACTGCGTGCCGGCGCCGGCGATGATCGCGCCGGCGACCACCGGGCCGACGATGCGCGACGCGTTCATCGCGATGCCGTTGAGCGCCAGCGCCGGCGCGAGTTGCGGCCGCGGCAGGATCTCGGGCACGAGGGCGGCGAACACGGGCCAGCGCATCGCCAGGCCGACGCCGTTGGCGAAGGTCAGCGCGAGCAGCAGCAGCGGCGTCATCAGCCCGGCGAGCAGCACGAAGCACGCGAGCGTCGCCACCACCGCGACCCACAGCTGCGTCACCATGAGGTAGCGCCGGCGGTCGACGATGTCGGCGAGCGCGCCGCTCGGCAGTCCGAGCAGGAACACTGGCAACGTGGAGGCCGACTGCACGAGCGCGACCCAGGCCGGCGTGGCCGCGAGCGTCGTCATCAGCCACGCCGCGGCGACGTCGTTCATCCACATGCACACGTTGGCCGTGACCCACACCAGCCACAGCATGCGGAACACCGGCTGCCCGAGCGGCGACCACGCGGTCACGCGCGGTGGCGCGGCGGGCTGGGCGTCGCTCATGCGGTCACGTTATCACCGCGGCCGTCGCCGCCGCGCGGCGACAATGCCGCGATGCCGCTCGGCGAGTTCGACCTCATCGCGAAGTACTTCAGCCGCCCCGCGCGGCGCTCGCCGCTGGGCGTCGGCGACGACTGCGCACTGCTCGCGCCGGCGCCGGGCATGCAGCTCGCGGTGACGAGCGACCTGCTGGTCGAGGGGCGCCACTTCCTGTCCAGCGTCGAGCCGGCGCGGCTCGGCCACAAGGCGCTGGCCGTCAACCTGAGCGACCTCGCGGCCTGCGGTGCGAGGCCGCTCGCGTTCACGCTCGCGCTCGCGATGCCGCGCGTCGACGAGGCCTTCCTCGAGGGCTTCGCGCGCGGGCTGTACGCGCTCGCCGACGCGTTCGACGTCGACCTCGTCGGCGGCGACACGACCGCCGGGCCGCTCGCGATCGGCATCACCGCGTTCGGCGAGGTGCCCACGGGGCAGGCGCTGCTGCGCAGCGGCGCTCGCGCGGGCGACGACATCTGGGTCAGCCACCCGCCGGGCGGCGGCCTCGGCGACGCCCGACTCGCGCTCGAGATGTTCCGCGGCCGCGTGCCGGTCGGCGCCGGCTTCGACCGCCTGCGCCTCGCGATGGAATGCCCGCAGCCGCGCGTCGCGCTCGGCGTCGCCTTGCGCGGTGTCGCGACGAGCGCGATCGACCTCAGCGACGGCTTGGCCGGCGACCTCGGCCACGTCCTCGAGCGCTCGGCGGTCGGCGCCACCGTCGACGTCGACGCGCTGCCGACGGGTCCGGTGCTCGCCGCGATGCCGCAGGCGCTGCGGCGCGAGTGCACGGTGAGCGGCGGCGACGACTACGAGCTGCTGTTCACCGCGCCGCCGGCGGCACGCGACGCCGTGCGTGTCGCGGCGGCCGGCGCCGGGGTCGCCGTCACGCGCATCGGCGCGATCGACGCCGGGCCCGGCCTGCGCTGGGTCGACGCCGCCGGCGCGCCGGTGACGGCGCACTTCGCGGCGTTCGACCACTTCGCCGAGGCCGGCTGACGCGATGACCGCCCCGACGACGAGCGCCGCGATGCCTGCCGCCACGCCGCCGACGGCGCCGCGCCGCGCGACCGCGCTGTTCATGGCCGCGCACCCGGCGCGCTGGATCGCGCTCGGCTTCGGCAGCGGGCTGTCGCCGTGGGCGCCGGGCACGGTGGGCACGCTGTGGGCGTGGCTCGCGTTCGTCGTGCTCGACCGCTGGCTCGACGACGCCGGCTGGGCGCTGGCGATCGGCGCCGGCCTCGTCGTGGGCTGGTGGGCCTGCACGCGCACCGCGCGCGACCTCGGGCAGGGCGACCCCGGCGCGATCGTGTGGGACGAGGTCGTCGCGTTCTGGATCGTGCTGTGGCTCGTGATGCCCACCGGCTTCTGGGGGCAGGCGGCGGCGTTCTCGCTGTTCCGCGTGTTCGACGCCTGGAAGCGCGGCCCGGTGGCGTGGGCCGACCGGGCGTTCAAGGGAAGGCCGGGCGAGCGGCCGGGCTGGGCGCAGGGTTTCGGCATCCTGTTCGACGACCTCGTGGCCGCGCTGCTGACGCTGCTCGTGATCGCGCTGTGGGTGTGGATCTGAGCGCGATGCTCGACCTCGCCGCCGTCGAACCGCTCGTGCTGCCGCTGGCCGGGCGCCTGCGCGCGCGCGGCTGGCGCCTGGCCACGGCCGAGAGCTGCACCGGCGGCCTGATCGCCGCCGCGTGCACCGCAGTGGCGGGCTCGAGCGACTGGTTCGAGCGCGGCTGGGTCAGCTACAGCAACGAGGCGAAGAGCGAACTGCTCGGCGTCGAGGCTGCGCTGATCGCCGCCCACGGTGCGGTGAGCGGGCCGGTCGCGCGCGCGATGGCTGAGGGCGCGCTCGCGCGTTCGCGCGCCGACCTCGCGCTCGCCGTCACCGGCATCGCAGGCCCGGGCGGTGCGACCCCGGGCAAGCCGGTCGGGCTCGTCTGGCTCGCGTGGGTGCAGCGCGGCGGCACCGTCGGCGCGCGCCGGCTGCACTGCAGCGGCGATCGCGCCGCCGTGCGTGCGCAGACGGTGCGCGAGGCGCTCGGGCAGGCCCTTCGGCTGGCCAGCGCGTAGCGTCGCGGTCGAGCGCCGGCGGCGCGCGCCTGGCCGCCGGTGCCATCACCCATCGCCGCGCGCCGGATCGGGCGCGGCATCACCGCGCCGCGGGCGCGAACGTCGATTCCATCTCGCGCCGCACCCGGTAGGCACGGGTCGCGGTGTCGATAGCGACGTCGTCCCAGCTCAGCATCTGGCCCTGCTTCACGGGGCGCACCACCCTGACCTGGTGCGCCAGGCCGAGCGGCAGCCCGCCATGCGCCATCGACGCGGCGGCCGGCTGCAGCTTGCCCCACACGGTGTAGCCGCCTTCGCCGTCGAGCATCTCGCCGGGCTGCAGGTCGCGCTTGGCGGTGGCGACGACGTCGGCGTTCCAGCAGGTGGCCACGCCGGTGGCCTCGCCGCGCAGCGCGACGCTGGCCACGCTGACCCCGACCTCGAGGCCGATCAGGTGCCAGCGCTTGTACAGCGTGAAGTAGTGCCCGCTCGGGTCGGTGTGGGCGTTGTACTCCTCGAAGCAGTTGCGGATGTACTCGGTCTCGCCCTCGACCGTGACCCACACGCCCATGCGGATGTCGTAGGGGATCACGCGGCCGTCGGTCTCGAGCGAGCTCACGACCTCGACCATGCCCTTCTTCTCGAGGTGCCCGCCCTCGCTCGTCGGCCGCGTGACGAAGGGGATGTCGGCGATGCTCGCCGGCGGGTACAGCAGCCCGGTCGACGGCACCTCGAGGCCGGTCGCGTTGGCCACCGCCGAGCTCTCGATCGACGGCTTGCTGCCGTCGAGGAAGCTGTTGAACATCTTCGGGTTCAGGCCGCCGCGCGCGGCCTGCTCGGGCGTCAGGCCGTAGTAGCCCCAGACGGTGTCGGGCGTCGACTGGGCGAAGTGCGGCAGCCACTTGTGGCCGCGGCCGGCGGCCACGACCGGGAAGCCGCAGGTGCGCGCCCAGTCGACGAGGTCGCAGATGAGCGCCGGCTGGTCGCCGAACGCGAGCGTGTAGACGACGCCGGCCTCGGCCGCCTTGCGCGCGAGCAGCGGGCCGCAGAACGCGTCGGCCTCGACGGTCACGTTGACGACGTGCTTGCCGTGCGCGAACGCCTCAAGGCAGTGGTCGACGGCGTGCACCGGCGAGCCGGTGCACTCGACGACGACGTCGATCGCCGGATGCGCGACGAGCGCCTGCCAGTCGTCGCCGACGTGCGTCGTGCCGTCCTTCAAGGCGGCGTCGATCGACGCGGCGCGCACGCGATCGGGCTCCCAGCCGACACGCGCGAGGTTGCGGCACGCACCCTCGGGCGACAGGTCGGCGATCGCCGCGACGTGCATGCCGGGCGTGCGCGGCACCTGCGCGAGGTACATCGAGCCGAACTTGCCGGCGCCGATCAGGCCGACGCGGATCGGGCGGCCCTCGGACTGGCGCTTCTGGAGTTGCTGGTGCAGGGACATGTCAGGCAGCCTCTCTCTGGGCGTCGATCGGATCGGGCGAGGTGACGAGCGCGCCGGCCGGCATGCCGTCCTTCCACGGCAGGTCGACCGCATAGGGTTTCAGCAGGCAATCGTCGGGCAGGCACTCGATCGGCGCGAAGTCGCGGTGCGCGATGTACTCGGGGCGCTTGAAGCGGCGGATGTGGTTGCTGACGGCGCACAGGCTCAGGTACACGCTGACGCGGTTCCACGGGCTCAGGTTGCTGCTCGAGGCGTGCACCAGGCACGAGTGGAACAGGATCATCGAGCCCGCCGGGCCGGTCGGGCTGACGATGCCGCCGTTCTTGCCGCCCGCGCGCTCGACGAGTTGCGCCACGAGATCGTGGTCGAGTGTCCACAGCGGGTAGCTCGTCGTCGTCAGGTCGTGCCTGGCGTCGGTTGACGTCGTCGAGGAAGATCGCGACGTTCATCGCGCGCTCGGTGGGCATCCAGTCGTCGTTCTTCCAGGTGCCGTAGTCCTGGTGCCACTGCCAGACGTCGCCTTCGAAGGCCATCTTGCCGTTGATCTTGAACTGGTGCATGTACAGCTTCTCGCCGAACAGGTCCTCGACCGGCTCGACCATGCGCGGGTGGCGCGCCAGGCGCGCTGTGCGGCGAAGTTGGTGCGCACCGCGTCGCTGCCCTTCTCGCGCACGTTGTAGGCCTCGCGTCGTGCGTACAGCGCCGGCACGGCGTCGGTGAGCACTCTCGTCTCGTCGGCGGTGAAGAGGCCGGGGAAGAACAGGTAGCCGTCGCGGTCGAACTGCGCGTGCTGTTCGGGCGTGAGTCTCATGCGGTGCCTCCTGCGGGTCGTGTCTGGGCGGTGGGGGGGGGGGGCGACGCGGCGCGGCGGGTGTCGCCGCCGGCGAGCGTGTTGGCGTGCGCCCCGAGCTCGTCCCACACGCTGTGGCGCGAACCGGCATCGCCCAACCGCGGCGCTCGCATACAGAATACGGTGGTGCTCCCGCCGGGTGCAGCCGGGTTTCCCCGGCTGCGGCCGTGCGGCCGTAGGGCAGGGTGCCCGTCAGCCT
>JALOSD010000326.1 GCA_025458585.1 Burkholderiaceae bacterium | reverse complement strand
CGAGGTCTGGGAGCCGCTGTCGTCGCCGCACCGCGCCGACCCGGACGTGCGCGAGCGCCGCCTGCAGGCGCTGCGCGCGGGCCTCGCCGCCGTGCCCGCCGGGCGCTTCGAGGTCTGGGTCACGCACAACTTCGTGCTCGGCGGACTGGCCGGCGAGTCGGCCGCCTCGGGCGGCGGCGTGCTGCTGAAGGCCGCACCCGACGGCGCTCGCCCGCTCGTGCTCGCTCGGCTCGACCTCGTCTGACGCGGTCGACGACCGCGGCGCGCCCTATCATCGCGCCGCGATGGACCCGCGCACCCTCATCACGGGCGTGATGTTCCGCGACATCACGCCGCTGCTCGCGACGCCGCGCGTGTTCCGCGTGCTGATCGACCAGTTCGTGCACCGCTACTTCGACGAGCGCCCCGACCTGATCGCCGGCCTCGACGCGCGCGGCTTCATCATCGGCTCGGTGCTCGCGTACGAGCTCGGGGTCGGCTTCGTGCCGATCCGCAAGAAGGGCAAGCTGCCGTTCGACACCGTGGCCGAGACCTACGAGCTCGAGTACGGCAACGCGACCGTCGAGCTGCACACCGACGCCGTGAGCCCCGGCCAGCGCGTCGTGCTGATCGACGACCTGATCGCCACCGGCGGCACGATGGGCGCCGGCAAGCGGCTGCTCGAGCGCCTCGGTGCGACGGTGATCGAAGGCGCCGCGATCGTCGACCTGCCCGAGCTCGGCGGCTCGCGCAAGCTGCGCGAGGCAGGCCTGCCGCTGTTCACTCTGGTCGACTTCGAAGGCCACTGACCGTCGCGGCTTGTGGCCTAATTCGCGTTTCGTCTCATACCCCGCGAGAACCACGATGGGCAACAAGCTCCAGACCGAAGCCGACCGCCGCGCCACCCCGAAGCCGCCGGGCACGCGCGCCCGCACGAACGGCGGCCAGAAGGTCAGCCTCGAGCGCGGCTCGCACACGCGCAGCAAGAAGAACCCGGGCAAGCGCCCTCACAAGGGGGGCTGAGCCCGGCCGACGCCCCGGCCCCGCCGCCACCCGCCCCGCGCGGCTGACGGCTGCGCGCTCCCGCCGCGACGATGCTGCGCATCACCGAACTGCGGCTGCCGCTCGACCATGCCGACGAGGCGCTGCGGCCTGCCGTCATCGAGCGGCTGCGGCTGCGCGACGCCGACGTCGCCGGCTTCACCGTTTTCCGCCGCGCCTACGACGCGCGCCGCAAGGCGGCGATCAAGCTGATCTACACGGTCGACGTCGAGCTCGCCGCCGGCGTCGACGAGGCGGCGCTGCTCGCGCGCTTCGCCGCCGACCCGCACGTGCGAGCGGCGCCCGACACGCGCTACCGCTTCGTCGGCCACGCCCCTGCTCGCGCAGATGGGGCTCGCCCCGCTCGTGCTCGAACGCGGGCGCGCGGTGCGCGAGCGCACGAAGGACACCTGGGGCCTGTGGCGGCGCAGCGAGCTGAACCCGGAGTCGAACGTGCAGTTCGGCGAGGGCGGCGCGGGCACCTTCTCCGACGGCAAGCTGTGGAGCCAGATCAGCGACCCGCGCCACCTGACGCGCAAGGTGCTGACCGAGTTCGTCAAGGCCGGCGCGCCGGACGAGATCCTGTGGTCGAGCAAGCCGCACATCGGCACCTTCCGGCTCGTCTCGATGGTCGAGAAGATGCGCGCCGAGATCGAGGCCCTCGGCGGCACGATCCGCTTCGGCGCGCGCGTGACCGACCTGCGCGTCGAGGCCGGCCGCGTGCGCGGCGTCACGCTCGCCTCGGGCGAGCAGGTCGACGCCGAGCACGTCGTGCTCGCGCTCGGCCACAGCGCGCGCGACACGTTCGAGATGCTGCACCGGCGCGGCGTGTTCATGCAGGCCAAGCCGTTCTCGATCGGCTTTCGCATCGAGCACCCCCAGGGCGTGATCGACCGCGCGCGCTTCGGCCCGAACGCCGGCCACCCGCGGCTCGGCGCCGCCGACTACCGGCTCGTGCACCACGCCCGCAACGGGCGCGCCGTCTACAGCTTCTGCATGTGCCCCGGCGGCACCGTCGTCGCCGCGACGTCGGAGCCCGGGCGTGTCGTCACGAACGGCATGAGCCAGTACTCGCGCAACGAGCGCAACGCCAACGCAGGCATGGTTGTCAACCTCGACCCCGAGGACTACCGGCAGGACCGCGGCGCCAGCGGCCCGGTGTCGCCGCTCGACGGCATCGCGTTCCAGCGCTTCTGGGAGTCGCGCGCCTACGAACTCGGCGGCGGCGAGTACCGCGCGCCCGGCCAGCGCCTCGCCGACTTCGTGCAGCGCCGAGCCTCGACCGCGTTCGGCGACGTGATGCCTTCGTACCAGCCGGGCGTGACGCCGACGAACTTGGCCGACCCGAAGCGTCCGTCCCTGCCCGAGTTCGCGCTCGATGCGCTGCGCGAGGCGCTGCCCGCGTTCGAGCGCCAGATCGAAGGCTTCGCGATGCCCGACGCCGTGCTCACCGGGGTCGAGACGCGCACCTCGTCGCCGCTTCGCATCGCGCGCGGGCGCGACCGCCAGAGCCTGAACGTCGCCGGGCTCTACCCGGCCGGCGAAGGCGCAGGCTACGCCGGCGGCATCATGTCGGCCGGCGTCGACGGCATCGAGACCGCCGAAGCGGTGGCGGCGGCGATGCTCGGCGTCGAGCGCACTGCGGCTTGATGCGGTCTCGCCGTCGTTCGCGCAAGCACCGTTGCCGCGCCGTCGGCCGATCTCGGCCATCTGCCGATGGTGGCCGCTGGCGGCCTCCTGGTGTGTCACCTCCTGGTTTGCGCGCCGCTGGTGAACAGCGGTTAATCACCCGCAGGTTGGCACCCGGCATCAAGCCCAAAGAGGTCGTCGCATGGCCCACACCGAGGCCAGCACCGGGACCGAGCCGCCTCGGTTCATGACGGACGAGTTCGACGCCTTCCTCGAGCGCGGCATTCTCGCCCACGGCTTC
>JALOSD010000113.1:14431-16739 GCA_025458585.1 Burkholderiaceae bacterium | reverse complement strand
GTTCGCCGCGTCGACGCGAAAGTAGTGCCGCGCCGCCGCGTGCGCGCCGAACACGCCCTCGCCCCACTCGACGTGGTTGAGGTAGATCTCCAGGATGCGCCGCTTCGGCAGCAGCGCCTCGAGCCACAGCGTGACGACGAACTCCTGGGCCTTGCGTGCCAGGTTGCGCTCGCCGTCGAGGAAGAGGTTCTTTGCCAGCTGTTGCGTGATCGTCGAGCCGCCGACGAGGCGTGGCGCACGCGCCTCGGGCCGCCGCTCGGCGCGCGCCTGCTCGCGCAGGTTGCGCTCCCACGCCTTCTCGATCGCGTCCCACTCGACGCCGCTGTGCTCGACGAAGCCGGCGTCCTCGCTGGCGATCACGGCGCGCTTCAGGTTAGGCGAGATGCGCGCGTCGCCGACCCACTGCTGACTCCACAGGATGCGCCCCTGCGTCGTCAGCAGCCGCCAGGCCTCGCTGCGCTGGAACGTCGTCGACGCCGGGTCGACGACCGCCATCAACGCGACGCGCACCACGAAGTACAGCTGCAGCGCGACGAAACTCACGAACGCCAGCGCCGCGATGCGGGCCAGCGCGCGGCCGGCGCGCGCGCCCATCTCAGCCTTTCGCGTCCAGCCGCGCGCGCAGCGCCGCGAGCACCGGCGCGGTGTCGGGGCGCACGCCGCGCCAGAGGACGAACGCCTCGGCCGCCTGCTCGACGAGCATGCCCAGCCCGTCGCGCCCGCGCGCGCCGTGCGCCTCGGCCCAGGCGACAAAATCGTCGGCCGCCGGCCCGTACATCAGGTCGACGGCGAGCGAGCCCTCGCGCAGCACGCCCGCCGGCACGGGCACCGCGCCGCCGGCGAGGCTGCTCGCGGTGCTGTTGATCACGACGTCGAACCCCCGCCCGGGCGCCTCGAGCGGTGCGACGTCGAGCGCGACGCCGTGGCGCTGCGCCCACGCCGCATGGCGCTGCACCAGGCTGAGCGCCTTGTCGGCGGT
The DNA here is from genome assembly GCA_025458585.1 of Burkholderiaceae bacterium. GTDB lineage: Bacteria > Pseudomonadota > Gammaproteobacteria > Burkholderiales > Burkholderiaceae_C > Calidifontimicrobium. The sequence goes on along the minus strand of JALOSD010000113.1, from coordinate 15,760 downwards.
GCGGTTCGTCACGACGACGGCCGCCGGGCCCGCGGCGACCAGCGGGCCGAGCACACCGGCAGCCGCGCCGCCGGCACCGATCAGCAGCACGCGCCGGCCGGCGAGCGCGACGCCGGCGTTGTCTTCGATGTCGCGCCGCAGCCCGACGCCGTCGGTGTTGTCGGCGACCCAGCCGTCGGGCTCGAAGCTCAGCACGTTGGCGGCGCGCGCGAGCGCGGCACGCTCGCTCAGCCGCGTGGCCAGGTGCGGCGCCTCGAACTTGAACGGCACCGTCACGTTGCAGCCTCGCGCGCGGCGGTAGCGCCCGTCGGCGCCGCGCGCGAACGCGCGCACCGTCTGGGCGAAGGCGTCGAGCGGGCACGGCACCCGCACGTACTCGAGCTGCTGGCCGGTCTGGCGGGCGAATTCGGCGTGGATGAACGGCGACTGGCTGTGCGCCACCGGGTTGCCGAGCACGGCGTAGAGATCGACGTCGGCGGTCGTCATCGCACGGATTCGAGCATCTGCGCCTCCATCGCGTCGGCGCGGGTGAAACGGAAGCGTGAGGTGACGACGATCTGGTCGGCCTCGCGGCGCATCGCCAGCGTGAACGGGCCGAAGGGCGCCGCCGCGCGCACGATCGCCACCGCGCGCCGGTCGAGCACCGGCGACGCCGAGGGTTGCACGACCTCGGCGTCGACCAGGCGCCCCTTCGCGTCGATCGTCACGTTCATCGTCAGCTCTCCATACAGCTTGCGCCCCTGGTGCTGAGGGAAGTCGCGCGTGCCGCGCTCCTCGATGCGGCGGCGCATCTTGTCGTAGTACCGCGCGTAGACGGCCTCGCGCGTCGCCGGGCTGATGTAACGCTTCTTCGGGCGCGCATTTTCGTCGTTGATGCGCTTCTCGATCTCGGCCAGCTGCCGCAGGAGCTGCCGCTGCCGCTCCTCGGCGTCGTCGGCCGCCGTCTCGCCGGCGTCGCGCTGCGGGTCGGGGACGGGCATCAGCGCCATCTGGCGGCGGATCTGCGCCAGCAGCAGCTGCTGGCGCTGCTGCAACTGCTCGATGCGGCGGCGCGCCTCGTCGGGCGCGTCGCCCGGTTCGATCGTCGCCGAAGGCGGCAGCGGCGACGTGGCGCGGCCGCGCTCGCGTTCGCCGCCGCCGGCGAGGCTCGCCTGCGCGATCGCCTGCGGGTTCGGCGGCGGCTCGTCGCCGCGCGCGTTGACGAGGATGACGTCGAGCGGCGTGTCGCGAAACGCGCGCTCGAAGCCCTCCGGGTCGACGAAGCGGATCGTCAGCACGCCCGCGTGCACCGCCACCGACAGCACGAGCGCCCAGTGCAGCGTGCTCAGG
>JALOSD010000113.1:0-14418 GCA_025458585.1 Burkholderiaceae bacterium | reverse complement strand
TCGCCGGCGTCGGCGGTGTCGGCGAGGTCGATCGCGATCGCCAGCGGGCCGGCGACGTCGGCCTCCTCGACCTCCTCGTCGGCCACCGGCGCCGCCGCGGTCTCGATGCGCTCGACGAGCGTCGCGTGCAGGTCGAGCGTCAGCAGGTCGATGCCGGCCACGCGCGCGCGCACGCGCGTGCCGCGCGCGAACGGTTCGCAGCCGGGCACGCGGAACACCAGCGGCAGCGTGTCGGCGCGCACCAGGCCGTCCTTCATCACGGTCGCCTCGAGGTCGGTCACGGCGTTCTGCTCCAGCCAGCGCAGCGTCCAGAAGCGCTCGATGCCGTGCTGGAAGTCGCCATAGGCACTGTAGGCGGCGTCGAAGGCCGATATGACCGAGAAAAGCGCGGCGTCCTTCGGCTTGAACGGGGCCGCCAGCGCCGCGGTGCGGCCGTGGCGCGCGGCGGCGACGATCTGCCACTGGTTCACGAGGTCGACGTAGCGCCGCAGCGGCGACGTCGCCCAGCTGTACTGCGCGACGCCCATGCCGGCGTGCGGCAGCGGCTTCGTGCCCATGCGCACCTTGATACCGGGCGCGAGCCCGGCCTGGCTGCGGTAGATGCCCGGCACGCCGAGCTCCGCGAGCCAGCCGCCCCACGTGCTGTTGGCGAGGATCATCGCCTCGGAGACGATGAGGTCGAGCGGCGCGCCGCGGCGGCGCACCGTGATCTGCACCGTCTCGCTGCCGTCGGGCTCGCGCGTCGGGTGGCGGCCTTCGGCATCGAGCAGTCGGAAGCTGTAGTCGGGGCGGGTGAAGGTCTCGGGCTTGCCGCGCACCTGCTCGCGCCGCGCCTTCAGCTGCTGCGCGAGGCGGAAGCAGAATGCGAGCTCGGCGGCGAACGGGTACTCGGCCACCGCCTCGCCGGTCAGCGACGCGACCGAGATCACCTCGTCGAGCTCGTCGTGGCGCAGGTTGGCGGCGATCGGCACGCGCTCGAGCCGCGTCTCGCGCGTGCGCACCTCGAGCGTCGCCTCGTCGAGCGTCACGTACAGGCTCACCGCCGGGCACTCGCGGCCCTCGTCGAGCGTGTACGCCTCGACGACCTCGGGCGGCAGCATCGTCAGCTTCCAGCCTGGCATGTAGACCGTCGACAGGCGCTCGCGCGCAAGGCGGTCGAGCGCCGAGTCGGGCGCGATCGCCAGCCCCGGTGCCGCGATATGGATGCCGAGCACGACGGTGCCGCTGCCCAGCCCCGTCACCGACAGCGCGTCGTCGATCTCCGTCGTCGTCGAGTCGTCGATCGAGAACGCGCGCACCGGGGCGAGCGGCAGGTCGGCCGGCGGCGTCGGCGCCTCGAGCGGCGGGAACGCGGCGCCCTTCGGAAACTGCTCGAACAGGAAGCGGCGCCAGTGGAACTGGTACGGGCTGTCGATCGCGCCGGCCCCTTTCAGCAGGTCGAGCGGCGAGCGCTGGCTGCGTCGCGAGGCCTCGACGACGGCCTTGTACTCGGGCGCGTTCTTGTCGGGGCGGAACAGGATGCGGTAGAGCTGCTCGCGCACGGGAGGCGGGCAGCGGCCCACGGCGAGGTCGGCGGCCCAGGCGTCGATCTGCGCCGCAAGCTGCTTCTTGCGCTCGATGCCGAGCAGCGCCGCCTGCAGCGTCTCGGCGCTCGCCTTGCGGAACAGGCCCTTGCCGACGCGACGGAAGTAGTGCGGCGCCTCGAACAGGCGAAACAGCGTCGCCGCCTGCTTCTCGGGGCCGGCGGCGGTGTCGAAGTACTCGCGCGCGAGCTCGGCGAAGCCGAAGTCGCCGTCGGGGGCGAATTCCCACGCGAGGTCGAGGTCGATCTCGGCCGCGAGCCGCTGGGCCCCGGCCACCAGCTCGGCCGGCGCCGGCCGCTCGAAGCGCAGCAGCACGTTGGAGGCCTTCACCTTCACGCGCTTGCCGGATTCGAGCTCGACCTGCAGCGAGGTCTCGGCGTCGGACAGCACGCGTCCGGCGAGGAACTTGCCGGCGTCGTCGAAGAGGGCATACATCCGCAACATTGTCGCCCGCGCGCCGGCGGCCGCACCGGCTGGCGCGGCGGCGCCGCTCGTGGGGTCTTGCGCGGGTGCCGTGCGCGCGCCCGGCGCCACGACGCACACTCCCACTGCAACCATTGACCGCACGCGACGACGACCGTGAGTGATCCGCGCCCGAAGCGCCGCCGCCAGGCCTGGGACCATCTGCCCGCGCTGCTGGCCACGTTGCCCCTCGTGGCGCTCGCGAGCCCGGGGGCCACAGCGATCGACTGGGTGCCGATCGGCACCGGCTTCGAGATCGCGCGCACCGAGACCACGGTCGGCCAGTTCCGCCGCTTCATCGAGGCGACCGGCACGACGACGCGCGCCGAGCGCGCCGGCGGCGGCGAGGTCTACGAGGCCGGCTGGGTGCGCAAGCCGGGCTGGAGCTGGGCGACGCCGTTCGGCGGCGGCCGGCGCGCGGCCGACGACGAACCCGCCGTGCACGTCACGTTCGGCGAGGCGCAGGCCTTCTGCCGCTGGGCGGGCGGGCGGCTTGCGACCGACGCCGAGTGGGTCGCCGCCGCGTACACCGAGCAGCGCGAGGCGCCGCCGGCGCCATTCGTGCGCGGCCGCACGTACCCCTACCCGACGGGCGAAAGCCCCGCCGGCGCGCAGTGCCTCGGGGACTGCGGCCCGGCCGCGGTGCAGCGCGCGATCCGCCACGGCGCCGAGCTCGCGCGCGGCCACGGCCACGCGCGCGTGACGGCGACGCCGGCGGGCGTCAACGGCCTGCACGACATGGGCGCGAACGCTTGGGAGTGGGTCGACGAGCCGCGCGGCGCGAGCGGAAACGCCGAGCGGCGCACGCGCGGCGGCTCGTGGTGGTACGGCGCGGCGCCGATGCGCGCCGACCACCTGCAGGGCAAGCCGGCCGACACGGCCGTCGTCTACATCGGCTTTCGCTGCGCGCGCGACCGCTGACGGCGCGTGCCGCTACGCCGGTGCCGCCGCCGGGCGCACCCAGGCGACGAGCAGCACCACCGCCGCCGTTGCGCACGCGGCCGAAAAGGCGAACGCGGCCCACGGCGCGACGGCCTCGTAGATCCAGCCGAAGAGGAGCGACGCCGGCAGCAGCGTCGCGCCGGCGACGAGGTTGAACCAGCCGAACGCCGTACCTTCGCGGCCCGCCGGCGCGAGGTCGGCCACGAGCGCCTTCTCGACGCCCTCGGTCGCGGCGAGGAAGAGGCCGTAGCAGGCGAACAGCACGAACAGCCAGCCACCGGCGCCGGCGACCGCGCCAAGCGCGGCGTACACGGCGGCGTACGCGAGCCAGCCGCCCACGAGCAGCCGAAGCCGGCCGACGCGGTCCGACAGCGCCGCCAGCGGCGCCGAGAACACCATCGCCACCGCCGACACCGCAGCCCAAAGCAGCGGCACCTGCGCCTGCGGCACGCCGAGCTCCTGCGCGCGCAGCAGCAGGAACATGTTCGACGAGTTGCCGAGCGTGAAGAGGCCGACGACGACGAGGTAGCGCCGCAGCGCGGGCGGCAGGTCGCGCAGCGTCCAGTCGAAGCGCCGCGGCGCGGGCGCCGCTCGCCCGGGCGGCTCACGAATCGCCAGCGCGAGCGCGAGGCACAGCATCGCCGGCACGATCGTCCACGCGATGACCTCGGCAAGCGGCATGCCCGCCGCGAGCAGCGCGGCCGCCGCCAGCGGCCCGATCACGGCGCCGGCGTTGTCCATCGCCCGGTGCACGCCGAACGCGAGGCCGCGCCGGTCGGCGCCGACGCTCGCCGCCAGCAGCGCGTCGCGCGGCGACGTGCGCAGCCCCTTGCCGACGCGGTCGGCGAAGCGGATCGCGAGCAGCGCCGGCAAGCTCGTCACGAGCGCGACGAGCGGCCGCCCGAAGCCGGCGAGCGCGTAGCCGACGACGATCCACGGCTTGTGGCGGCGGGTGCGATCGACGACGACGCCCGAGAACAGCTTGAGCAGGCTCGCGGTCGCCTCGGCGATGCCCTCGATCAGCCCGAGCGCCTTGGGGCCGGCCATCAGCACCGAGGTCAGCACGAGCGGTACGAGCGGGTACAGCATCTCGGAGGCCGAGTCGTTGACGAGGCTGATCAGCGCGACCAGCCAGACCGTGCGCGGCAGGTCGCGCAGCGCGCGCAGCACGCTCAGCCGCCTGCCTCGTCGCCGATCGTGCCGAACTCGACCGGCACCTTGACGTAGAACAGCCTGACGCCCTCGGCGCGCAGGCGCTCGAACAGGCGTTCGCACTCGTCGGCGTTGACCGTGATCCACACCGCCTGCGGCTGGTCGGCGAGCTCGAAGAAATGCGCCGAGTGCAGCCGGCGGTCGGCGCCGAAGCCCTCGCTCGCCGCGACCAGCGTCGCGCCGCGCAGGCCCATGTCCTGCGCCAGCCGCACGAGCCAGTCGCCGACCGGCCGCCCGGCGTGGCGCCGGCTCTGCTCGGTGAAGAAGGTCAGGTGGAATCCGTCCATCAGGGGCCTCCGCGTCCTTGCATCAGCTGCCACGTCGCGATGCCGGCGATCGTCATCGCCACCGAACCGACGACATGCGCCGCGACCGCCGACGCCGCCCACAGCAGGCGCCCCTGCTGCAGCAGCGTGACGACTTCGGCCGAGAAGGTCGAGAACGTCGTCAGCCCGCCCAGGAAGCCGGTGATCACGAACAGGCGCCACTCGGGCGCGAGCGTCGGGTGCGACGCGACATAGGCGATCGCCAGCCCGATCAGGTAGCCGCCGATCAGGTTGGCCGCCAGCGTGCCGGGCGGGATGTCGGGCAACAGCGCGTTCAGCCAGGTGCCGAGCAGCCAGCGCGCGATCGCGCCGAGCGAGGCGCCGGCGGCGATCGCGAGCAGTGTCAGCGCCATCGTCGCCCGGCTCGCGCGAGTCGCCGCGTCAGCCGCCGGCCGCCGCGCGGGCGTCGAGCTCGCGCACCTTGCCTCCGGCGGCGACGTCGCCATTTCGCCGCGCGGCGTCGTACCAGTAGCGCGCCAACCGCAGGTCGCGTTCGACGCCGAGGCCGCCTTCGTACATCGACGCGATCAGGTACTGCGCGCCGGCGTCGCCGCCCTTGGCCGCCTCGCGGTACCAGTGCGCCGCCTGCGCCAGGTCGCGCGCGGCGCCGCGGCCGAGGTAGAACGCCGTCGCCGCCTCGACCTGCGCGTCGACGCTGCCCGCCTCGGCGGCGCGCAGGTACCAGCGGTGCGCGGCGGCGAGGTCGGCGCGCCCGGTGGCGAGGCCTTGCTCGTACAGCCGGCCGAGGTCGAACATCGCGGTGACGAAGCCGGCGTCGGCCGCGCGCTGCAGCCGCGGCAGCGCCTTCGCGACGCCGCCGGGCAGGTCGCCGCGCAGGTGCATCACGCCGAGGTTGTAGTCGGCCACGGGCACGCTGTCGCGCGACAGGCGCTCGAACTGGCGGCGCGCCTCGTCGATGCGGCCCGCCTCGTAGGCGTCGACCGCGCTGCGCACGGCCGGCGACGGCTGCGCCGACGCCGCGGCGACGCACACGGCGCCGAGCAGCACGACGGCGAGTCGGCGCACGAGCACCCGCGGGCGAGATTGGAGGCAGGAAGTCTTCACCGCGTGTCCATGCGGCATGCTGTGCACCTTCACCGACGAACGCGAGGCGGCGACGCCCGACGAGATCTGGCTGTGCGAGCACGCGCCGGTGTTCACGCAGGGCGTCGCCGGGCGCGCCGAGCACGTGCTCGACGCCGGCAACGTCCCCGTCGTCGCGACGAACCGCGGCGGCCAGGTGACGTATCACGGGCCGGGGCAGGTCGTCGCGTATCCGCTCGTCGACCTGCGGCGCGTGGGCATCTACGTCAAGGAATACGTGTTCCGCCTCGAGTCGGCGCTGCTGCGCGTGCTCGAGAGCTACGGCGTCACCGGCCACCGCGTCGCCGGCGCGCCGGGCATCTACGTGCGGCTCGACGACCCGTTCGGCCACGCGGCGCTCGCCGGCCCGGTCGATCCGCGCGACCCGTTCCGCGGCCTCGGCAAGATCGCCGCGCTCGGCGTCAAGGTCAGCCGCCACTGCGCCTACCACGGCGTCGCGCTGAACGTCGCGATGGACCTCGCGCCCTTTCGCCGCATCCACCCCTGCGGCTATCCGGGGCTCGAGACGGTCGATCTGGCTAGACTCGGGGTTTTCACCGATTGGGACGATGCAGCGTCACGGCTGGGTCACCACCTCGCCGTCCTGCTGAGTCCGTGAAGGACGCGATGAGCACCGACGCCACGCCCGCCACCTACGACCCGACCGCCAAGCAAAAGGCGCAGGCCAAGACCGCGCGCATCCCCATCAAGGTCGCGCCGGCCGAGGTGCTGAAGAAGCCCGAGTGGATCCGCGTCAAGGCCGGGAGTCCCTCGACGCGCTTCTACGAGATCAAGCAGATCCTGCGCGAGCACCGGCTGCACACGGTGTGCGAGGAAGCCTCGTGCCCGAACATCGGGGAGTGCTTCGGCAAGGGCACGGCGACGTTCATGATCATGGGCGACAAGTGCACGCGCCGCTGCCCGTTCTGCGACGTCGGCCACGGCCGCCCCGACCCGCTCGATGCCGACGAGCCGCTCAACCTCGCGAAGACGATCGCGGCGCTGAAGCTCAAGTACGTCGTCATCACCAGCGTCGACCGCGATGACCTGCGCGACGGCGGCGCCGCGCACTTCGTCGACTGCATCCGCAAGACGCGCGAGCTGTCGCCCGGCACCACGATCGAGATCCTGACGCCCGACTTCCGTGGCCGCATGGACCGCGCACTCGGCATCCTGAAGGCGGCCCCGCCCGACGTGATGAACCACAACCTCGAAACCGTGCCGCGGCTGTACAAGGAAGCCCGGCCAGGGTCCGACTACCAGTTCAGCCTGACGCTGCTGCAACGCTTCAAGCAGGAGGTGCCGGGCGTGCCAACGAAGAGCGGGTTGATGGTCGGCCTCGGCGAGACCGACGACGAGATCCTGCAGGTGATGCGCGACATGCGCGCGCATGGCATCGACATGCTGACGATCGGCCAGTACCTGGCGCCCAGCGGCCACCACCTGCCCGTGCGGCGCTACGTGCACCCCGACACCTTCGCGATGTTCGAGCGCGAGGCCCGCGCGGTGGGCTTCACGCACGCGGCGGTGGGCGCGCTGGTGCGCTCGAGCTACCACGCCGACCAGCAGGCGCATGCGGCCGGGGTCGTCGGCGCCTGAGGTGCCCGCCAAGGCGTGGCACCCGCGCCGGCTTCGCCGCCCACCTCGGCGATGAGCGAGACGCGCTGGTTCGTCGTCGAGACGACGCCCGCCGGCACGACGTTGCGGCTGCACGGCGCCTGGCGGCTGCGTGACCTGCCCGCGATCGACGCTGCGCTGCAGGGCCTGGCGCTTCCCGCGGGGACGGTGATCGACGCGAGCGCGCTCGCCGAGATCGACTCCGCCGCCGCGCTCGTGCTGTGGCGCGCGCTGCGTCTCGCGCAAGCGGCCGACGATGCGTACACGTGGACCGGGCTCGACGCCGCGCCACGCCGCATCGTCGAGCAGGTGCGCGCGCAGCTCGACGCGCCGGCGCCGCCCGCGCCGCCATCGCGAGGCGTGCTGGCCCACGTCGGCCGCGAGGCCGAGGCGCTCGTGGCATTGCTGCGCGGCCACCTGAACTTCCTCGGCGCCACGCTCGCCGCATTCGCCGAGGCGCTGCGCCACCCGCGCCGACTGCGCGTGCGCGAGCTCACGGTGCAGCTCGAGCAGACGGGGCTGAACGCGATCCCGGTCGTCGTGCTCGTGACGCTGCTGATCGGCGTCGTCATCGCCTACCTGCTCGGGCTGCAGGCTGCGCAGTACGGCGCCAACATCTTCGTCGTCGACGGCGTGGCGATCGGCACGACGCGCGAGTTCTCGCCGATCATCGTCTCGGTGATCGTCGCCGGCCGATCGGGCGCGGCGTTCACGGCGCAGCTCGGTGCGATGAAGCTCACCGAGGAGACCGACGCCATCCGCACGCTCGGCCTGTCGCCGCTGCAGGTGCTCGTCGTGCCGCGCGTGCTCGCGCTGATGCTCGCGCTGCCGCTGCTCGTGTTCGTCGGCAACGTTGCCGCGCTCGCCGGCGCGATGCTCGTCGCCGGGCCGCTGCTCGACATCACGCCGAGCACCTTCCTCGCCCGACTGCGCGAGGCGCTGCCGCTGCGGCACGTCGTCGTCGGTCTCGTGAAGGCGCCCGTGTTCGCGCTCGTCATCGCGGTCATCGGTGCGCGCATGGGCATGACGGTGGGGCGCGACACGCGCGCCGTCGGCGCGGCGACGACGTCGACCGTCGTGCAGGGCATCGTCGCCGTGATCCTGCTCAACGCCGCGTTCGCCGTGGTGCTGCAGGAGCTCGGCTGGTGAGCGCCGCCGCGCCGGTCGTCGAGGTCGACGGCATCGTCACGCGCTTCGGCGCCAACACGGTGCACGACGGCGTGTCGTTCGCCGTCGAGCGCGGCACGCTGGTGGCGCTGATCGGCGGCAGCGGCACCGGCAAGTCGGTGCTGCTGCGCGAGATCATCGGCCTGCTGCGCCCGACCGCCGGCCGCGTGCGCCTGCTCGGCACCGACGTCTGGGCTGCCGGCGAGGCCGAGCTTCGCGCGCTGCGCCAGCGCTTCGGCATGATGTTCCAGGACGGCGCGCTGTTCTCGTCGCTGACGGTGGCGCAGAACGTCGCCGTGCCGCTGCGCGAACACACCAGGCTGTCGGAGGCGACGATCGACGCACTCGTCGCGCTGCGCCTGCGCCAGGCCGGCCTGCCGCCCGATGCGGGCGCGAAGATGCCGAGCGAGCTCTCGGGCGGCATGCGCAAGCGCGCCGCGGTCGCGCGCGCGATCGCGCTCGAGCCCGAGGTGCTGTTCCTCGACGAGCCGACGTCGGGGCTCGACCCGATCACCGCGCGCGGCTTCGACCGCCTCGTGCGCTCGCTCGTCGACGACCTCGGCGTGACGGTGCTCCTCGTCACGTCGCGCGCGGGCGCGTGCTCGCTGACGGCCCCGTGCGCGACGTGATGGCCGTCGACGACGCGTGGGTGAGCGAATACTTCTCGGTTCGTACAATGATCGGTTCCGATGGAAGCTGACGCCCGCTACACCTATGTCGGCCTCGCCGTGCTGGCGCTGGTCGCCGCCCTCGTCGGCGCGGTCGTCTGGCTGAAGAACGTCGGCGCCGAGCGCGACTTCACGCGCTACGCGATCCACTTCGAGCAGCAGGCGCTCGACGGCCTGTCGATCGGCGCCGACGTGAACCTGCGCGGCATCAAGGTCGGCCGTGTCGAGGACTACGGGCTCGTCGGCGACGGCTTCAACCGCGTGCGCGTCGAGGTGCGCGTCGACCGCCGCGCCCCGGTGACGACGAAGACGGTGGCGATCGTCTCGCGCAACCTGATCACCGGCATCGCGTCGATCACGCTCGTCAACACCGAGCCCGGCGGCGAGCCGCTGACGGCGGGCACGCGCGGCGAGTCGCTGCCGCTGATCGCCGAGGGCCTGTCGGAGCGCGAGCTGATCGCCGGGCGCGTCAGCGAGGTGGGTGACATGGCGTCGAGCGTGCTGTCGAACCTGAACCACCTGCTCTCGCCGGACAACCGCGCGCTGCTCGTCGACACGGTGCGCAGCGTGCGCGACCTGTCGGACGGCCTCGCGGCGCGGCTTGCCGCGCTCGACCGCACGCTCGAACGCACCGGGGCGGCGGCAGCGTCGGCGGGCGACGCCGCTACGCGGCTGGCCGCGGCCGGCGAGGAGGCGGCCGCGGCCGCGGCGCGCACCGGCGACCGCGTCGCGGCGGTCGGCGAGCAGACCGGCAGCCAGCTGCAGCGCACGCTCGCCGAAGCCGAGCAGACCCTCGTGCAGGCACGCGCCGCGCTCGACCAGCTGTCGACGTCGGTGGTCGCGCTGCAGCGCGACACGGCGGCCACCGCGCGCCGGCTCGAGGTCTCGGCCGCCGGCGTCGAGGACCAGCTCGGCGCGGCGCTGGCCGACCTGCGGCTGAGCGTCGACGCCGCGGCGCGCACGCTCGACCGACTTCGAGACCCGCGCGCCGCACTGCTCGGGCCGTCGGCCGCGCAGCTGGGCCCCGGCGAGGTGCGGCCGTGAGGGCCACCGCCCGGCCGCCCGATGGCGGCGCCCATCCTCCCGGGGCGAGGTGTCGGCGCGCTCGCGACGGTGTCGACGCTCGGTGCCGGCTGCGTCTCGATCGGTGCCGGCGAAGGCGGCGGCCCGACGGTGCAGTTCGCGCTGCGCGACGGGGAGGGCGACGGCGCCGCGGTGGCGCCGCGCGCTGCGCCGATCGTCGACGCGCTGCTGATCCAGCCCCTGCCAGGCGACGCGCTCGTCGACACCGTGGCGATCGCCTTCTCGCGACGGCCTCACGAGTACGCCTACTACCAGCTCTCGACCTGGACCGATCGGCCGCTGCGTACGCTGCCGCGGCTGCTGCAGCGCCGGCTCGACGCGCGCCGCGTCGCCGACGCCGTCGGGATCGCCGGCGACCCGCTGCGTGCCGACTGGCTGCTCACGCTGGCGGTCGACACGCTGGTGCACGACGTCGCGACGCCCCCGGGCGTCGGCCGCATCGCGCTCGACGCGCAGCTGTTCGACCGGCGCCAACGCGCCCGCGTCGCGCAGCGACGTTTCGCGGCGTCGGTGCCCGCCGAGCGCGCCGATGCCGCCTCGGCCGTCGCGGCGATGTCGGCCGCGGTCGCGCAGGCCTTCGACGCCCTCGTGCCGTGGCTCGAAGACGAACTGCTGCGCGCCGCGGCGGCGCCTCGTCAGCCGGCCTGAGCGGCGAACTGCTCCCAGGCCTGCAGCGCCTCGGCGGCGTACATCAGCGCCGGGCCGCCGCCCATGTAGACGGCCACCGCAAGCGTCTCCTCGAACTCGGCGCGCGTGGTGCCGAGCTTGACGAGCGCTTTCGTGTGGAAGCCGATGCACGCCGAGCAGCGCTGGCTCACGCTGATGCCCAGGGCGACCAGCTCCTTGTGCTTCGCGCCGACGGCGCCGTCGGCCATCGCGCCGGCGGCCATCGCGCTGAAGCCCTGCATGGTCGCCGCCTGCGACTTGCGAAACGGCGTCAGCTGGCGCGAAACGTTGTGCGTGAGGTCGGGGTAGGACGAGGTGGTCATCGCGGCGCCGGGCCTGTGCTTCGGATGCGGCGACCCTACCGCATCGCGCCGCGCCGGCGTTGACGCCGGTCAAGCCCGGCGTCAGCTCGCCGCGAGGAGTCTGTCGACGAGCACGTGCAGCGCTGCGAAATCGGGCTCGCCGACGTAGCGCTTGACGATCTCGCCGCGCTTGTTGATCAGGAACGTGGTCGGCGTCAAGCGCACGTCGCCGAAGCCGCGCGCGATATCGCCGGTGCCGTCGATCGCGACCGCAAAGGGCAACTGGCGCGTCTCGGCGAAGCGCGAGACGAACGCGGGCGGGTCGTAGCTCATCGCGACCGCGATCGTCTCGAAGCCGCGGGCGCGGAATTTCTCGTGCGTCGCCGCGATCTGCGGCATCTCCTTCACGCAGGTGACGCAGCTCGTTGCCCAGAAGTTGACGAGCACCACCTTGCCGCGCAGGTCGTCGGTCGTCACGCTCGAGCCGTCGAGCAGCCGATACGTGACGGCGGGCGCCGGCTCCAGGCGCGTCAGGCTCGTCCATGCGAGGACGCCGATCGCGGTGAAGATCAGTGCGGCCAGCAGGGCGACGACGGGGCGGGAGAGCTTCATGGCGCGAGACGACAGCGGACCGCGGCAGTTTACGGCCCGGGTGATCGTGCCGCCGCTGCCGGGTTTTGCCGCCGGCGCAAAGGCGCCGACCGAGACCGACGCCGCCGCGCGCGTACGCGCAGCGCTCGACCGAGCGAGCGACCGAATCTCGACGACGGCGTCACCGGCAGCGAGCCGCTGGAGCTCGGCTTCGGCAGCCGAGGGCTTCTCGCGCGCTCAGCCGTCGCGCGTCAGTTCGAACAGCAGCACCGCGGGCAGGCCGTCGCCGAGGCTCGCGCGGTCGACGCGCGCCAGTTGCGTCGCGTCGTCGACGGACGTGCGGCAGCCGCCCTGGTGCTCGCCGACCTCGATCACGGCGAGGCCGGGTGCCTGCGCGAGCAACTCGCGCTGCAGCGCCGGCAGATCCTGGCTGCCGACGGTCGCGTCGGCGACGATCGCGTGCGGCAGCCCGTCGCGGCAAAAGGCGCGCGCCTCGTCGATCGAGCCGACGACGTCGATCATCAGACCCAGGGGGCGCAACGCCTGGTGCACGTCGTGGCGCAGTTCGCGGCACGGCGTGACGACGAGCACGTGGTGGCCGGCGAGCGGTTTCGGCGTGGCCCTGGTGCCGCGGGTGCGCCGGCGCTCGGGCACCGCCGCCCGGGTCGCGGCGGCGGGCGGGAACTCAACGTGCAGGCGGCAGCCGTCGGCGTCGAGCGTTCGGTGCACGGTCGCCTGCAGCATGGCCGACAGCTGCAGCAGCAGCCGCCACGCGAGCGTGTCCATGGCCGCCTGCGACGCGCCGTGCCCGTTCGGCGGGCGCTCGGGCGCGGCATGGCGGAAGCGCAGCTCGAGGCGCGGCCGCGTTCGAGGGGCAGCCACGGCGTCGAGCGACAGCTCCACTGGCGACCGCGCGTGCTCGTGCGCCCAGTCGAGCGTCGTCTGCACGAGCTGGGCGACGAGCGCGGGGTCGGCCTCGAGCGTCACGGTAGGCAAGGCGGCGGCGATCGTCGTCGCGCGCGACCGGCCGTCGGCCCGGCGCTCGGCGACGACGGTGCGCAGCGTGGCGGCAAGGTCGAGACGCTCGGGCACGTGTCGCGCCTGCCCGCTGGCGACGCGCACGAGCTGCTGGGCAACGATCGCGGCCTGTCGCGCGCGCGCCAGGTCGTCGAGCAGCCGCGCCGCCTCGGCGCCGTCGAGACGGCCGCTGGCGGCGACCATGCGCACGCCGTCGATCGCCGTCGTCAGCGGCATGGCGATCTCGGTGCCGGCCTGGGCCAGCCAGTCGAGCCACATTCGGGGCGTGTCGCCGCCCTCGGCCGGCCCCGCGCCCGACAGTTCGATCCGATCCACGATCTCCTCGATGATGTTGCTTCGCCGGCCACGATCGCGACCGGCGTCACGAACGTCGCCGGGCGTCCCGACTCCGTGCGGCGCCGCGCCGGCCGCGTGCCATCGCCGTGCCTGCGGAAGGTACCGCGCCGCCCGCGGGGGCCCGCCCGTCACGCGCGTGGCAGCGTGCGGTTTCTCACGCGCCGTGGCGCGCGGCGATCGACGGCGGCGGGCGGGGGCGGGCGGCGGGGCGCGGCCGATAATCGTCCCGATGCGAGTCGACAGGATGCGCCCCGCGCTGGGCGGAATGCTGGGCGCGGCGCTGCTGGCGGGCTGCAGCCCGACCGAGGACTGGCGTGACGTGCGCCCTGCGGGCAGCGGCGCGCAGCTGCTGTTCCCGTGCAAGCCCGCGAGCCAGACGCGCAGCGTGCCGCTCGCCGGCGACCCGGTGCCGATGACGCTGATGGCCTGCAACGCCGGCGCGAACACGTTCGCCTTCGCGCATGCCGACGTCGTCGATCCGGCCAGGGTGGCCGCGGCGCTGCGCGCGCTCGCCGACGCGGCGGCCGTCAACCTGGGCGCGACGCCCGACGCCGGCGAGCCGTGGCGCGTCGACGGCATGACGCCGAACGCCGAGGCCAGGCGGCTGCGGCTGCAGGGCCGCTTGCCCGACGGCACCGCGGTGCGCGAGGAGCTGGTCACCTTCGCGCGCGGCACGCGCGTGTTCCAGGCCACCGTCGTCGGCCCGGCGCCGGCGCCCGAGTCGATCGCCGTGTTCTTCGACAGCCTGAAGCTGCCGCCATGACGGCCGCCTCGATGCCGCGCGGCGTGCCGTCCGCCGTCGTGATCTTCGCCGCCTTCGCGTTCGCGTACTTTTTCTCCGCGCTGCTGCGTGCGGTCACGGCGACGCTCGCGCCGGCGTTCAGCGCCGAACTGGGACTGACCGCCGGCGACCTCGGGCTGCTGGCCGGCGCCTACTTCCTCGGCTTTGCCGCGATGCAGCTGCCGCTCGGCAGCGCGCTCGACCGCTACGGCCCGAAGCGCGTGCTGCTCGGGTTCATGTCGGTGGCGGTGGTCGCCTGCGTCGCGTTCGCGCTCGCGCGCAGCTTTCCCGGGCTGCTGCTGGCGCGCACGCTGATCGGCGTGGGCGTCGCCGCCTGCCTGATGGCGCCGCTGACGAGCTTTCGCCACCGCTTCAGCGCACCGGTGCAGCTGCGCGCCAATTCTTGGATGCTCATGACCGGCTCACTCGGCATGCTCGCCTCGACGGTGCCCGTGCAGGTGCTGCTGCCGCTGACGGGATGGCGCGGTCTGTTCTGGCTGCTCGCCGGCGGCCTCGCGCTCGCGATGCTCGCGATCGCCCTCGCGGTGCCGCGCGACGAGC
>JALOSD010000112.1 GCA_025458585.1 Burkholderiaceae bacterium | reverse complement strand
CGATCCTTCGCTGCCGGGCGATCGCCGCGGGGCTGGCGATCCTTCGGCGCCGAGCGATCGCTGCGCGGCTGGCGATCGTTCGGCGCGGGCCGCTGCGTCGCCCCTTTGCGCTCCGTGCGGGTGTCACCGCTCCCGCGGCCGCCTCGTGCCGCGTCCGCAGGCGGGCGGGGCGGGCGTGTCCCAGGCTTCGGCGGCGTCCGCTGCCCGGCGTCGCGCGCGCGTTCGCGCGGCGGCTCGCGCCGCTCGTCCTCGGGCGGCTTGGCGCGGTGCGGCGCCGTCAGCGCGCGCACCGGCTTGCGCCGCGGGTCGCGCACGGCGCCGGACTTCAGCTTCAGTTTCGGGCGCTCGCTCATCGGACCATTGGACCACGCGGGGCGGCCTGGCCGCCGCGCGGCCGCGCGCTCAGTGCGACGCGCGCACGCCGAACAGCTCGGCCACCGCCTCGCGGTACAGCGGCTGACCGACGGCGTTCGTGTTGTGGTGCGTGCCGCCCTCGACGAGCACGAAACGCTTCGGCGCCGGCGCGCGTTCGTACAGCGCCTGCCCGAGCTCGGGGCGGATCAGCGCATCGGCCGCGCCGTGCACGACGAGCACCGGCACGCGCACGCGCTCGATGCGCCGCGCGGCGTCGAAGCGCTGCGTGACGAGCGGGCCGACCGGCAGCCAGCCCCACTTGAACGTCGACACGACGTCGGGGATCGACGTGAAGCTGCCCTCGACGATCAGGCCCGCCGCGTCGTCGACTTCGCCGGCGAGGTGCACCGCGATCGCGCCGCCGAGCGAGTGGCCGAACACGAAGCGCTTCGCATGTGGGTGGCGCACGGCGAGCCAGTCCCAGGCGGCGCGTGCGTCCTCGTAGGCCATCGTCTCCGACGGCAGCATGTCGGTGCTCTGGCCGAAGCCGCGGTAGTCGATGCCGAGGACCGCGAAGCCGAGCTCGTGCATGCGGCGCATCCGGTTCGCGCTGCTGCGCACGTCCCAGCGCGCGCCGTGCAGGTACAGCAGCACCGGCGCGTCGGCCGCGGCCTGCGGCAGCCACAGGCCGTGCAGCCGCACCGGCGCGTCGGCTGCGCGCGAGTGGAAGTCGATCCACACGTCGTGCATGCCCTCGGCGGCCACCGCGCCGCCCCACCAGGTGTTCTTGCTCGGCTGGAACACCCACTCGCGCTGCTTCGCGTCGAGCGTGCCGCAGCCGGCGATCAGGCCGGCCGCGAGCAGCGCCGAGAAGACGGCGGCGCGCCAGGGAAGTCGACCCGAGCGTGCGCGCATCGACTCACCTCGGGTCGCCACCGGGCGCGCTGGGGCGACGCGGCTGGCGGCCGTTCGTCGCGCGGTGCGTCGGGCCCGGTGTCACCAGCGGCGCACGCGCCCGGTGTCCAGGTGGACGAACTGCGAGCGCTCGTAGTAGCCGACGCCGCCCGCGCCCATCGTGAGCGCCGCGCGGTGCACGTGGCGCAGGTCGACACCCGGCACGCGGATGTCGATCGCGCGGCCCTCCATGTGCAGGCTGTGCCGGGCGACACCGCGCCCGGCTTCGGCGAGGCGCGCGTTGGTCGTGGGCGAGCGGTAGCCCGAGATCACGTGGAACGGCTGCGACGTGCCGAGCAGCGCCTTGAGCGCGACGAGCTGCTCGAACAGCCCGGCGTCGATCGGGTGCACGTCGCCGCTGCGGTGGTCGCGCAGCAGGCGGTCGAGCTCGGTCTTGGCGTCGCCGAGGCGCTGGCCGCCGTCGACCCAGACGACCTCGGCCTTCTCGCCGGTGTGCAGGTTCATCAGGCTCAGCCGGGTGCCGTCGGGCAGCGGCGCCGGGGTGGCGTGGGCGCGCGCCCAGGCGGCGGTGGCGAGCGCACCGGCAGCGGTGCGGACGAGCAGGGTGCGGCGAGACAAGTGCATCGATGGGATCCCAACGGCGGTCGGTGGTGGATCTGAAGTGCCGGATTGTCCCGCACCCGGCTTGTCCCGGTCGATCGGTCGGCCTGGCCATCGCGCCCGCGCCCCTGACGCTCGAACCCCTGTAACCGACGGGGGCGCCGCCGCGAGGCCTCAGCGGCCGCGCAGGAACAGCGCGTCGAGCTCCTTCATCGACAGCTGACGCCAGGTGGGGCGGCCGTGGTTGCACTGGTCGGCGCGCTCGGTCGCTTCCATGTCGCGCAGCAGTGCGTTCATCTCGTCGAGCGTCAGGCGCCGGTTCGCGCGCACGGCGCCGTGGCAGGCCATCGTCGCGAGCAGGTCGTCGCGCGCGCGCTGCACGACGCGGCTCGCGCCCACCTGCGCGAGGTCGGCGAGCACCGAGCGCGTCAGCTCGGCCACGTCGGCGTCGGGCAGCGCGGCAGGGCGGCTGCGCACCGCGAGCGTCGTCGGGCCGAGCGGCGCGACGTCGAGGCCGAGCGCGAGCAGGTGCGCGCGCTCGGCCTCGGCGGCGGCAACCTCGGCCGCCGTGGCGGCGAAGGTCACCGGGATCAGCAGCGGCTGCGCCGGCAGCGGCGCGTCGGGGCCCCCGGCCGCCGCGGTGGCCTTCAGCCGCTCGTAGACGATGCGCTCGTGCGCGGCGTGCATGTCGACGATCACGAGCCCGTGCGCGTTCTCGGCCAGCACGTAGGCGCCGCCGACCTGCGCGATCGCGCGGCCGAGCGGCCAGGCGCCGGCGTCGCGATCGTCGCGCGCCTGGCCGTCGGCCGGCTGCGCGCGGCGCTCGTGCGCGAGCGCGTCGGCCGCGGGCGGCGCGCCGCGCAGCGCGGCCCACGCGTCGAGGCCGCCCACGATGGGCGACGGTGGCGCCGCCCACGGGCGCGCGGCAGGCTCCTGCGCGCGCAGCGGCGTCGGTTCGACCCAGCCGAGCCAGGCTTGTCGAGGCGTCGACAGGCTCGCGGCCGGCGTCGCCGAGGCCGCAGGCGTCGTGTCGAGGCCTGCCGTCGCCTCGGCCGCCGCGAGCGCGCGGCTCGGCGCGAGCGCGTCCTCGACCGCCTGCCGCACGGCCTGGTGCACCGCGCGGCCGTCGCGGAAGCGCACCTCGATCTTCGTCGGGTGCACGTTGACGTCGACGAGCTCGGGCGCGATGGCGACGAACAGCGTGTAGGCGGGCTGGCGGCTGCCGTGCAGCTGGTCGTCGTAGGCCGAGCGCAGCGCGTGCGCCACCAGGCGGTCGCGCACGTAGCGACCGTTGACGTAGAGGTACTGCTGGTCGGCGCGGCTGCGTGCGGCTTCGGGCAGCCCGACGCGCCCGGCGACGTGCAACGGCCCGACGCGCGCGTCGAGCGACCGGCTCGCGGCGACGAATTCGGCGCCGAGCACGTCGGCGAGCCGGGTCTCGGCCGACGCGCCTCGCCATTGCGCGACGAGGCGCCCTTCGTGCCAGACGGCGAACGCGACGTCGGGCCGCGCGAGCGCGTGCCGGCGCACGGCGTCGAGCGCGTGCGCGAGCTCGGTCGCGTCGGTCTTCAGGAACTTGCGCCGCGCCGGCGTCGCGAAAAACAGCTCGCGCACCTCGACGGTGGTGCCCACCGCACGCGCGGCCGGCTGCAGTTCGCCGCTGCGCGCGTCGAGGCGGTGCGCGTGCGGCGCCTGGGCGTCGCGGCTCGTGATCGCCAGCTCGGCGATCGACGCGATCGCGGCCAGGGCCTCGCCGCGAAAGCCCATCGTCGCGACGCGTTCGAGCTCGTGCAGGTTCGCGATCTTGCTCGTCGCGTGGCGGCGCACCGCCAGCGGCAGCTCGGCGGCGGGGATGCCGGCGCCGTCGTCCTCGACGACGATCGAGCGCACGCCGCCGGCGGCGAGGCGCACCGTGACCGTACGCGCGCCGGCGTCGAGCGCGTTGTCGACCAGCTCGCGCACGACCGACGCCGGCCGCTCGACGACCTCGCCGGCGGCGATCTGGCTGACCAGTTCGTCAGGCAGCTCGCGGATCGGACGGCGAGCAGGCAGCGGGGCATTCATCCGGCGGGGATTCTAGGTGGGGCATGCCGCCGGCCCGACCCGGTCGACCGAAGCGGCCTGCGGGCCGTCGCGGCGGATAATGAACGCGTATGGACCTCGTCGCCTTCCTGGCCGACTTCATCCTGCACGTCGACCAGCATCTGCTCGAGTTCGTGCAGGCCTACGGCACGTGGGTCTACGCGTTGCTGTTCGCGATCGTGTTCGTCGAGACCGGCGTCGTCGTGATGCCGTTCCTGCCCGGCGACTCCCTGCTGTTCGTCGTCGGCGCGCTGTGCGGCGTCGGCACGATGAACCTGCCGCTGTCGATGGCGCTGCTGGTGACGGCCGCGGTGCTCGGCGACCAGGTCAACTACAGCGTCGGCCGCGTCGTCGGCCCGAAGGTCTGGCAGTGGGAGCAGTCGCGCTGGTTCAACAAGCGCGCGTTCGAGCAGGCGCACGGGTTCTACGAGAAGTACGGCGGCATCACGATCGTGCTGGCGCGCTTCATGCCGTTCATCCGCACCTTCGCGCCGTTCGTGGCCGGCGTCGCGGCGATGAGCCGCGGCAAGTTCAGCGCCTACAACGTCGTCGGCGCGCTGCTCTGGGTCGTCGGCCTGACGACGGCGGGCTACCTGTTCGGCAACCTGCCGTTCGTGCAGCAGCACCTGAGCAAGATCATCTGGGCGCTGATCCTCGTGCCCGGTCTGATCGCGATCTACGGCGGCTGGAAGGCCAGGCGCGTCGAGCGCGCGGTCAACGCCGGCGCGGCGGCGCGCTGAGGTCGTGCCCCGGCGTGTCAGAGGCTGCGGTTGCGCGCCAGCGGCGGATTCTTCGCGAAGTAGCGCTGGATCCCGGTGGCCAGCGCCTCGACGAGCTCGCGCCTGAAGCGCGGGTCGCGCAGCTTCTGCTCCTCGTCGGGGTTCGAGATGAACGCCGTCTCGACGAGGATGCTCGGGATGTCGGGCGCCTTCAGCACCGCGAAGCCGGCCTGCTCGACCTGCCGCTTGTGCAGGTTGCCGACGCGTCCGATCTGGCCCAGCACCTCGTGGCCGATCTTCAGGCTGTCCTTGATCTGCGCCGTCGTGCTCATGTCGAGCATCGCGCGCATGAGGTGCGCGTCGCCGTTGGCGGCCGCCGGCATGCCGCCGACGAGGTCGGCGGCGTTCTCGCGCTGCGCCATCCAGCGCGCCGCGGCGCTGCTCGCGCCGCTCGTGCTCAGCGCGTAGACGCTCGCGCCGCGCGCCTCGCGGCGCATGAAGGCGTCGGCGTGGATCGAGACGAACAGGTCAGCCTGCACGCGGCGCGCCTTGCGCACGCGCTCGTGCAGCGGCACGAAGTAGTCGGCATCGCGCGTGAGCATCGCGCGCATGCCGCGCTCGCGGTTCAGGCGGTCGCGCAGCTGCAGCGCGACCGCGAGCACGACGTCCTTCTCGCGCAGGCCGGTGGGGCCGATCGCGCCCGGGTCCTCGCCGCCGTGGCCGGGGTCGATCGCGACGACGATCAGGCGGTCGATGCGCTGCTGCAGCGAACGGCTCGGCGGCCGCGAGGGCGCCGGCGTCTGCACGGGCGCCTCAGCACGCCGGGCGGGTTCGGGCGGGCGGTCGAGACGGTCGATGAACTCGCCGAGCGCATCGCGCACGCTCTGGCTCGCTTCGCGCTCGGCGCGTTCCTTGTCGCGGATCAGCGCGAGCAGCGGGTCGGGCTCGACGACCGGATGGAGGTCGAACACGAGGCGGTGCCGGTACGCGGCCACCGGCTCGAGCGTGAACTGCTGCAGCCGCACCGGCTGCTTGAGCTCGACGAC
>JALOSD010000111.1 GCA_025458585.1 Burkholderiaceae bacterium | reverse complement strand
CCGATCGAGGCCCCCGAGCCCGTGGCCGCCGGTGCGAAACCCCGGTGTGACGTGACGGCCTCGGGCGGCGTGCCAGCGCTCGGTGCGGAAGGACGGTTGCTGGCCGGGCGCTCCGTCCCGCAAGACCGTCCGCTTCCAAGGCGCCGCCCCGCGCCTACATGCCCTTGAACAGCCCCGTGTAGCTGCGGCTGACCTCGAGCTTCTCGTCGCTGCCGTGCACCGCGACGAGCTGGCGGCCGCGGAAGTCGCGGCTCACGCCGGCGATGTGCCGCGTGTTGACGAGCGTGCTGCGGTGGATCTGCCAGAAGACCTCGGGGTCGAGCTCGTCGACGAGCTCCTTGATCGGCTTGCGGATCAGCGCCTCGAACTGCGCGGTCTGCACGCGCGTGTACTTCTCGTCGCTGATGAAGAACAGCACGTCGTCGACCGGGATCATGCGGATCGTCTCGCCGACGCCGGCCTGGATCCACTTCAGGTACGTCTTCGGCTGGCCCATCTGCGCCGCGAGGCGGTGCAGCAGCTGCTGCAGCGGCGCGGCCGGCGGGGCGCCGTTCGCGTCGCCACCCTCGCGGCGCGCGAGCCGCGCCTTCAGCCGCTGCACGGTGACCTGCAGCCGCTCGCGCTCGGCGGGCTTGAGCACGTAGTCGGCCACGCCCTGCTCGAAGGCCTCGACGGCGTACTGGTCGTAGGCGGTGATGAACACGATCTCGGGCAGCGGCCTGTCGTCGGGCCAGCCGGGTTCGGCGTCGAGCTGCGCGATGCGCCGCGCCGCCTCGACGCCCGTCAGCCCCGGCATGCGGATGTCGAGGAACACGAGGTCGGGGCGGTGCTGCGCGACGAGGTCGACTGCCTCCTGGCCGTTCCTCGCCTCGGCGACGATGCGCAGCTCGGGCCAGACCTCGGCCAGGCGCGTGCGCAGTTGTTCGCGCATCAGGCGCTCGTCGTCGGCGATCACGGCGGTGGGCCCGGCGGTGGCGTTCATGGGCTCAAGGTACAGCAGACGGCGGCCCAGCGGCGGAGCGGCGGTCGCGCCGCAGCAGCCACCACACGAGCAGCACGACGATCCACAGCGGCGAGAGCACGACGGCGAGCACGATGCCGGCTGCCAGCATCGGCAGGCCCACCGCGAGCAGCAGCACCACCGGCAGCAGCACTGCGGCGAGCGCGAACAGCACGACGAGCACCGCCGCGGCGACGAGCCAGTGGCCCACGTGCATCGGCGGCATCTCCATGCGGTGGCCGTCGATCCAGATCTGCATCTCGCTCCACGGCGGCCCCCAGACGAGCCACGCCGCCGCAGCGAGCGCGGTGAGCAGCACGACGAGCGCGAGCGCGGCGAGCAGCAGCTTCGGCGCGTCGCTCAAGCCGCCTCCCTCGCACGCGCGACATAGGGCACCGCCATCGTCGCCACCGTGCCGCCGCCGGGGTTCGCGGTCACCGTCAGCGACGCACGCGCACCGTACAGCAGCGCGAGCCGCTCGCGGATGTTCTCGAGCCCGACGCCGGTGCCCGCGGTGCCGGCCACACCGAATCCGACGCCGGTGTCGGCCACCGTGACCTCCAGTCGGCCGTCGACGACCTCGGCGGCCACGCGCAGCGCGCCGCCCTCGGGCTTCGGCTCGAGGCCGTGCTTGATGGCGTTCTCGACCAGCGTCTGCAGCATCATCGGCGGGAATTCTGCAGTCAGCAGCCCGGCGGGCACGGCGATCTCGACCTGCAGCCGTTCCTCCATGCGCATGGTCAGCAATTCGAGGTAGGGGCGGATCACCGCCATTTCGCGGCCGAGCTCGCGCAGGCTCGCCGCCTGGGTCTCGCGCATCGTCGGCATCGTCGCGCGCAGCAGCGCGATCAGGTGCTTCTGCATCTGGCTCGCGCGCGGCGGGTCGGTCTCGATCAGGTGGTCGATCGACGCCAGCGTGTTGAACAGGAAGTGCGGCTCGACCTGCGCCTGCATCGCCGCCAGCCGCGCCTCGACGACCTGGCGCTTGAGCGACTCGGCCTCGGCTGTCTCGGTGGCCTGCGCGGCCTTCACCTCGGCCTGCACGCGGCCCTTGTACGTGATCTTCAGGATCATCGAGCCGAAGATCCAGACCAGCGCGAGGTCGGGCAGGACGTCGCCGGCGCGCACCTTGACGACGCGCACCTCGGTCGCGCCGGCGTCGCGCTTGGCGTCGGCGAGCGCGCGCTCGGCGTCGCGCAGCGCTTCTTCGGCGTCGCGGCGCGCCTCGTCGGCGTCGCGGCGCGCCTCGTCGGCGGCGGCGCGCAGCTCGCGCCGGGCCTCCTCGAGCGCCGCGCGCACCTCGTCGGCCGTGCCTGGCGGCAGCCGCAGCTCGATCGTGCCGGCGGCGGTGTCGGCCGCGCGCGCCGCCTGTTCGGCCGCCGACGCCGCCGACGCGGCGCGCGCGGCCGCGTCCGACGCCACCTGCGCCGGCTCGGCGGCACGCGGCGTGATGCGGATGCCCTTCTCGCCGATCGAGATCTCGACGCTCTCGGTCGCACCGCTGCCCTTGGGGCGCTCGATCTTGATCAGCGGTTCGCGCCCGGCGTCCGGCGTCCCCGGTGGCGCGGGCGGCATCGGCGGCACCGGCACCGGCGTGTCGGCCTTGGGCTTCGTCTCGACGACGACCTTGCGCGGGCGCTCGACGACGCGCTCGCTAAGCGTCAGGTTGAAGGGCGGGATTTCCGACAGGATGCCGGCGACGATCAGCAGCAGCACCGCGAGCAGGAGGAAGCGCAGCCAGCTGATGCCGACGAGCCAGTTCGCGTAGGCGTGGAAGCCGCGCACGAACGTCGCCACGGCGCGTTGCCAGCGGCTGGCGGGGGCGGCGGGGAGGGTGGTGGCGGCGTTCATTGTCGGCGCCCACTGTAGTCACCCGCCGCGACACCGGTCGACCCCGATGCGACGCACCGCGCGATCGCGCGGACGGGCTGCAGCGGCGCACGACGGGCCGCGCGGCGCGGGGCCTTCACGTCGGCCGGTGGCGCGCCGCGCGCTCGCTCAGCGCGTTGGGGAAGAACAGGGCGGTCAGGCTCTTGCTGTGCACCGGCGAGAAGCTGGCGGCGTCGCCGCCCGTCGTGTGCGCAGCGTGGCCGAAGCGGCGCCAGTCGCGCACCCAGAAGATGTCGTCGCAGACCTCCATCAGCCCCATCGTCTCGCGGTCGCCGATCAGGATGCCCTGCACGCGCAGGCCGAGCCCGGTGTGCGCCGTGTCGAGCCGCTCGAGCGTCGCGCGCGTGCAACCGAACTCCCCGTCGCTGACGATCAGCAGGTCGGCGCCTGCCCAGGCCGCGTCGTGCACCGTCTCGACGGCGCGCTCGATCGGCCCCTGGATGTCGGTGCCGCCGTCGAAGCCCTGGCCGAGCAGGTCGAGCAGCGCGTGCAGCCCGGCCGCGCCGGCGGCGAGGTCGCGCTCGACGATCTCTCCCGCGCCGCCGAACGCGATCAGGCGGCAGCCGCGGCGCTCGTGCCACGCGGTGCGCAGCGCTTGCAGCACGACGGCCTTCGCGATCTGCTCCGGCGCGCCGCTCATCGAGCCCGAGGTGTCGAGGCAGACGACGATCGGCCCGCGTTCGAGCGGCTGCGGCGGCGGGGGTGCGGTGCGCGCGCGGTGGTGCGCCTGCGGGTCGGGGCGCAGGTCGGTCAGCACGGCCTCGCTCTCCCACGTCAGCAGCCGCGCCTCGGCGCGCTTGGCGCGCCACAGCTTGTGGCCGACGCGGTGGCGCATCAGTGCGGCCTCGGCGCCGAGCTGGCGCTCGAGCCGGTCCGACAGGCGGATGCCGGTGACCTCGCCCGGCGCATCGGGCAGGCGCGTCTCGACGACGCGCATCGGCTTCGGCGGCTCGCGCCCCGCCGGCGCGGGTTGCGGCGCGCTCGCCCGCGGCGCGAGCGCGACCTCGCGCCGCCCGAGCCGGCGCAGCAGGTCGACGAGCGCGGGCAGGCGCTCGAGCAGCGTGCTCAGGCGCTGCGCCTCGCGCCACTCGCGCGCGCGCAGCAGCCCCTGCAGCTCGTCCCAGCGCAGCGCGCGCATGTCGCCGAGCCCCCGCAGCAGCGCGAGCGTCTCGTCCCACGCACCGCGCTCGACCTTCCACTCGTCGCGAAACGCCTGCACCGCGCGTGCGATCGCGTCGGCGCGCGGCTCGCCCGGCGCGCGGTCGATCACGCGGTCGGCGTGCCAGAGCAGCGTGCGCAGCACCTGCTCGGCGAGCGCCGGCACGCCGCGCGCGAGCGCTGGCAGCGCGAGATCGCCCACGGCCTCGCGCAGCGGGGCGAACAGCGCCGCGTCGCCGAGGTCGGCGTCGGGCGGCGGCAGCTCGCCGGCTTGGAGCGCGTCGCGCCAGCGCGGCAGGTCCGCGAGGCGACGCACGGTGTCGCCCGCGCTGGTGATCAGCGCAGGCAGCCACAGCGTGCGCGCCAGCGCCTGCAGGCCGTCGTACGGCGAATCGGGCGAGGGCGTGGCGGGGTTCGGCACGGCGGCCGCGCAGGACGTCCGGGTCACGCCGGGACGGCGATCGGCGCCGGTGCCGCGGCCGGCAGCGCTTCGTCGACCGGCAGGTCGGCGAAGCCGGCGCGCGCCGCGTGCAGCCGCGCGAGCAGCGTCCGTGCCGCGTCGAGCGTCGTCGCCGGACCCGCGAGCAGCGTGGCGGCGAGCGTCGGCGGCAGCCACAGGCGAGCGGCGATGCGCTCGTGCAGCGCGTCGAGCGCGGCCAGCGCCTCGTCGCGCACGCGCGCGGCATCGGCGATCACGGAGTCGACCTGCGCCGTGCGCGCCTCGACGTGCACCGGGCTCCAGCGCCGGCGCAGCTGCTGCTCGAGCGTCGCCGAGACGATGCGCAGCATGCCGCCGCGCTCGTCGGCGCCGCCGATCGAGCGCGCGAGCGCGAGCTTGCCGGCCGCGTCGTCGCCGTCGTCGGTGGGCATCGCGAGCTCGATCTCGAGCTGCTTCTCGAAGGCCTCGACGGCGCGCGCGAGCCATGGCAGCTCATGCGGCTGCGCCTGCGCGACGTGCTCGACGAACCAAGCAGCCAGCGCCGGCTGCTGCGCCGGCTCATGCGCGAGCGCGTAGGGCGCGAGCCAGAGGTCGAACGCGTCGACCTCGGCGCGGCCCTCGGTGGCCGCGGCCGTGCGCAGCAGGCCGACGAACTGCCGCCAGCGCCGGTCCGACACCGCGATGCCGTCGGCGTACACGCGCGCGCGCAGCGCCTGCAGCCCGGCAAGCGCCGCGGCGCCGAGCGGCGTCGCGTCGCGCGCGCGCTGCACCGCAGCGCGGTCGGCGGCGTCGAGCGCTGCGACGGCGGCCGAGGCGCCGGCCGTCTCGAGCGTGAGCAGCGCGGCGAAGGCGGCGTCGGTCACCGGCTGCACCGGCACGCGCACGAGGAAGCGGTCGTAGAACGCGAGCAGCGCCTCGTCGGCCGGTACCTCGTTGCTCGCGCCGACCACGCTGACCAGCGGCGTGCGCGCGCGGCCGGCGCCGTTGTCGAACTCGCGTTCGTTGAGCAGCGTCAGCAGGGCGTTGAGGATCGCCGAGTTGGCCTTGAACACTTCGTCGAGGAACGCGATGCCGGCGGTGGGCAGGTAGCCGTCGACGAGGCGCTCGTAGCGGTCGTCCTCGAGCGTCGAGAAGCGCGTGAGCAGGCGCTCGAAGTAGCGCGCGCCGGCGAACGCGCGGTGCAGCCGGCGCGCGAGTTCGCTCTTCGCGGTGCCGGGTGGGCCGATCAGCAGCACGTGCTCGCCGGCGAGCGCGGCGAGCAGCGCCAGGCGCACGGCGGCGTCGCGCTCGAGCAGGCCGGCTTCGAGCTGCGCGATCAGGTCGAGCAGGCGCTGCGGCGCGATCGGCGCTGCGGGCGGCGCTGCGGGCGGCGCTTCGGGCGGCGCTTCGGGCGGTGGTGCATGCGCGGCGGACAGGGCGCGGACGTCCATGCGCCGATTGTGGCCCGCGACGCGGGCCGCGGCGTCAGCGCCCCATGCGCCGCTGG
>JALOSD010000110.1 GCA_025458585.1 Burkholderiaceae bacterium | reverse complement strand
CAGCCCCTCGTGAGGACTAACCCGTTGATTTGATTGGCGCGGCTGGCAGGATTCGAACCCACGACCCCTTGGTTCGTAGCCAAGTACTCTATCCAACTGAGCTACAGCCGCGTAGCCGGGCAGTATAGCATGCGGCGCGGCGGGTCGCCGACGCCTCAGTCGAGCGCCGCGGCGGCGCGCTCGCAGGCCGCGGCGCGGTCGGCGTCGCCCTGCTCGGTGGCCAGCACGGCAAGCGTGCGCCACGCGCGGCGGCGCGCCGATGCTGCCAGCAGGGGCGCGCGAGCCGCCTGCTCGAGCGGCCCGGCGGCCTTGCCCCACAGCAGTCGCTCGGCGAAGGCGACGCCGGCGGCGGCGACGAGCGCCGGCTCGCCGGGGTGGGCGTCGAGCGCGCTCTCGAGCCACGGCAGCCATTCGGTGCCGATGCCCTCGACGGCGTCGATGAGCGCGAGCGCGAGCTGCTCGCGCTCGTCGGCGTCGAGCCGCGCCAGCGCTTCCCACGACGGCTTGAGCCATGTGCGCGCGAGGGCAGGGCGGCCGAAGGCGGCGGCGCGTCGCGCGGCGTGGGCGGCGACGTGCGGGTCGGCGCGATCCGCGGGCTCGAGCTGCTGCCACACGCGCTGCAACTGGTCGACGTCGCGCGCGTCGCCGAGCGCCTGCAGCGCCAGCGTGCGCAGCAGGCCGCGTGCCGCCAGCGGCGTGAAGCCCTGGTGCTTGGCGAGCAGGCGTGCCGTGCGCAGCGCCTCGAGCGACTGAGCGGCCAGGCGCTGCGCCTGCAGGCGCAGCCGCAGCGCCTGCGTGCGGCGGGCAACGCCGGGCGGCAGCTCGGCCAGCAGCTCCAGCGCCCGCCCAGGGTCGAGGTCGTCGACGGCCCATTCGGCCGCGAGCAGCAGCGCGCCGTCGTCGCCGACGCGCGCCGGCCCGACACGGCGCAGTGCGCGCGCGCGCTGCATCTGCTCGTCGCGCAGGCGGCGGTCCTGCAGGCGGTGCAGGCTGGCCGCCGACAGCAGGTGGGCGAGCACCTGCAGGTCGCGGTCGGCATGCTGGTCGGGGCGCGCCTGCTCGATCGCCAGCGAGCGCTGCGCCGCCTTGTTCGAGCGCGTGTAACGCGCACCCAGGTACTCGCCGAGCGCCTCGCGCAGCGCCGCGTGGGCTGCGCGCTCGTGGCGCAGCGCACGCCACTCGCGCGAGCGGCGCGGCAGCGTCGCCAGCGACGACAGCGCCTGCATCGCCAGCACCAACACGACGCAAGTCGCGGCGACGCCGAGCACGAACAGGTTGAGCGAGAACTCGAGCCGCCAGCCGCCCCAGTACAGGCTCACCCAGCCATCGTTGCGCCCGAGCATCGTCGCCGCGACGGCGGCGACGACCGAGAGCACGACGAGCCAAACGACGAAGCGCATCAGCGCCCCGCGGCGGCGGCGGCCAGCGCCGCGAGCGTCTCGTCGGGCCGCGGCACGGTGACGGCACGCGACTGCTGGGCCACCTGGCGCAGCAGTTCCGATGCGCCCTGCACGCGGCGCGACTGGCGGTCGAAGTAGCGCTCGAGCATCGCCTGCGCGTCGCGCAGATCGGCCTGGGCAACGTCGAACTGGCGCGACAGCAGCGCCAGCCGCGCGTTGAGCAGGCGCAGCCTCAGGTTCTGGCGCACGAAGTACGCCTGCTCGGGCGCGAGCAGCAGCGCCTCCGGGTGCTCGATGCGGGTGATGCGCAACAGCGAGCGTGCTTCGCTCCAGAAGCGCGTCGCGAACTCGCGCGAGGCCTGCGGAAGGCGGTCGAACCAGGCGTCGGACGCCGCAGCGTCGGGCGCCGGCGCTTCGGCGGCCTCGGGCCTGGGCGCGTCGCCGCGCTGCGGGGCGGCGGCGCCCGTGCGCGGCTCGGGCATCGCGAGCAGGGGCAGTTCGTCGACCTGCCGGATCACCTCGTCGATGCGCAGCGAGAGCACCGCGATGTCGGTGCTGCCGGCGGCCGTCAGGCGCTCGATGTCGCGCGCCAGGGCGCGCCGCACGCGCTCGAGGCGCGGCTGGTTCAGCGCGACGAGGCGCTCGTCGGCCTGGCGAAGCGTGAGCACCAGCGTCTCGCTGCTGCCGGTGAGCGCCGCGTGCTGCGTCGCGAGCCGCAGCGTCGCCTCGAGGTCGGCCAGCGCGCTGTCGTCACGCGAGCGCGCGATCGAGCGCAGAAGGTCTTCCACCTGCGAGCTCTGTGCCGTCGTTTCCGCCAGGCGTGCCTCGAGCAGCGCCACCTTGGCCACCGCGTCGCGCGCCGCGTCCTGCGCCTGGTTGGCGAGCACGCGCGCCTCGGTGGCGGCGGTGCCGGTGTCCTGCTGGCGCCGCACGAGTTCGAGCTCGAGGGCCTGAACCCGTTGCTGCGCCTGCCACCCGCTGTACAGGCCTCCGGCGGCCAGCAGCGCCGCGAGCGCGACGACTACCCACAGGCCGACGGGCAGGCTGCGCCTCGTGTCGTCGGGCGCGGCAGCCTCGGGCGGTGGGCCCGGCGGCGGGGCCGGCGGCGGGGCCGGCGATGCTTCGAAGGAACTCACGCGACACTCATTCTAGGCAGCGGGGACCGACGGCAACCGCCAGCGCCGAAGCGTCATGCGACGCGGCGGCGAAAGACGAGCCGCTCGGGCGTCGACGCCTGGGGGTCGAACGCATAGCCGTCGTCGGCGAAGCCTTCGAGCCCCTGCGGCGTGTCGATGCGGCGGCGGATCGCGTGGCGTGCCATCGCGCCGCGTGCGCGCTTGGCGAAGAAACTGATCACCTTGTACTGCCTCCTGCGACGCCAGGTTGACGATGACCGGCGTCGTCTCGCCCTTCAGCCGCCTGTTCAGGTGCTCGGCCAGCGTGTCGCCCCAGAAGCCGTACAGGTCCTCGGCGGCGTCGGTGTGCAGCCTGGTGCCCATCTCGAGGCGGTACGGCTGCATCAGGTCGAGCGGGCGAAGCGCGCCGTACAGGCCGGACAGGATCACGAGGTGCTCCTGCGCCCACGCCAGGTCGGCGGCGGTGAGCGTCGACGCGTCGAGCCCGTCGTAGACGTCGCCGGCGAACGCGAGCACGGCGGGCTTGCTGTTCTTCTGCGTGAACGTCTTGCGCCACGCCGCGTAGCGCGCGACGTTGAGCTGCGCGAGCGGGTCCGACAGCAACATCAGCGACGCGACCTCAGCCGGCGTCTTCGTCTTCAGCACGTCGATCAGCACCGCCGACCGGGCGACGAAGCCGGGCTTCGTCGCGCGTGCGAGCACGTCGGGCGGCGTCGGCGTGTCGTAGTCGAGCGTCTTCGCGGGGGACAGCAGGTACAGCATCGTCACTCGTCGTGGCAGCCGCTGCGCGCCGAGGCGGGCAGCGCGCCGAGCGCGGCCCGCCACGTGCGGTGCGGAATGTGGTGGGTGAGGCGGTGGATCGCACAGTCCACGAGCGCGGGGTGCAGCTCGTGGCCAACGCCGCTCGCGACGTCGAGCGTCGCGTCGCCGTTCAGCACGCCGAGGTGCTCGAGCGTGCGGCGCACCGTGGCCACCGGGTTCTCGGCGTCGGCGCTGCCGTGCAGGAAGTGCAGCGTCGTTAGCGGCGGGGCCTGTGTCGGCAGCGAGGCATAGCCGCCGCCGAACGCGACGACGCGCCCGGCGAGACCTTCCTCGGCGCTCGCGGCTTCGAGCGCCATCGTCGCGCCTTCGCCGAAGCCCACCAGCGCGGTCGACTGCGGCGTCGCGCCCAGGCGCTGCTGGGCATCGCGCACCCAGCGCACGAGGCGCGGCAGCGCCGCGGCGACGCGCGCGGCGAGATCGTCGCCGGCGGCTTCGTCGGGCAGCAGCTCGTGCGGCAGCAGCAGCGCCGCCTGCGCGAACTCACGGCGGAACGCGCGCGCCAGCGGCAGCAACTCGGCGCTGGCCTGGCCGCGGCCATGTAGCAGCACCATCAGCTGCTCGGGGCGGCCGGTGGGCAGGAGCTCGATGTCGTCGGTCATGGCAGCGCTGGAATTGTCGCCGACGCCCCTCGCGCCATGGCTTCACCGGAAGTTGCGACTCCTCGCCGCCAGCCCCTGCAGCAAAGGCGTGTGGTCGACGAGCTTCTTCGCCACCAGGTGCATCACCTCGCCCTCCTGCTGCCACACGCCGTAGACGGTGAGCAGCGTCGCGGCGAGCAGCGGCCGGCGCTGCTGTTCGACGACGGTCGGCCAGACGATGACGTTGACGGCGCCGGTCTCGTCTTCGAGGGTGACGAAGACGACGCCCTTGGCCGTCTCGGGGCGCTGGCGGTGCGTGACGAGGCCGCTGGCGCGCGCGAGCTGGCCGTGGCGGCAGCCGCGCAGCACGGCGGCCGGCTGCACGCGGAACGCGGCGAGCTGGTCGCGCAGCAGCGCCAGCGGGTGTGCGAGCAGGCTCAGGCCGAGCGCGCGGTAGTCGGCGAGCACGGTGTCGGCCCTGTCGGGGGCGGGCAGGGCGGCCGGGGCTTCGTGCGTGCGCGTGGCGTGCAGCATCGCGGTGGCGCGGGTGTCGATGCCGGCCACCGCCCACGCGGCGTCGCGGCGGTGGCCGATCAGCCCGGCCGCCGGGCCGCGCCCGAAACCGGGCTGCGCCTCCTCGGGCGGGCGACGCGAAACGTCGTGGGGGCTCGTCGGCACGGCGCGCAGCGCGTCGGCGCGCGCGAGCACGCCGAGCGCGTGCGCGTCGAGCGCGGCGCGGCGCGCCAGGTCCTCGGCCGACGCGAACGGCGCCTCGGTGCGCGCGGCGACGAGGCGCCGTGCCGCGTCTTCGGCCAGGCCGGCGACGCGGCTCAGGCCGAGCCGCACCGGGCGCAGGTCAGGGCTCGGGTCGTCACCTTCGTGCTCGAGCGTCGTCGGCCAGTCGCTCACCGTCGCGTCGACCGGCAGCACGCGCACGCCGTGCTCGCGCGCGTCGCGCACCAGCTGCGCCGGCGCGTAGAAGCCCATCGGCTGGCTGTTGAGCAGCGCGGCGAGGAAGGCGTCGGGGTGGTGGCACTTGAGCCACGCGCTGACGTAGACCAGCAGCGCGAAGCTCGCCGCGTGGCTCTCGGGGAAGCCGTATTCGCCGAAGCCCTCGATCTGGCGGAAGATGGCCTCGGCGTAGTCGCGCGTGTAGCCCTTGGCCACCATGCGGCCGACGAGCCGCTCGTGGAACGGACCCAGGCCGCCGCGGCGCTTCCACGCCGCCATCGCACGACGCAGCTGGTCGGCCTCGCCGGGCGTGAAGTCGGCCGCCAGGATCGCGAGCTGCATCACCTGCTCCTGGAAGATCGGCACGCCCAGCGTGCGCTCGAGCGCCTGCTTCACTTCGTCGCTCGGGTACGTGACCGGCTCGTCGCCTGTGCGCCTTCGCAGGTACGGGTGCACCATGCCGCCCTGGATCGGGCCCGGGCGCACGATGGCGACCTCGATTACGAGGTCGTAGAAGTTCGCGGGCTTCAGCCGCGGCAGCATGCTCATCTGCGCGCGACTCTCGACCTGGAAGGTGCCGACGCTGTCGCCCTTGCTCAGCATCGCGTAGACGGCAGGGTCCTCGGCCGGCACGTCCTGCATGCGGAACTCGCGCACCCCCAGCTTGTGCGCGACCAGGTCCAGCGCGCGGCGGATCGCGGAAAGCATGCCCAGCGCCAGCAGGTCGACCTTGATCAGGCCAAGCGCGTCGAGGTCGTCCTTGTCCCACTGGATCACGCTGCGCCCGTCCATCGCGGCGTTCTCCACCGGCACCAGCCGCGCGAGGTCGTCGCGCGCGATCACGAAGCCGCCGGGGTGCTGGCTGAGGTGGCGCGGGAAGCCGACGAGCGCCTGCGTGAGCTCGACCCACAGCCGGCACACCGGCGACTCGGGGTCGAAGCCGTTCTCGCGCAGGCGTTCGGGGTCGACCCGGCGGCCGTCGAACCAGTGCTGCGACTTCGCCACCGCGTCGATGCGGTCGAGGTCGATGCCGAGCGCGCGGCCGACGTCGCGCAAGGCGCTGCGGGGCCGGTAGCTGATGACCACCGCGGTCAGCGCCGCGCGGTGGCGCCCGTACTTGCGGTAGACGTGCTGGATGACCTCCTCGCGCCGCTGGTGCTCGAAGTCGATGTCGATGTCGGGCGGCTCGTTGCGCTCGGCGCTGATGAAGCGCTCGAACAGCAGGCTCGTGCGCGCCGGGTCCACCTCGGTGACGCCGAGCGCGTAGCACACCGCCGAGTTGGCCGCGCTGCCGCGCCCCTGGCACAGGATGCCCTGCGCGCGCGCCCACTGCACCAGGTCGGCCACGGTGAGGAAGTACGGCTCGTAGCGCAGCTGCGCGATCAGCGCCAGCTCGTGCTCGACCTGCGCGCGCACCTTGTCGGGTGTGCCTTGCGGGAAGCGGCGCACGAGGCCTTCCTCGGTGAGGTCGCGCAGCCATGAGGCGGGCGTGTGGCCGTCGGGCACGATCTCCTGCGGGTACTCGTAGCGCAGCTCGTCGAGCGAGAAGGCGCAGCGCGCGGCCAGCGCCACCGTGGCGTCGAGCCACTTGGGGCGGTACAGCGCCGCCAGCCGCTGGCGCGTGCGCAGGTGCTGCTCGGCGTTGGGCGCCAGCGCGAAGCCGCACTGCGCCACCGGGCGCTTGAGCCGCGTGGCGGTCAGCACGTCCTGCAGCGCCTTGCGCGAGCGCGCGTGCATCAGCACGTCGCCGGTGGCGACGATGGGCAGGCCGGTGAGCGCGGCGACGCGCTGCACCAGGTCGGCGAGCACGTCGTCGCTCGCGTGCAGAAGCTGCGGCAGCGCCAGCGCGGCGCGGCCCTCGGTGCCGGTGCCGAACCACGTCTTGAGCCACATCGCGTGCGCGAACACGGTTTCGAACGGCTGCGCGGCGTCGGCCACCAGCAGCGCCAGGCAGTCGGGCAGGCCGGCCAGCATCGGCGCGTGCGGCACCCGGCCTTCGAGGTCGCTGCGGTACGCCTCGTACTGCCCCTTGGCCGCGCGCCGGCGCGCCACCGTGATCCACTGCGCCAGGTTGCCGTAGCCGCGGCGCGACATCGCCAGCATCACCAGGCGCATGTCGGGCGCGTCGGGGGCTGCCCCTTGCTTCGCGCCGCCGGCAGCCGGCGCGGCGGCGGCCAAGCGCATCTCGGCGCCGACGATCAGGTGCAGGCCGACGCGTTTTGCCTCGGCGTGCGCGCGCACTACGCCGGCGAGCGAGCACTCGTCGGTGATCGCCAGCGCCGAGTAGCCGAGCGCGTGCGCGCGCTGCACGAGTTCCTCCGGGTGCGACGCGCCGATGAGGAAGCTGAAGTTGCTGCGGCAGTGCAGCTCGGCGTAGGGCGGGAGCATCGGTGGCGTCGCGGCAGGCCGTCATCGGCTGCAAGGCAAGCCTGCATGGCTTCGCGTCAACCGCAGACCGATGACTCAGTGCATTGAGTTGATTTACTCAATGCACTGACTCATCGGTTCGCTCGCAGTCCGACGCGAATTGGCGCCGGGGGCGGCCAGCGCGTCGAGCGGGCTGCGCGTGCCACCGGCGGCCACCTTCAGCACGTGCGTGTAGATCATCGTCGTGCTCACGTCGCTGTGGCCGAGCAGTTCCTGCACGGTTCATATGTCGGTGCCCGACTGCAGCAGGTGCGTGGCGAACGAATGGCGCAGCGTGTGCGGCGTGGCCAGGAGTTCGATGCCGGCGGCGTGCACCGCGCGCTTGAAGGCGCGCTGGAACGTCTGGTCGAACAGGTGGTGGCGGCGCTCGACGCCGGTGCGCGGGCACACCGAATGCTCGGACTGGGGAAACACCCAGAACCAGGCCCACGACGCGCCGGCACGGGGGTACTTGCGCTCGAGCGCGTCGGGCATTTGCACGCCGCCGTGGCCGGCGCGCGCGTCCGCCTCCCAGAGCACCCGCGCGCGCTGCAACTGCTCGCGCAGGCCAGGCGCGAGCGTGGCCGGCAGCATCACGACGCGTTCCTTGCCGCCCTTGTCGCTGCGCACGACGATGACGCGGCGGTCGAACTCCACGTCCTTCACGCGCAGCTGCAGCGCCTCGGCGATGCGCATGCCGGTGCCGTAGAGCAACTGGGCCAGCACGCGATGCGTGCCCTCGAGAAGCGTCAACACCGCGGCCACTTCGTGCGGCGACAGCACCACCGGCAGCCGCGGCTTGCGCTGCGGCCGGCCGATGGCCTCCATCCACGGCAACTGCTGCCCCAGCACCTGCTGATACAGGCTGATATAGAAACAGCAGCGCCGACAGCGCCTGCCGGTGCGTCGACACCGACACCCCGCGCTCGGTCGACAGCCACGACAGGAACGCCTCGACCTGCTGCCCGCCCATCTCGCGCGGGTGGCGCCTGCCGTGGAAGCGCACGAACGCGCGGATCCAGTGGACGTAGGCCTCTTCGGTCCGTAAGCTGTAGTGCAGATGACGCACGCGTTCGCGGACATGGTCCAGCAGACGAGGTGCACCCGGTGGCGCGACGGGAGGTGCTGGCATGGGGAATCAAGTACTGTAGGCGTCCGGTCCTTCGATGCAAGCTCCCAACGATGCGGGCGTCAGTGGTCCGGTACTGCGCCACTATCCGAACACGGGCCCGATACTGCGCCACTATCCAGATACGGGCACGGATTTGCGCCCGAGAACACGCAGAAATCACGCCCTTGCCCAGTCAGCGCTCCGTAGCTACACGTGTAAATACGTTTCACCTGGTCCGAGCGCAAGCGTGCCATCAACCTCAAGGAACACGGCCTCGACTTCAACGACGCTCCGCGCGTCTTCGAGGGCTTGACCTTCACCTACGAGGATGACCGCCTCGCGTACGGAGAACAACGCTTCGTGACCCTGGGGCTACTGGCGGGTGTGCCAGTCTCCAAAGCACACACCGAGTCCGACGATGAAATCCGCGTCATCTCCTTCCGCAAAGCAACCTCTCGGGAAGCGCGCCTCTTCTTCGACCAAGTCCAAGACTGACTGGGGCCACCTCATGTCTTCAAAGAAGGGCCAAGCCAGTGCCGAACATCCCGAGTTCGATCCGAAGCACGTGGTCCGCGGCATCGTGCGCCGCGGCCTCAGGCCCGTTCCGGCCAAAGAACTGATCTCGCTTCGGATCGATCAAGACGTCATCGAGTGGTTCAAGGCACAGGGTCCTGGCTACCAGACTCGCATCAACTCCGTGCTTCGAGCGTTCCGCGATGCATCTGCGGCCTAACCCGCTCGAGCCGACCCGCTACGGCAGCCAAGGCTTGGCCGCTCCGGGCCAAGGTAGTTATCGTCCCTCCGCGGCCAAGCCTCGTCTGCCTCCGCGGGGGCTGGGCGACGCTCTAGTTTCACTGGTAGTATCACGGCTGTGAGCTCCGCAGCCAAGCTCCTCGCCGCGATGCGGCGCACCCAACTCGACTGGCAGATCTCAGATCTTCAGTCAGTAGCCAAGCACCGCGGCCTGGACTGGCGCCACCAGAAGAGCAGCCACTGCGTGTTCGTCCGGGATGACGGGCGCACCTTGTCTGTGCCGGCACACAGACCGATCAAGCCCATCTACATCCGGAAGTTCATCGAACTCATCGACGGAGCCTGAACATGGCCAAGATCACTGACTATCCCTTCGAGATCAGGCCGCTGTCGGAAGAGGACGGCGGCGGGTTCCTGGTCTCGTTCCCGGACTTCGCCGAGTGCATCTCGGACGGCGAAACCATTGAAGAAGCCCTCGCAAACGGCCATGACGCGCTCAAGGCCACCATTG
This sequence comes from Burkholderiaceae bacterium, assembly GCA_025458585.1. Taxonomy (GTDB): domain Bacteria; phylum Pseudomonadota; class Gammaproteobacteria; order Burkholderiales; family Burkholderiaceae_C; genus Calidifontimicrobium. Next base: position 679 of record JALOSD010000110.1, on the reverse strand, counting down.
CGGCGCTCAAAGCAAAGAAACTGCCTGTTCCTAGCCCCAACAGCGGAGGCGTTGCGTCCGGAAAGTTCGTTGCACGCGTACCGAAGACCGTGCACGCTCAGCTGGCCACGCGCGCCAAGGCAGAGGGTGTCCCAGTTCCAAGTCTCGTGCGCGGGGTGCAGGCTAACCCAATACTGTTCGCTTAGATGAAGCGACCACCCGGATTCACGATCGACCATGGCTTCGACTCCGGGCGTGCCGATCGGCGCGGCCTCTTGGCAGGATCGCGCGGCGGAAGAAGCGCAGGCTTCATGGCCACTGGCACGCGCGTGGGCGCCCGTCGGTCGTGAGGAGCGTACTGGGAGTTCCGGCGCTTGACCATGCGCGGTGATCGCCTGGCCAGGGTGCGGATCGCGCGCAGCGTGGCGCTGACGTCCAGCAGGTCAAGGAACCATCGGCGTCGGCGTCGCGGTCGCTCTGGGGGGAAGGCCCATTAGCATTAATATAAGAATGGCCTTATGTACACTGCCGATCCGTCGATGACTGCGACGGGCGGCAGGTCATGGACGAGGCTGAGTTCGATCTCGATTGGGACGAGCATTTCGAGGGCTTGGTCGAGGACTGGGAGGTCATCGAACGGGTTCTGCCCCATGGGTGGCAGGAGGCGGCCCGCAACACCGGCGCTCTGCGCAGGACGCGT
>JALOSD010000007.1 GCA_025458585.1 Burkholderiaceae bacterium | reverse complement strand
GACGATGGTCAAGGCGGGCCTGTTCATGATGATGCGGCTGTACCCGGTGCTCGGCGGCACGGGTCTGTTCGAGGGCATCGTCGCCAGCGTCGGCCTGGCGACGATGACCTTCGCCGCCTTCGTCGCGATCTTCAAGCACGACCTGAAGGGCCTGCTCGCCTACTCGACGGTCAGCCACCTCGGCCTGATCACCTTCCTGATCGGCCTCGCCTCGCCGATGTCGGCGGTGGCCGCGGTGTTCCACATCCTGAACCACGCGAGCTTCAAGGCGGCCCTGTTCATGAGTGCAGGCATCATCGACCACGAGACGCACACGCGCGACATGCGCAGGCTCGGCGGCCTGATGGCGATGATGCCGATGATGGGCACGCTGGTGCTGCTCGCCAGCGCGGCGATGGCCGGCATCGCGCCATTCAATGGCTTCATCAGCAAGGAGATGATGCTCGACGAAGCGGTGCGCGCGCCGGCACGGCTGTGGGGTGCCGCCGGCTGGGCCGTTCCGGTGCTCGCGACGCTGGCCAGCGTGTTCTCGGTCGCGTACTCGCTGCGCCTGGTGCACGACACGTTCTTCAACGGCCCGCCGAAGGACCTGCCGAACCCGCACCCGCACGAGCCGCCGCTCGGCATGAAGGCGCCTGTGATCCTGCTCGTCGCGGTCTGCATCGCGGTCGGCCTGGCGCCGATGGTGATCGCCGGGCCGCTGGTCACCGTGGTCGCGTCGGCCGTGCTCGGCGCGCCGGCGCCCGAGTTCCACCTGTCGCTGTGGCACGGCGTCAACGCGCCGCTGCTGATGAGCATGTTCGCGCTCGTGGCCGGCGTCGGGCTGTACGCCGGCCTGCAGCGCGGCGGCCTGCTGCACCGCTACGTGCCGAGCGGGCGCGGCGGCAGGGCGATCTTCACGGCGACGATCGACGGACTGTTCGGCGCCGCCGGGCGCGTCACGCGCGGGCTCGAGAACGGCTCGCTGCAGCGCTATGCGGCGTGGATGGTCGCGCTGGCCGTCGTGTTCGCGGCCCTGCCGTTCTGGACCGGGCCCGACGAGGGCCTGGGTGCGCAGGCGCGCACGCTGCTGCCCGCGCCGCCGGTGGCCGTCGGCGCGTGGGTGCTGCTGCTCGTCACCGGCGGCCTGCTGCTCGTGCAGCACCGGCAGCGCTTCGTCGCCGTCGTGCTCACCGGCGGCGTCGGACTGGTGGCCTCGCTCGCCTTCGTCGCCCTGTCGGCGCCCGACCTCGCGATGACGCAGCTGTCGGTCGACGTCGTGTCGACCGCGCTGCTGCTGATGGGCCTGGCGCTGCTGCCGCAGTTCTCGCCCAAGGAGTCGAGCACGGGCCGGCGCTGGCGCGACGCCGGACTGGCGGCGGCGGGTGGCGGCGGCATCGCGTGGCTGACCTGGCTGATGCTCACGCGCGACCACGAGTCGATCAGCTGGTACTTCCTCGAGCAGTCGGTGCCGGGCGGCGGTGGCACGAACATGGTCAACGTGATCCTGGTCGACTTCCGCGGCTACGACACCTTCGGCGAGATCACCGTGCTCGGCATCGCCGCCGTCGGCGTGCTCGCGCTGCTCGACGGCTTCCGCACCCGCCGTCCCGACCTCGACCCGCAGGGGCGCGCGTGGAGCTACGGCCGCGAGCCGATGCTGCTGCGCATGGCGGCGCGGCTGGTGCTGCCGATGGCGCTCGTCGTCACGGCGTACATCTTCTGGCGCGGCCACAACCTGCCCGGCGGCGGCTTCATCGCGGGCCTCGTCACCGCGGTCGCGCTGGTGCTGCAGTACATGGCGCAGGGCCAAGAACGCGCGGAGGCGGTGCTGCAAGGCGCCGCCGGCCGGCGCTTCACGCGCTGGATCGGCGCCGGCCTGAGCATCGCGTGGCTGACCGGGGTCGGCGCGTTCGCCCTCGGCGAGCCGTTCCTCACCAGCGCGCACGGCCACCCGCACGTGCCGCTGCTCGGCGAGCTGCCGCTCGCCAGCGCGGCGCTGTTCGACCTCGGCGTCTACGTCACCGTGGTCGGCGCGACGATGCTGATGCTGTCGGCCCTCGGCGCGGCGAGCAAGGAGCCGGCGAAGACGAGGCCCCCGTGGCCGGGCGACGCCCGGCCCGCCTCTCGTGGGGGTCGAGTCGACTCGGCGCGGCCCGGCGACGACTCGGCCGCGAGGACGACGCCATGACGATGGAGTTCCTCGTCGCCACCGGCATCGGCTGGGTCGTCGCGGTGGGCATCTACCTGCTGCTGCGCGCACGCACCTTTCCCGTCGTGCTCGGGCTGACGCTGATCGGCTATGCGGTCAACGTGTTCATCTTCTCGATGGGCCGGCTGTGGGCCGGCGCGCCGCCGATCCTGTCCGCCGGAGCCGCGGAGTTCGCCGACCCGCTGCCGCAGGCGCTGGTCCTGACCGCGATCGTGATCGGCTTCGCCACCACCGGCTTCGTGATCGAACTCGCGCTGCGCAGTCGTCACGAGAACGGCAGCGACCACGTCGACGGCAAGCCCGACGACGCCGACAAGCCATGAGCTGGATCGCCGACCACCTGCCGATCGTGCCGGTGCTGCTGCCGTCGATCACGGCCGCGCTGCTGCTGCTGCTCGGCGACCACGGCGGCGACAGCCACGGCGGCCACGGCCACCGCAAGCTGCTGTGGGCCCGGCGCGTGGCGCTGGCCTCGACGGCGCTGTTCCTCGTCGTCGCCGCGCTGCTGGCGATGCAGGCCGCCGGCGGGGAGATCCGCGCCTACCGCGTCGGCGACTGGCCGCCGCCGTTCGGCATCGTGCTGGTGATCGACCGCCTCGGCGCGATGCTGCTGTTGCTGACCGCGGTCGTCGCGCTACCGGTGCTGTGGTACGCCACCGGCGGCTGGGACGCGCACGGGCGGTACTTCCACGCGCTCTTCCAGTTCCAGCTGATGGGACTGGCCGGCGCGTTCGTCACCGGCGACCTGTTCAACCTGTTCGTGTTCTTCGAGGTGCTGCTGATCGCGTCGTACGTGCTGATGCTGCACGGCCAGGGCCGCGAGCGCTTCCGCGTCGGCGTGCACTACGTGGTGCTGAACCTGACCGCGTCGGCGCTGTTCCTGATCGGCGTCTCCCTGCTGTACGCGAAGACCGGCACGCTGAACTTCGCCGACCTCGCGCTGCGCGTGCCCGAGGTGACGGCTCCGGAGTCGGTCGTCGTGCAGGCGGCCGGGCTGCTGCTGCTCGTCGTCTTCGGCTTCAAGGCCGCGCTGATGCCGCTGGCGATGTGGCTGCCGGCGACGTATTCGGCATCGAGCGCGCCGGTGGCGGCGCTGTTCGCGATCATGACCAAGGTCGGCGTCTACGCCATCCTGCGCGTGCACGGTGTCGTCTTCGGCGCCGAGGCCGGCGACTCGGCGTTCACGGTGCAGCCCCTTCTGCTGCCGCTGGCATTGCTGACGAGCGCGGTCGGCGTGCTGGGCGCCCTCGCGGCGCACACGCTGGCGCGGCTGGTGGCCTGGCTCACGGTGGCTTCCGTGGGCACCGTGCTCGCGGCGCTCGGCCTGTTCAGCGCTGCGGCCTGGTCGGCGGCGCTTTACTACATGGCCAACAGCACGATCGTCGTCGCCGGCCTATTCCTGCTCGCCGAACTCGTGGCCGCGCAGCGCGGCGACGCCGCCGACCGGCTCGAGCCGGCGTCGCCTATCGCGCAGCCGACGCTGCTCGGGCTGATGCTGCTGCTCGCGGCCGCGTCGGCCGCCGGCCTGCCGCCGCTGCCGGGGTTCATCGGCAAGCTGATGATCCTGGAAGCCGCGAGCGCGCACGCGTGGCAGGCACTGGTGTGGACCGTCGTGCTCGGCGTCGGTTTCCTCACCCTGATCGGCCTGGCGCGCGCCGGCAGCATCCTGTTCTGGCATGTGCGCGAGGACGCGCCGGCCTACGGCGCCTCGGGCGCGAGCCCGAAGCTGGTCGGCGCGACGCTGGCGCTGCTCGGCGCGACGGTGGCTATGAGCGTGTTCGCCGCGCCGATCCAGCGCTACACCGACGCTGCTGCGCGCCAGCTCGTCGACCGTGCCGCCTACGCGCGCGCCGTGCTCGGCAGCGAGCGCATCGACACCACCAGGCCCTACCGCTTCGAGAAGCGCCCGGGGGCCACACCGGGAGCGACACCGTGACGCCACGCCCGCGCGACGACGGCGGCTGGTTCGCCCACCCGGCGCTGTCGGTGCTGTTGGCCGTCGTATGGCTGCTGCTGCGCCAGAGCGTCGCGCCGGCCGACCTGATCGCCGCGGTGGTGCTCGGCCTGGTCGTGCCGAAGGTCACCCACCGCTTCCTCGGGCCGGCGACGAGGCCGCGCGCGTTCGCCACCGCGCTGCGCTTCACGCTCGTCGTGCTGTGGGACATCGTGGTGTCGAACATCACCGTCGCGCGCATCGTGCTGAGCCCGGCGTCGAACCCGCGGCCAGCGTGGGTGCCGGTGCCGCTGGACACCCGCCACCCAACCGCCATCTCGCTGCTGGCGACGATCATCACCATGACGCCGGGCACGGTGTCGTGCATCGTCGACGACGAGGCGGGGCGGATCCTCGTGCATGCGCTCGACTGCGACGACCCGCCGGCGATGGCCGCGCAGATCAAGGACCGCTACGAACGACCGCTGATGGAGATCTTCCGATGACCGACCTGCCGCTCGTGGGCTGGGCCCTGGACTTCGCGTTCGCCACCGTCGGGCTGGCGCTGGTGCTGTCGGCGTGGCGCCTGCTGCGCGGCCCCGAGGCCACCGACCGCGTGCTCGCGATCGACACCATGTACATCAACGTCGTTGCCCTCGTGATCCTGCTCGGCATCAGCTTCGGCACCGAGCTGTTCTTCGAGGCGGCGCTGCTGATCGCGCTGCTCGGCTTCGTGTCGACGGTGGCGCTGTCGCGCTACCTCAGCCGCGGCGACGTCATCGAGTGAGGCGGCGATGGCGCTGAACGAACTGCACTGGGCCTGGCAGGTGGTGATCGCGGCGATGCTCGTCGTCGGCGGCGTGTTCGCGCTCGTCGGCGCGGTGGGCATGCTGCGCTTTCCCGACTTCTACATGCGCATGCACGCGCCGACGAAGGCGACGACGCTCGGCGTCGGCGGCGTGCTCGTCGCGAGCATGGCCGTCAACTGGGCGCGCGGCAACTACGGCGTGCACGAACTGCTGATCACGCTGTTCCTGTTCATCACCGCGCCGGTGTCGGCCAACCTGATGGCCAAGGCGGCGCTGCACCTGCGCTCGCCGTCGAAGTCGTCGCCGTGGCGTTCGCGCTGCCGGGCAGCGGCGCGGCGGGCGCTGCGCCAGGGCCAACGCCTTCACGCCGCCTCGAAATAGAGCAGCTGCACGAGCCGCCCGTCGTCCGGTCCGTGGCCAAACAGGTCGCTGATCGAGTGGAAGAAATCGCTGCGGTAGACCACGAGGCGGTTGAAGCGCATCGGCAGCTCGAACAGCCACTGCCAGTCGGCGCCGCGCCGGGCCTGCCAGTCGGCGAAGGCCAGCGTGCGGTCGACCGGGATCCAGCGGCGCTCGAAGTCGACGAAACGCGGGTAGCCCGCCGCGGCCAGCGTGGCCGCGTCCGGGCGGCGCTCCCAGCCGGTGGCGCGGTGGCGCCAGAAGCTGGTGCCGCCGCGTGCGTGCTCGGGCAGGGTCAGGTAGAGCACGCCGGCGTAGGTGTCGGCGGCCGATTGGTGGTCGACGTGGATGTCGCAGCGCGCACGATCGTCGGCGCGACTGAGGCGGATCGCCCCCTGGTCGATCGAGTTCCACTTCAACGGCCGCCCGAGCGCGTCGGCGATGCGTTGCATCAGCGCGTCGCAGGGCTGCGCCGGCGTCTGCGCGCCGGGGAAGTTGGCGCGGCCGTCGAGCGCGGCCTGCCCGGCCCATTGGCCGAGCGCCCAGGTGCGGTGGCCGTGCGGATCGGCGAGCACGTCGTCGAGCACGTGGATGTCGCGCGCCGCGATGGCAGCCTCGAGCGCGGCCGCTTGCGCGCCCGTCGGCGCCCGCAGCTGCGCGGGGGTGGCACGCGGCATCGGCGCGGTCGTCGCAGGCCGGACGTGGCCGATGATCAGCTGGTGTGCCAGCGACGGCTGCAGCGCGATGGCCCGCGCGGCGTGCGCGAGCGCCTCGTCGACGCGGCCGCGGCGCCAGGCCAGACGGGCCAGCGCCTCGTGCAGGTCGGCGCGCTCGGACGCCAGGGTCGCAGCGGTGCGATAGCGCGCCTCGGCGGCGTCGAGGTCACCCAGGTGCAGACACAGCGCTGCCAGATCGCGCCAGGCACCGGCGTCGCCGGGCTCGAGGTCCACGGCCGCTTCGAGCTGCTCGCGCGCCTGGGCCGACGTGCCACCTGCGATCAGCGCCTGCGCCAGATCGCGCCGCCAGCGCGCGTGGCGCGGCCGTGCGTCGACCGCCTTGCGCAGCAACCCGAGGCCGACCTCGCGCTGGCCGAGCGCCAGGTAGGCCAGGCCGAGGCCGTGCCACGCGCCGGGGTGCGAACCATCGAGCGCGAGCGCGCGCTGGAACGCTGCGAACGCCTCCTGCGGCCGCCGGCGGGCGAGCCCCGCATGGCCCTCGGCGAGCAGGTCGTCGGCGCTGCGGGCGGACGGTGCGGGAGACCTCGGCGGCATGGCGGCGAGAGCGTACCCGATCGCCGGCGGCGACATGACGCCATGCCGCCACTGCGACCAGGAGGCGCGCATCAAGCTGCACTAACGGCGTCACGGCGTCACGGCGTCACGGCGTCACGGCGTCACGGCGTCACGGCGTCACGGCGTCACGGCGTCACGGCGTCACGGCGTCACGGCGTTCCGGGCGACGCCGGCAGAATGCGCCCCGTGCCGATGTCCGCCCCCGAGGTCTCCGCCACCGCCGCCGCGCCGCCCCTTTCGATGCAGCGCCTGGCCCTGCTCGCGGGGGTCGGCGTCGTCTTTGTCTGGGGCGCCAACTTCGCGGTGCAGAAGGCGCTGTTCAACGTCATGTCGCCGGCGGCGTTCCTTTGCGCGCGCTACCTGCTGCTGCCGGTGTGCGCCGCGCTGCTGCTGCTGCACGCCAACGGCTGGCGCTGGCTGCGCCTGCCGCGCGCCGACGCCTGGCGTCTGGCCTGGCTCGGCGTGCTCGCGCACACGGTGCACGTGAGCATGGTGACCTTCGGCATCCACTGGTCGACGGCGTTCTCGAGCGCGCTGATCATGGCCTGCGGGCCCGTGTTCACGCTGCTGATCCTGCACTGGGCGGGGCTCGAGCGGCTGACGCGCGGGCAGGTGGCCGGGGTGGCGATCGCCTGCGCCGGCGTGCTCGTGTTCCTGTCGGACAAGCTGCTCGGCCGGCAGTGGGCCGCCACCGGCGGCGACCTGATGATGCTGTTCGCGGCGTCGCTGTTCTCGTACTACACGGTGATGACCAAGCCGCTCATCCAGCGCCACGGCGGCGTCGCCGTGATGGCCTACGCCACGCTGGCCGGCAGCCCGGCGCTCGTGCTGCTCGGCCTGCCCGCGGCCTGGTCGACCGACTGGGCGGGCCTGGACCTTGTGCACTGGGGGCTGCTGCTGTGGGCGTCGCTGGTGTCGGCGTTCCTCGGCTGGCTCGTGTGGGGCTGGGTCAACGAGCAGCGCGGCGTGGGCCGCACGGCGCCGCTGCAGTACCTGATGCCGCTCGTGGCCGGCGTGGTCGCGTGGTGGGCCACCGGCGAGCGTTTCACCGGCGTGAAGATCGGCGGCGCGGCCCTGACGCTGGCCGGCGTCGCGCTCGCGCAGTTCGCCACCCGTGCCCCTGACGACCCGGTGCGCGAGTCGCCGGCGCAGGTCGACTGACGCTGCGCGCCGTGGGCATTGAACCTTCGCGTCGGCGCCTACTCCGAGCGTTGCATGCGCCGTGCGGCGCTTCCAAAGCATTCGAGGACGGACGATGAAGGTGGTGTTGTGGCTCGTGGTCGGCCTGCTGGCCGCGATCTGGACCGGTGGCGCCTGGTTGGCCGCCACGTCGATGGAGTGGGCCGCACAGTCGCTGGCGAGCGGCGACATGACGGAGGTCGCGCGCACGATGGCCGGCTGGCCGGTGCCGCCGTGGCTGGCGCTGTGGGTCGATCCGGCGCTGTGGCGTGCGCTGCAGGACACGTTCGTCGCCTCCATCGAATGGCTGCAACGCGTGCTGCCGGCGGCGCCGTCGCTGGCGGGCTGGCTGGCGGCGGCGGTGTGGCTGACCTGGGGCGCGGGCCTGCTGCTGATGCTGACGCTCGCCGGCGGCGCGCACTGGCTGCTCGGCCGCCTGCGGCCCTCGACGCCGCGGCCCGCCTGAAGCCGGCGGCGGTGCGCCGCCACCGCGGCGTTGGCGAGCGTCGGCCTGCACGCGAGCGCGCGCCGCCTGGCGTCACAATCCCACATGGTCCCGCCCGAGCTGAACATGCCGACGACGCCCGCCACCGAAGCGCCGCCTCACCCGCGCGTCGCCCTGTTCGTCACCTGCCTCGTCGACGCGATGCGCCCGCGCGTGGGCTTCGCGGCGCTGCAGCTGCTGCGCGAGGCCGGCTGCCGCGTCGAGGTGCCGCCGGCGCAAACCTGCTGCGGGCAGCCCGCGTTCAACAGCGGCGACACGAAGGACGCCGCCGCCGTCGCGCGCCACTTCGTGCGCACCTTCGAGGGCTTCGACTACGTCGTCGCGCCGTCGGGCTCGTGCGTCGGCTGGGAGATCACGAGCTTCCTCGTCGACGTGATGCGCCACCGGCCGCAGGGGCGCCGGCTCGACGCCAGCGCCACGTACCACGACAGCTGCTCGGGGCTGCGCGAGCTCGGCGTGCACGACCAGCCGCGCGCGCTGCTCGGCGCCGTCGCCGGGCTCGAGCTGAAGCCCCTCGAAGGCCACGACGTGTGCTGCGGCTTCGGCGGCACGTTCTGCGTCAAGTACCCGGCGATCTCGAACGCCGTCGTCGGCGACAAGGCCGCCGCGGTCGAGCGCAGCGGCGCGCAGCTGCTGCTCGGCGGCGACCTCGGCTGCCTGATGAACATGGCCGGCAAGCTCGCGCGCCAGGGCTCGAAGGTGCGCAGCTTCCACACCGTCGAGGTGCTCGCCGGCATGGCCGACGGCCCGGCGATCGGCGAGCCGGGCTGACGATGCACACCGCCCCGATCGGGTTCAAGGCCCGCGCCGACGAAGCGCTCGCCGACGCCACGCTGAAGCTCGCGATCACGCGCACCGCGGGCAACGCCGAGCGCAAGCGCACCGCCGCGGTGGCCGACTTCGCGCCGTTCGGCGCCGCGCGCGAGCGCGGCAAGCGCATCAAGGACCACGTGATCGCGAACCTCGACCACTACCTGGCCGAGTTCGAGCGCCACGCCACCGCCGCCGGCAGCGTCGTGCACTGGGCGGCGACCGCCGACGAGGCGGCGCGCATCGTCGTCGAGCTGTGCCGCCAGGCGGGCGCGAAGCGCGTGACGCGCGTGAAGTCGATGCTCGGCGAGGAGATCGGCCTGCCGCACGCGCTCGACGCGGCGGGCATCGAGCGCGTCGAGACCGACCTGGCCGAGCACATCGTGCAGCTCGGCGGCGACCGGCCGTCGCACATCGTGTGGCCGTCGATGCACCGCACGCGCGAGCAGGTGTCGGCGATGTTCAAGCGCGCGCACCGCGTGCCGCACGGCGAGGAGACGGTCGAGGCGATGGTCGACAGCGCGCGGCGCGAGCTGCGCGGCAAGTTCCTCAGCGCCGACGTCGCGATCTCGGGCGCCAACTTCCTCATTGCCGACACCGGCGCGACGTGCACCGTGACCAACGAGGGCAACGCCGAGCTGACGACGACGCCGCCGCGCGTGCACATCGTGACCGCCGGCATCGAGAAGCTCGTGCCGACGCAGGCGCACGCGTTCGCGATGCTGCGCCTGCTCGTGCGTTCGGCCACCGGTGCCGACGTCACCCAGTACACGACGTTCCACTGCGGGCCGAAGCGCACGGGTGACCTCGACGGGCCCGAGGAGTGCCACATCGTGCTCGTCGACAACGGGCGCACGCGCATGCTGCGCGACGCCGCGCTGCGCGAGATGCTGCGCTGCATCCGCTGCGGCGCGTGCATGAACCACTGCGTCGTGTTCCGCCAGCTCGGCGGCCACGCCTACGGCGGCACCTACCCGGGGCCGATGGGCGCGGTGCTGACGCCGGTGTTCGACGGCCTGCCGGCGTCGCGCGACCTCGCGCACGCCTGCACGCTCAACGGCAAGTGCCGCGAGGTGTGCCCGGTCGACATCCCGCTGCCGACGCTGCTGCGCGGCTGGCGCGACCGCTCGTGGCGCGAGGGGCTCGAGCCGCCGGCGATGCGCGTCGGCCTCGGCGTCTACGCCTGGGCGGCGCAGCGCCCGGCGCTGTGGCGCCTCGGCACCGCGGTGGCGGTGCGTGCGATGCGCTGGTTCGGCCGCGACGGCTGGATCCGCCGCATGCCGGGACTCGGCGCGTGGACGGCGCACCGCGACTTCCCCGCCCCCGCGCCGCGCACCTTCATGGCGATGCTGCGCGATGGCGAGACGCCGCGATGAGGCGCACGCCGTGAGTTCGCGCGACACCGTCCTCGCCGCCGTGCGCGCTGCGCTCGGCGCGCGCGAGGTCGACGCCGAGCGCGTGCGCCGCGAGGCCGACGCCCTGCTCGGCGACCTCGACGCGATACGCCCCGCGCTGCCGGCCGGCTCGCTCGCCGACGCCTTCGCCGCTCGCGTGACGACGCCCAAGGTGGCCGCCACCGTCGAGCGCATCGGCGACGCCGCCGAGCTGCCGGCCGCCGTGAAGCGCTACCTCGACGCGAAGGGTCTGGCACCGAGCGTCGCGCTGCAGCCGGCGGCCGTGCTGCGTGCGATGGACTGGGCCGGCATCGAGTGCCACGACCGCATCGCACCCGACGAGCCCGTGGTCGTTGGCGTCGCACGCTGGGGCATTGCCGAGACCGGCTCGCTCGTCTTCCACTCCGGCGCCGACACGCCGATCCTGGCCAACTTCCTGCCGCTGCACCACGTCGTGCTGCTGCACGCGCGCGACATCGTCGCCCACCTCGAGGACTACGCCGCCGCGGCCGCCGCGCTGCCTGTGCCGCGCAACGCGATCCTGATCACCGGCGCGAGCGGCACGACCGACATCGAGGGCACGCTCGTGCTCGGCGCCCACGGGCCGCGCTTTCTGCACGTCGTGATCGCCGGCGGCTGAGGGCCGCCCGCACCGCCCTGCCCGCCCGCCGGGTCACACGTGCCGGGCGTCGTGCGCCATCGCCTCGTGGCGCGCCAGTCCTTCGAGCCAGCGCGCCGCCACTGCCGGCTCCTCCTCGTGCGCGAGGTGACCGAGCTGCGGCCACTCGACGAGCGTCGAGCCCGGCACGTGAAGGTGCACGCGCCGGCCCTGCGCCGGCGGCACCGCGCGGTCGCGCGCGCCGATGCCCAGGTGCAGCCGCGCGCCCAGGCGCGGCAGGTCGGCCCACAGCGGTGCCACGTCCCACTGCGCCATCATCGCCAGCGCGGCGTAGCAATGGTGCGGGTTGCGCACCAGGCGCCCGTACAGCTCGACGCCGCGCGCGTCGAGCTTCGAGCCGGTGCCGTCGATCAGCCGGTGCAGCGCCTTCGGGTCGCCAGCGCGCCACGCGAACAGGTGCGCGGCGAGCGGCGTGGCGGCCGAGTGGCCGACGATGCCGTGCGGATGCAGCTTCAGCACGCGCAGCAACTCGCCGACCGCCGCCGCCATGCCCGGCAGCGTGTAGCTGGCCGAGAACATGCCGAAGCCGGGCGGCGCGCTCGTGAAGCCGTGGCCCGGCAGGTCGATCGCGACGACGGTGGCGTGACGCGCGAGCCGCGGCGCGAGATCGCGCCACGAGTGCGTCGCCGCGCCGGTGCCGTGCAGCAGCAGCCAGGCCGGACCGTGGCCGAGGCGCTGCACGTGCCAACGCAGGCCGGCGGCCTCGACGAAGCGGCTGTGCTCCTTGAGCGGCCAGTCGCGGCCGTCGCGCTGCCAGTCGAGCCGCGCCGCCATGCCCGGCAGTGATTCAGGCGGCAGCAGCGGCCACATCGCGCGTGGCCTGCTGGACCGCCGCCGACATCGCGCGCGCGTCGGCGTACGGCAGCGGCAGGTAGCGCGCGCCGAGCGCGAGCGCGAGCTGCTGCGCCGCTTGCTGCGGCTGCGGCGACGTGTCGAGCAGCAGCGTGCCGACGCCGGCGGCGCGCAGCCGCCTCGCGGCGGCGAGCGCGTCGGCCTGCGCCTGCGCGCGCCCCGGCGTGCCGTCGCGCGCGACGTTGGCGCGGCCGTCGGTGAGCAGCACGACGAGCGGCGTCGCGCCCTGGCGGCGCACCGCGTCGGCGAGCGCGGCGGCGCTCTCGATCGCCGCCGCGAGCGGCGTGCCGCCGCCGCCGGGCAGCCCGGCGAGGCTCTTCTTCGCGCGCACGAGCGAGCGCGTGGGCGGCAGCAGCAGGTCGGCGCCGGCGCCGCGAAAGCCGATCACGGCGACGCGGTCGCGCCGCACGTAGCAGTCGGCGAGCAGCAGTTCGACCGCGCCCTTCGCCTCGGCGAGGCGGTGCAGCGCCGACGAACCCGACGCGTCGACGACGAACAGCGTCGTCGTCTCGGTGTGCTCGCGGTAGCGCGTGACGTGGAAATCCTCGCGGCGCACGTGCAGCCGCGTCGTGGCGCCCTGCCCCGAGCGCACGCCGTGCGGATGCGCCTCGCGCCGGCGCAACGGCTGCCACGGCGCCGCGGTGCGCAGCGTCGCGATCAGGTTCAGCCTGAGGCCGGCGCGCGGCTCGCCGCGGCGCACGCCGGCAGGCCGCCCGCGCCGTCCGCCCTTCTTCGTCGCCCCCGACTTGCCGCCGGCGCCGCGACGCAGCGCCGCGCCGCCGAGCAGCGCGGCGAGCAGCCCGGGCGGGATCGCGGCCTGCGCGGCGTCGAGCACGCGGTCTTCGAGCGCTTCGGGTTCGCGCGGGGTGTCGGGGTCGGCGTCCGGCGGCGGCTCGGTCGATTCGGGCGGCGGCGGTGGTTCGGGGGGCTCGGGCGGGTTCTCGGCCTCGGGCGGCGCGGGCAAGCGCGTCGCGCGAGGCGCGAGCACGAGGCGCGCGGCGAGCGCTGCGTCGTCGGCCTCGACCTCGTCGCGACCGGCAAGCGCGGCGGCCGCGCGCGCGACGCGCACGGCCTGCAGCGGCGCGCGCACCGAGTCGACGCCGAGCGCGAGCGCGGCGGCGCACAGCGCCTGCACGACGTCGTCGCCGCACGCCACGCAGGGCAGCGCGGCGCGGGCCGCCGCCACGTCGTCGCGCGTCCACGGCAGCGGCAGCGGCAGCGGCTCGTCGCGCGGCGAGCGGCGCGCGAGCGTCGGCGCCATCTCGATCGAAAAGGCAAGCCGCTCGCGCAGCGCCGGCGGCGTGCGTTCGTCGTCGTCGCGGCCTTCGTCGAGCGCGACCATCGCGACGCGCGCGGGCTTCGTCAGCGACAGCCCCTCGCGGTGCACGCCGACCTCGCCGTGGTCGAGCACCGACGCGAGCCGCGCCGCGGTGTCGGTGCCGAGGCGCTCGGCCATCGGCAGCACGACGACGCCGCCGTCGGCCTCGGCGAGCACGCCGCGTTGCGCGACCGGCCGGCCGGCGGCGAGCGTCGCCGGGAGGTCGAGCCCGCCGAGTAGCCGGTCGTCGGCGATGCCCAGCGGCACGCGGCGCCACGGCGCGTCGGCCGGCAGCAATGCGCGCAAGGCGCCGAGCCACTCGTCGCGCGCGAGGCCGGGCGGCGAGCGCAGCACCGCGCCGCCGAGGCCCGTCGGGTCGACGGCGAGCAGCGCCGCGGTGAGCAGCGCGTCGAACTCCGGGCTCGAGGCGCTCGCCGCGCCGGCGGCTTCGGCGGTCATCGCGGAATCGGTGGCGTCAGGCCGGCTCGAACAACTCGGACACCGCGCGCTCGACGCGCGTCGACGAGCCGGTGTCGTCGAGCGGGTCACGGCGCAGGCGGTGGCGCAGCGCCGGCGGCGCGACGCGCTTGAGGTGCGCGTCGCCGACCTCGGCGTCGCCTTCGAGCGCGGCGAGCGCGCGCGCGGCGCGGATCAGCGTCAGCTCGCCGCGCAGGCCGTCGGTGCCGAGGCTCATGCACAGCTGCGCCGCGCGTTCGAGCGCGGCGTCGCCGACCTTCACCTTGGCAAGCCGCTCGCGCGCGGCGACGATGCGCTTGCGCAGCTTGTCCTCCTCCTTCTTCCACGCGGCGGCGAAGGCGGCGGGGTCGCGCTCGAAGTCGTCGCGCCGCCTCACGACCTGCACGCGGGTGGCGAGGTCGCCCGGCGTGCGCACCTCGACCGACAGGCCGAAGCGGTCGAGCAGTTGCGGGCGCAGTTCGCCCTCCTCGGGGTTGCCGCTGCCCACCAGCACGAAGCGCGCCGGGTGACGCACCGACAGGCCCTCGCGCTCGACGACGTTCTCGCCCGAGGCGGCGACGTCGATCAGCAGGTCGACCAGGTGGTCCTCGAGCAGGTTGACCTCGTCGATGTAGAGGAAGCCGCGGTGCGCGCGCGCGAGCAGGCCGGGCTCGAACGCCTTGACGCCGTGCGCGAGCGCGCGCTCGAGGTCGAGCGAACCGACGACGCGGTCCTCGGTGGCGCCGAGCGGAAGGTCGACGACCGGCACCGCGATGCGCTCGGTCTTCGGCTTGCCCTTGTCCTTGAGTTTCGGGCAGTCGTCGCAGCGGTGCGTGGTGTCGGCGGGGTCGCAGTGCCAGCGGCAGCCGACGACGGCGACCATCGGCGGCAGCAGGGCGGCGAGCGCGCGCACCGCGGTGCTCTTGCCGGTGCCGCGGTCGCCGAAGACGAGCACGCCGCCGATGCCGGAGTCGACGGCGGCGATCAGGATCGCGAGCTTCATCTCGTCCTGGGCGACGATGGCGGAAAACGGGAACGGGACGGCCATGTAAGGAAGGTGCGGATCAGGGTACGGTGGCGCCGGCCAAACGCGGCCGACCGCCTCGAAACGAGTATGTCATCGCGCGGGGACGACGCGCCGCGCGCGCCAGCGCCGTCGCAGGTCGGCCACGTGCGCCGCGCCGCCCGCCAGCAGCCACGCCGCGGCGACGGGGCCGAAGCCGACGGCCACCACGCTGCGCAGCGCGAACAGCAGCGCGACGCCCGACGCGAGCGTCGGCGCGAAGTCGGCCGGCGCGACGCCGCGGCCGGTGGCGCGGTGGTACAGCGCGAGCGCGACCGCCTCGACGGCGGTGAGCGCGATCACGATGTCGATCCAGGCGGTGGCGGGCAGCGTGTCCATCGATGCGTCGCGTCGCTCGCGTCAGCCGCCGGGCGGGCCGTTCGGGCGCACCGTCGCCGCGTTCAGCGCGCCGCGCACGACCGCCGCGATCGCGGCCGCCGCGGCCACCGGCTTGCCCCGCCGGCCGCGCGCCGCGCCCGGTGCGCTCATACCCGGGCCATGCCGAGCAGGTGCGCCATGTCCTTGAAGAAGATGCGCACGTGCGCCATCGGCTTCTTGCGCACGAGCTGCTTGTTCATGTACGACTCGAAGGTCAGCGTCTGCACGTCCTTGTCCTTGCAGATGCTGACGAAGCGCTCGCGTCGCTTGTCCGACGAGTACCAGAAGTACTGCATGATGCCGAGCACCCAGAACACGCGACCGTGCGCCTTCATGAAGCGCTTGCGCGCGAGCGCCAGCCTGCGCGCGTCACCGGTGGCGAGCATCTCGCCCACCGCCTGCGCGGCGAGCTGGCCGCCGTACATCGCGTAGTAGATGCCCTCGCCCGAGGCCGGGGCGACGACGCCGGCGGCGTCGCCGGCGAGCACGACGTCGCGCCCGTTGTCCCAGCGCGGCAGCGGCTTGAGCGGGATCGGCGCGCCCTCGCGGCGCAGCGTGATCGCGTCGGCGAGGCCCGCGGACTCGCGCAGCGTGCCCACCGCGGTGCGCAGCGAGAAGCCCTTCTCGGCGCTGCCGGTGCCGATCGACAGCGTATCGCCGTGCGGGAACACCCAGCCATAGAAGTCGGGCGACAGCGAGCCGCGGTAGACGACGTCGCAGCGCGTGCCGTCGTAGCCGGCGGGCTCGACCTCGGGCTTGCGCACGATCTCGTGGTACGCCGAAACGTACTTCGTCTTCTCGGCGACGTCGGGCAGCGCCTGCCGCGCCACCGCCGACTTCGCGCCGTCGGCGCCGATCACCGCCTTCGCGCGCACCCAGGCCGGCACGGTCTCGTCCTTCGCGCCGACGCGCTGCCTGAAACGCACGATCGTCGTGCCGTCGGCGTCGCGGTCGAGGCGCTCGAAGGTGCCGGTCACGCGCACCGCGCCGGCGTCGCCCGCACGCTGGCGCAGCCACTCGTCGAACACCTCGCGGTCGACCATGCCGACGAAGCCGTTCTCGATCGGAATGTCGACCCGCTCGTCGCTTGGCGACACCATGCGCGCCGAGCGCGCCTTCGCGACGAGCAACTCGTCGGGAATCGCGAAGTCGCGGATCAGCCGCGGCGGGATCGCGCCGCCGCAGGGCTTGATGCGCCCGGCGCGGTCGAGCAGCAGCACCGAGCGCCCGGCCTGCGCGAGCTCGTGCGCCGCCGTGGCGCCGGCCGGGCCGCCGCCGATCACGACGGCGTCGAAAGTGCGGTTCGTCTCCATCGTCATCTCCTGTCCAGCCCCACGGCTGCCACCTGCATCGTTGCCGCCGGCGCGCTCGCCGGTCCGTCTGGCGCCTCGGCGCGCCCCACCCGCCACGCCAGCCGCGCCGCGACGACGAACAGCAGCGCCTCGGCGAGGAACACCAGGCCGTACGCCGACGCCGGCGAGCCGACGAGCCAGCGCGCGACGTCGCTCGCGGTGGCGCCGATCAGCCCGCCGAGCCCGAACGCGATCGCCTGCGACGCGCCCCACAAGCCCATGCGCGTGCCCTCGCGCCGCTCGCGCCCCTGCCCCGCCATGCGCATCATCGAGGCGATGGCGGCGATCGAGAACGCGCCGTTGGCCGCCCCGAGCAGGAACACGTTGACGCGCAGCGGCCAGTCGGTGCCGACCGCGCCGCCGATCACGAGGCCGGCGAGCGCGGCGCCCGAGACGAGACAGCCGCCCACCGTCCACAGCCGCAGCGAGCCGAACGCCGCCGGCAGCCAGCGCCGCCCGAGCGGCCCGCCGGCGAGCGCGACGGCGATCATCCCGAGCAGCACGCCGCCGTGCTGCACGCCCGACAGCTTCGTCGACTCGCCCGGCGTGTAGCCGAACACCAGGCCTGCGAACGGCTCGAGGATCAGGTCCTGCGCGCTGAACGCGAGCATCGACACGAAGACGAAGATCGTGAAGCGGCGTGCCGCCGGCTCGGCCCACACCTGCGCGAGCGCGGCGAGGAACGCCGGGCGCTCCTCGGCCTCGGCCGCTGCCCGCTCGCCGCCGCCTCGCCCTTCGACGCCGAGCAGCGCGAGCGTCGAGACGACGAACGCCGCCGCCGAGACGCCGCCGCACACCGCGAGCAGGCGCGCCGGCGAGTACGGGTCGAGCAGCTGGCCGGCAACGCCCGCGGTGACGGCGAAACCGGCGATCATCATCACCCACACGACGGTGGCCGCCGGGGCGCGGCGCGCGTCGTCGACCCGCTTGGCAAGCAGCACGAGCAGCGACGTGCCGGCGGCGCTGATGCCCACGCCGATCAGCGTGAAGGCGAACAGCGCGAGCGCGATGCCAGCGAAGCGGTCGCTGCCCATCCACACGACGGCGGCGGCGGCGGTGAAGCCGCCGAGCGCCAGCGTGGCCATGCCGCCGACGATCCACGGCGTGCGCCGCCCGCCGACGTCGGAGCCGTAGCCCATGCGCGGGCGCAGCACCTGCAGCACGTAGTGCAGCCCGACGAGCAGCCCCGGCAGCAGCGCCGGCAGGCCGAGCTCGACGACCATCACGCGGTTGAGCGTCGACGTCGTCAGCACGACGACGGCGCCGAGGCACGCCTGCACGAGACCGAGGCGCGCGATGCCACCCCAGCCGATCGGCGGCAGCGCGGCGCTCACGGCGCCACCCCGCCCGAGCGCAGCGCGAACGCGCTGACCATCATCCCGATCACGTACAGCGTCACGCCCGCCCCGCTGTAGGCGACGGCGCGCCCGCGCGGGTCGTCGAGGAAGCGGTCCATCAGCATGACCTGCGCGAACAGCAGCGCACCGACCGACAGCGCGTAGGTCGGCAAGCCCCACTGGATCAGCAGCAGGATGACGCCGACCTGCGGCAGCGCCATGATCCAGCACGCGGCGCGCGCGGCGCCGCCGACGCCGAGCTGCACCGGCAGCGAGCGCACGCCCATCACGCGGTCACCCTCGATCGCCTTGAAGTCGTTGAGCGTCATGATGCCGTGCGCCCCGGCGCTGTAGAGCACGGCCAGCATGATCGACTGCTGGCTCGGCATCGCGCCGCCGGCCATCACGGCCGAGCCGGTGAACCAGGCCAAGCCCTCGTACGACGCCGCGCACGCCGCGTTGCCCCACCAGCCGTTGTTCTTCAGGCGCACCGGCGGTGCGCTGTACAGCCACGCGAGCAGCAGGCCGACGGCGGCGGCCGCGAAGCCCCAGGGGCCGAGCGCGGTCGCGACGACGAGCGACAGCAGCGTCCACGCGATCGCGATGTACAGCCCCCAGCGGCCCGGGATACGCCCGGACGGGATCGGCCGCTTCGGCTCGTTGATCGCGTCGACGTGGCGGTCGAACCAGTCGTTGACGGCCTGGCTCGTGCCGCACACGAGAGGCCCGGCGAGCACGACGCCCGTGACGATCAGGCCCCAGCGACCCTCGGTGGCCACGCCCGAGGCGATGACGCCGCACCCGAACGCCCACATCGGCGGGAACCAGGTGATGGGCTTGAGCAGTTGCGCGACGGCTGCGGGCTCGGGCAGGGCCATGCGGCCGATTCTTGCACCCGGCCGGCGCGAGCGTCAATCCAGATTGACACTCTCGGTCAACAAACTTGTCAATCCTGGATGACAGCCTGCGGCCGCGCGATCGCCGCCGGCGCGCGATTCACTCGTCGTGGTCGCCGACGAGGTCGCCGAGGTCGTAGCGGCGCATCTTCACGTACAGACTCTGGCGCGACAGGCCGAGCATCTCGGCCGCCGAGGCGCGGTTGTCGTTCGTGAGCTGCAGCGCCGCCTCGATGCACAGCTGCTCGATCATGTCGGTCGTGTCGCGCACGATCTCCTTGAGCGGCACCCGCCCGACGAGCTCGGTCATCTGCCCGACCGAGCGCGGCAGGTCGCGCGCGCCGTGGGCCGACTCGCTGAGGCGACGGCCGACGTCGCGGATCGTGAAGCCGAGCACCGGCGGGGCGCTGGCGACCGACACCGCCGAGACCTCGACTTCGGCCGCCGAGCCGAGCGCACCACGCACCTGGGTCGCGAACAGGCGCACCGCGCCGCTGCTGCGCAGGTTGCTGATCAGCACGCCCAGTTCGACGCCGGTGCGCCCGAGCCAGCCGCCGAGCGACTGACCGCGCGCCTGCTCCTCGGCGGAAAGCTGTGCGAGGTCGCAGAACGCGCGGTTGGCGGTGATCACCCGGCCTTCGGGGTCGGTGACGACGAACGCGTCGGGCGCCGACTCGAGCACGCGCAGCAGCATCTGCCGCCCCGGCTCGTCGGCCATCGGCTGCGCCGCCGTCACCGGCGTCGCGCGAACGAGGAAATGCGACGACTTCTCCTGCCGGAACAGCGACACCGACAGCAGCAGCTCGCGGCGATCGGTCATGTGCGCGCGCACGTTGTCGGCGCGACCGGTCGCGCGCACCGCGGCCAGCACGGCCTGCACCGTCGTCGCGTTCTCGGCGTCGAAGCTCTCGGGCAGCAGCCAGCCGGGGCGGCGCAGCGCCTCGCCGAACAGTCGCGCCGCCTCGGGGTTGGCCTCCTCGAGGCGCAGCGTCGCCGCGTCGAGGATCAGCACCGCCTCGGAGGCGACCTGGAACAGCAGGCGGTAGCGCGTCTCCATGTGGCGCAGCCGCCAGTAGTCGCGCTCCATCGTCTGCTGCGCCTTCAGCAGCCGCTGCTGCAGCCCGACGTGGCCGCGCAGGTCACGGCCGAAGGCGATCGTGCGCCCGCTGGCCGCCTCGTCACCCTCGCCGAGCCGCACCGTGGCGTAGAGCAACGGCAACTCCTCGCCACCGGCGAGCGCCTGGTTCACGTGCCGCCAGCGCGCGGTGCCCGCCGCCGCGGTGACGCGCCCGAGCAGTTCCTCGACCTTCTGCCGGCTGTCGATGGCCACCGTCTGCAGCCAGGGCTTGCCGAGCCACTGCCGGCACTCGTCGACCGGCAGGTCGTCGCTGCCGACCGCGAGGTCACGGATGATGCCGTCGTCGTCGAGCACGAGCGCGACGTCGGCCGCCGAGGCCAGCACGGTCGATGCCGTGTCGGCATCGAGGGCGCCGATCGTGCGCGCAGGCGCGTCGAACAACTTCATGACGCGGGGTTCCCTCCACGCAATCTCATGATGCTGGCCTTGCCATGCCCGGGCCCCTGCAACGTCACCCACGACGCCAACGGGCGACGAGGAAGCGGCTCGCCAGCAGCGGCGCCTCGCGGCCGTCGACCGCCGTCAGGTCGGCGCCAACCCGGTTCGCGAGTTCGGGACGCGAACGGAAGACCGGCCCACCGACCATGATGCCGACCTGGCCGTTGCGGCTGGCCTGCCGCACCACCCCGATGCATTCCGCGAGCGCGTCCACGTGCATCTCGGCAGCGAGCGAGAACCCGACGACGTCGAACCATTCGCTGTCGACGAGCCGCGCAGCGTCGGACGCCGCTTCCCACGGCCCGCCGGAAACCTCCCAGCCGGCGCGGCGGAACAGCTCGGCGACCATCACGAGCCCGAACGTGTGCTGTTCGCCGGGGCTCGGCAGCAGCAGGATGCGGCGCGCGCCCTCGGCCGGCTCGCCGACGTCGACGGCACCACCGGCCGGCGAGAGCCCGGCGCTGACCTCGCGCAGCACGCGCTGCAACCGACCGAGACCGAGCGTGACGTCGGTGAAGTCGCAGCGGTCCTGCGTCCACATTTCGCCCAGCCGATGCGCGGTCGGCGCGAGCAGTTCGACGAAGACGGTCTCGACCGGCACGCCGCGCGCCAGATGCGACTCGACGGCGGCGAGCGCCTCGTCGTCGTCGGCGGCGCGGCCGCCACGCTGTCGTTGGCCGCCATCGGCCCATCAACACCCGAACGCGTCGCGGTGCGCGTCGAACGGTCCATCTCCCCTCCCTTCCTCGCCAAATAGGACTGGAGGATGGCGACCAGACGCCACGGCCAAGCCGGGACGGGAATCCGCACGCCACCCTTCAAGCGCCTGGGATGGACGGTGCGGTCTGTCAGGTCACCCGCCGAACTCATCGTCAACGCTCCGATCGGGTTCTACAGGCGACGCGAGGAGCAGTCAATCGGCGCACGCCCGCCGCCCTCCGGCCGTGCCCCACTGTGTCCGCCACCGACGGCGGTGCCGCTGGCGACCCGACACCGCCCCAGACCGCGGGCGACAGCGAGCGGTTTCATGATTAACCATCGAATCCGGAGTGTCAAGCGCAATTTACGTCTAGCCTGATTGACAGTCTGCGGGGGCCGCACTAGATTCCGGTCAACGGGCACTGGGCCCGACGAGGTGGGCGATGCACGAAGGTGGGGCCCGACCGGCGGTGAGCCGGTCCCTTTACACCCCCGAGGAACGGCGGCGGCGCGACGCCACGGGCTGGACGCTCGTGCAGGGCGTCCTCGCGCCGGTCCAGTTCGTCGTGTTCCTCGTCAGCCTCGGCCTCGTGCTGCGCTTCCTCGCCACCGGCGAGGGCTACGCGGCGGCCACCTGGTCGATCGTGATCAAGACGTTCGTGCTCTACACCATCATGATCACCGGCTGCCTGTGGGAGAAGGCGGTGTTCGGCCGCTACCTGTTCGCGCCGGCCTTCTATTGGGAAGACGTGTTCAGCATGCTGGTGCTGGCGCTGCACACGGCCTACCTCGTCGCGCTGGCCACCGGCTGGCTCGGCGCGACGCAGCAGATGCTGCTCGCGCTCGCCGCGTACGCCGCCTACGTCATCAACGCCGCGCAGTTCCTGCTCAAGCTGCGGATGGCGCGTCTCGAGTACGCACGCGAGCAGGCGCAGAAGGCACAGCAGGCGGCCCCCGGGGCCGCCTCGGCGCGCGGGCCGCTCGGCGGCGCGGGAGCGGGCGCATGAACGCCGTGATCCCGCTGCAGCCCGTCGCCGACGGCTGCGCCGACGCGCCGGTGCTGCGCGAGCGCGGCCAGCGCGAGGTGTTCTGTGGCCTGACCGGCATCATCTGGCTGCACCGCAAGATCCAGGACGCGTTCTTCCTGATCGTCGGCTCGCGCACCTGCGCGCACCTGATGCAGTCCGCGGCCGGCGTGATGATCTTCGCCGAGCCGCGCTTCGCCACCGCGATCATCGACGAGCGCGACCTTGCCGGGCTGGCCGACTGCAATGCCGAGCTCGACCGCGTCGTCGCGCGCCTGCTCGAGCGCCGGCCCGACATCAGGATGCTGTTCCTCGTCGGCTCGTGCCCGTCGGAGGTCATCAAGCTCGACCTGTCGCGCGCCGCGCAGCGGCTGAACGCGCAGTTCGCGCCCGCCGTGCGGGTGCTGAACTACTCCGGCAGCGGCATCGAGACGACGTTCACGCAGGGCGAGGACGCGTGCCTGGCCGCGCTGGCTGCCGAGCTGCCGGCCGAGCCCGCCGGCGCCGCACCGTCGCTGCTCGTCGTCGGCACGATCGCCGACGTCGTCGAGGACCAGTTCGCGCGCCTGTTCGCGCAGCTCGACGTCGGCCCGGTGCGCTTCTTCCCGCCGCGGCGCTCCGGCGAACTGCCCGCGGTCGGCCCGAACACGCGTTTCCTGCTCGCGCAGCCTTTCCTCGCCGACACCGCGCGCGTGCTCGAGACGCGCGGCGCTCAGCGCCTGCCCGCCCCTTTCCCGTTCGGCATCGAAGGCACGACGGCGTGGCTGCGCGCCGCCGCCGACCTGTTCGGCGTCGGCCCCGAGCGCTTCGAGCGCGTGACGGCGCCGGGCCGCGAGCGCGCCGCGGCGGCACTCGCGCGCCACCGACCGCGCCTCGAGGGCAAGCGCATCTTCTTCTTCCCCGACTCGCAGCTCGAGGTGCCGCTCGCGCGCTTCCTCGCGCGCGAGCTGGGCATGCAGCTCGTCGAGGTCGGCACCCCGTACCTGCACCGCCAGCACCTCGCCGACGAGCTCGCGTGGCTGCCGGCCGGCACGACGCTGTCGGAAGGCCAGCACGTCGAGCGCCAGCTCGACCGCTGCCGCGCCGCGCGGCCCGACCTCGTCGTCTGCGGGCTCGGCCTCGCGAACCCGCTGGAGGCCGAAGGCATGACGACGAAGTGGGCGATCGAGCTCGTGTTCACGCCGATCCACGGCTACGACCAGGCCGGTGACCTCGCCGAGCTGTTCACGCGCCCGCTCGTGCGGCGCGAGCGCCTGGCGGCCTAGGAGCGCAGCGGCCATGCAACTGACCGTCTGGACCTACGAAGGCCCGCCGCACGTCGGCGCGATGCGCGTGGCCACCGGCATGAAGGGTCTGCACTACGTGCTGCACGCGCCGCAGGGCGACACCTACGCCGACTTGCTGTTCACGATGATCGAGCGTCGCGCCGAGCGCCCGCCCGTCACCTACACCACGTTCCAGGCGCGCGACCTCGGCGGCGACACCGCCGAGCTGTTCAAGACCGCCGCGCGCGAGGCCTACGAGCGCTTCCGGCCGCAGGCGATGATCGTCGGCGCGTCGTGCACCGCCGAGCTGATCCAGGACGACCCCGGGGGCCTCGCTCAGGCGCTGAACCTGCCGGTGCCGGTCGTGCCGCTCGAGCTGCCGAGCTACCAGCGCAAGGAGAACTGGGGCGCAGCCGAGACCTTCTATCAGCTCGTGCGCGCGCTCGCCGGCCCGGCCGAGCGCAAGGGACAGCCGCGCGCCGCGCGTGAAGCCGGCACGCGGCCGAGCTGCAACCTGCTCGGGCCGACCGCGCTCGGCTTCCGCCATCGCGACGACGTCGCAGAGATCACGAAGCTGCTCGCGCGTCTGGGCGTCGACGTCAACGTCGTCGCGCCGATGGGGGCGACGCCGGCCGACTTCGCACGCCTGGGCGACGCCGACTTCAACGTCGTGCTCTACCCCGAGGTCGCGCACACCGCGGCGCAGTGGCTGCAGCGCAGCTTCGCCCAGCCGGCGACGAAGACGGTGCCGATCGGGTTCGGCGCCACGCGCGACTTCGTCGCCGAGGTCGCCGAACTGGCCGGCGTCGACGCCGGCGCGGTGCTCGATGACGCGGCCGCCTCGCGCGCGCCCTGGTACTCGAAGTCGGTCGATTCGACGTATCTCACCGGCAAGCGCGTGTTCGTATTCGGCGACGCGACGCACGCCGTCGCCGCCGCGCGCGTCGCGACGCAGGAGATGGGCTTCACCGTCGTCGGCCTGGGCACCTACGGCCGCGAGTTCGCGCGCGACATCCGCGCCGCCGCGGCGCTGTACGGCGTCGAGCCGCTCATCACCGACGACTACCTCGAGGTCGAGGCCAAGGTCGCCGAGCTGCAGCCCGAGCTCGTGCTGGGCACGCAGATGGAGCGCCACATCGCCAAGCGCCTGGGCATCCCCTGCGCCGTGATCTCGGCGCCCGTGCACGTGCAGGATTTCCCCGCGCGCTACTCGCCCCAGATGGGCTTCGAAGGCGCGAACGTGCTGTTCGACACCTGGGTGCACCCGCTGATGATGGGGCTCGAGGAACACCTGATCGGCATGTTCCGCGGCGACTTCGAGTTCCACGAGGACGCGGCGCCCTCGCACCTCGGCCGCCCGGCGCCGCCGCGTGCCGAGCCGCCTGCGGCCGCGGCCGATAGCCCTGCGCCGGCCACCGCGAGCGCCGACGCCGCGCCGGCCACGGCGTCCATCCCCGACGCGGTCGGCGTCGCCACCTGGACGGCCGACGCCGAGCGCGAGCTCAAGAAGATTCCGTTCTTCGTTCGCGGCAAGGCGAA
This sequence comes from Burkholderiaceae bacterium, assembly GCA_025458585.1. Taxonomy (GTDB): domain Bacteria; phylum Pseudomonadota; class Gammaproteobacteria; order Burkholderiales; family Burkholderiaceae_C; genus Calidifontimicrobium. Next base: position 30,477 of record JALOSD010000007.1, on the reverse strand, counting down.
GCGCAACACCGAGCGCTTCGCCCTCGAACGGGGCCTCACGACCATCACGATCGACACGTTGTATGACGCCAAAGCGCACTTCAGTCAGCGCTGAGCCCGGCGCATCGACCGCCTTGGTCGACACCAGCGTCGTGCTGGTGACGATGGACAGCCACATCGTCGGCGCCGCGTCGCGCGCCCAGCGCCGCCTTGCGAAGCTGCTGCCGGGGCTGCGGCTGACGGTGCACGCCGCCGCCGAGTGGGGCGACGAGCCCGGCGCGCTCGAGCGCTGCTGCGACGACATCGCGCACGCCGACATCGTGATCGTCACGATGCTGTTCATGGAGGAGCACTTCCTGCCGGTGCTGCCGGCGCTGCAGGCGCGCCGCGACCATTGCGACGCGATGGTCTGCGCGATGTGCGCCGGCGAGGTCGCCAAGCTCACGCGCATGGGCAGGTTCGACATGTCGGCGCCCGCGAGCCCGCTGATGGCCATGCTGAAGAAGCTGCGCGGCAAGGCCGGCAGCGGCAAGGACGGCGCGGCGTCGGCGAGTGCCGGCGCGCGTCAGATGGCGATGCTGCGTCGCGTGCCGCAGCTGCTGCGCTTCATTCCCGGCCCGGCACAGGACGTGCGCGCCTATTTCCTCACCCTGCAGTACTGGCTCGCGGGCTCCGAGGAGAACATGGCGCACCTCGTGCACTACCTCGTCGACCGCTACGCGAGCGGGCCGCGACGCGCGCTGCATGGCCTCGCCAAGCCCCAGCTTCCGGTCGAGTACCCCGAGGTCGGCGTCTACCACCCGCGCATCGACGGGCGCCTCGCCGACAGCGTCGCCGCGCTGCCGCGCGTGGCCACGAGCGGCAAGCGCGGCACGGTCGGCGTGCTCGTCATGCGCTCGTACCTGCTGGCCGGCAACAGCGCGCACTACGACGGCGTGATCACTGCGCTCGAGGCGCGCGGGCTGCGCGTGATCCCCGCCTTCGCCAGCGGCCTCGACGCGCGCCCGGCCGTGGAGCGCTTCTTCCTGCGCGACGGCCAGACGGTGATCGACGCGCTCGTCTCGCTCACCGGCTTCTCGCTCGTCGGCGGCCCGGCCTACAACGACGCCCACGCCGCCGAGGAGACGCTGGCGAAGCTCGACGTGCCGTACCTGTCGGTGACGCCGGTCGAGTTCCAGACGCTGCAGCAGTGGGGCGGCTCCGAACGAGGGCTGCTGCCGGTCGAGGCGACGATGATGGTCGCCCTCCCCGAGCTCGACGGCTCGACGAGTCCGATGGTGTTCGGCGGCCGTGCCGACGCCGGCCACGCGCGCTGCCCCGGCTGCTCGCGCGGCTGCACGTTCGACGAGGCCGACGGCGCGCACGACATGCAGGTGTGCAGCGAGCGCGCCGACGCGCTCGCCGCGCGCGTCGCGCGCATGGTCGACCTGCGGCGCAGCGAGCGCGCCGAGCGCAAGGTCGCCTGCGTGCTGTTCAACTTCCCGCCGAACGCCGGCAACACCGGCACCGCCGCGTTCCTCGGCGTCTTCGAGTCGCTCTACAACACGCTGCGCGCGATGCAGCAGCAGGGCTACACGGTCGAGCTGCCGCCGGGCGTCGACGCGCTGCGCGAGCGCATCATCCACGGCAACGCCGAGCAGTACGGCGCGCCGGCCAACGTGCACACGCGCATCGCCGCCGACGACCACGTGCGGCGCGAGAAGTGGCTCAAGGAGATCGAGGCCCAGTGGGGCCCCGCGCCCGGGCGCCAGCTCAGCGACGGGCGTTCGATCTGGGTCCTCGGCGAGCGCTTCGGCAACGTGTTCGTCGGCATCCAGCCGGCGATGGGCTACGAGGGCGACCCGATGCGGCTGCTGTTCGAGCGCGGCTTCGCGCCGACGCACGCCTTCAGCGCCTTCTACCGCTGGCTGCGCGAGGACTACGCCGCGCACGCGGTGCTGCACTTCGGCACCCACGGCGCGCTGGAGTTCATGCCCGGCAAGCAGGCGGGGCTGTCGGCGTCGTGCTGGCCGGAACGGCTGATCGGCGACCTGCCCAACGTCTACCTCTACGCGTCGAACAACCCGAGCGAGGGCACGATCGCCAAGCGCCGCGCGCACGCGACGCTCGTCAGCTACCTGACGCCGCCGGTGGCGCAGGCCGGGCTGTACAAGGGCCTCGTCGACCTCAAGGGCTCGATCGAGCGCTGGCGCGGCCTGCCGCCCGAGGCTGGCGCCGAACGCGACGAACTCGCCACGCTGATCCAGGCGCAGGCCGCCGAGCTCGAGCTGGCCGCGGCCGAGCCGGCGTGGGGCGCCGATGCCGCCGAGCACGTCACGCGGCTGGCAAACGAGGTGTTCGAGCTCGAGGTCACGCTGATCCCGTACGGCCTGCACGTCGTCGGACGTGCGCCGAGCGAGGCCGAGCGGGTCGACATGCTGGCCGCGCTCGCCGAGTCGTCGCACGGTGCCACGCCTGCGCGCGCCGCGCTCGAGGTGCTCGCCCGCAATGGCAGCGCCGAGCAGGCAATGGCGGTCGCCGGCGCCGACACCGTCTCCCCCGACGTCTGGCGCGCGCTCGCCGGCAGCGCCGCGCTGCTCGCCGAGGACCACGAACTCGACGGCATCCTGCGCGCCCTCGACGGCCGCTTCGTGCGCCCGGCGCCGGGCGGCGACCTGCTGCGCACGCCGCAGATCCTGCCCACCGGCCGCAACCTGCACGGCTTCGATCCGTTTCGCCTGCCGAGCGCCTACGCCGTCAAGGACGGCACGAAGCAGGCGCAGCGCCTGCTCGACCGTCACCTCGCCGACGGTCACGCGTTCCCCGAGTCGATCGCCCTCGTGCTGTGGGGCACCGACAACCTGAAGAGCGAAGGCGCGCCGATCGCGCAGGCGCTCGCGCTGCTCGGCGCACGCCCGCGCTTCGACAGCTACGGGCGCCTCGCCGGGGCCGAGCTGATCCCGCTCGACGAGCTCGGGCGCGCGCGCGTCGACGTCGTGATCACGCTGTCGGGCATCTTCCGCGACCTGCTGCCGCTGCAGATCCGGCTGCTCGCCGAAGCCGCGTACCTTGCCGCCGCGGCCGACGAGCCCCTCGAGCGCAACTTCGTGCGCAAGCACGCGCTGGCGTACCAGGCCCAGCACGGCGGCGACCTCGAAACCGCCTCGCTGCGCGTGTTCGGCAACGCCGAGGGGGCGTACGGCTCGAACGTCAACTTCCTCGTCGACAACGGCCGCTGGGACGACGAGGACGAACTCGCCGAGACCTACACCCGCCGCAAGGGCTTCGCCTACGGCCGCAGCGGCCGCCCGCGCCAGCAGCCCGCGCTGCTGCAGAGCGTGCTCGCCGGCGTGCAGCTCGCCTACCAGAACCTCGACTCGGTCGAGCTCGGCGTGACGACGATCGACACCTACTTCGACACCCTCGGCGGCATCAGCCGCGCGGTGCAGCGCGCGAAGGCGAGGACGCAAGGCAACGACGCCGAGGTGGCGCCGGTCTACATCGGCGACCAGACGCGCGACGCCAACGGCGGCACCGTGCGCACGCTCGCCGAACAGGTCGCGCTCGAGACGCGCACGCGCATGCTGAACCCGAAGTGGTACGAGGGCATGCTCGCGCACGGCTACGAGGGCGTGCGCCAGATCGAGGTGCACCTGACGAACACGATGGGCTGGTCGGCCACCACCGGCCAGGTGCAGCCCTGGGTCTACCAGCAGCTGACGCAGACCTTCATGCTCGACCCGGTGATGCGCGAGCGGCTCGCGCGCCTGAACCCGACCGCGTCGGCGAAGGTCGCGAGCCGGCTGCTCGAGGCCTGCGAGCGCGAATACTGGAAGCCCGACGACAGCATGCTCGAAGCCCTTCGGCAGGCGGGCGAGGAACTCGAAGACCGGCTTGAAGGCGTCTACCAAGGAGCAGTTGCATGAATGTCGCCAGCGTCCCGCTCACCGACCTGAAGCGCAGCGCCGCCAGCCCCGGCCGCCGCCCCGACGGCGAGGGCAGCGTGCAGGTCCAGATGGACCCGAACCTGAAGATCGGCACTGCCAAGGTGTTCGCCGTCTACGGCAAGGGCGGCATCGGCAAGAGCACGACGTCGAGCAACCTGAGCGTCGCGTTCAGCAAGCTCGGCAAGCGCGTGCTGCAGATCGGCTGCGACCCGAAGCACGACAGCACGTTCACGCTGACCAAGAAGCTCGTGCCGACCGTGATCGACATCCTCGAGTCGGTCGACTTCCACGCCGAGGAGTTGCGCCCCGAAGACTTCGTCTTCGAGGGCTTCAACGGCGTGATGTGCGTCGAGGCCGGCGGTCCGCCGGCGGGCACCGGCTGCGGCGGCTACGTCGTCGGCCAGACCGTCAAGCTGCTCAAGGAGCACCACCTGCTCGAGGACACCGACGTCGTCATCTTCGACGTGCTCGGCGACGTGGTGTGCGGCGGCTTCGCCGCGCCGCTTCAGCACGCCGACCGCGCGCTGATCGTGACCGCCAACGACTTCGACTCCATCTTCGCGATGAACCGCATCGTGCAGGCGATCAGCGCGAAGGCGAAGAACTACAACGTGCGGCTCGGCGGCGTGATCGCCAACCGCAGCGACGCCACCGACCAGATCGACAAGTTCAACGACCGCGTCGGTCTGAGCACGCTCGCGCGCTTCCCGCAGCTCGACGCGATCCGCAAGTCGCGCCTGAAGAAGGCGACGCTGTTCGAGATGGAGCCGTCGGCCGAGGTCGAGGCGGTGCAGCAGGAGTATCTGCGCTTGGCCGCGCGCCTGTGGGCCGGCACCGACCCGATCGCCCCCGCGGCGCTGAAGGACCGCGAGATCTTCGACCTCCTGGGCTTCGACTGATGAACGCGCAAACCTACACCGAACGCCGCAGCGAGATCGAGCACTACTTCGACCGCACCGCGGCCGACGCCTGGGCCCGCCTGACCTCCGACGCGCCGGTCGGGCGCATCCGCGCCACCGTGCGCGCCGGGCGCGAGCGCATGCGCGCGACGCTGCTGTCGTGGCTGCCCGCCGACCTCGCCGGCGCGCGCGTGCTCGACGCCGGCTGCGGCACCGGGCTGCTCGCGGTCGAGGCAGCGCGCCGTGGCGCGCACGTCACCGCGATCGACCTGTCGCCGACGCTGGTGCAGATCGCGCGCGATCGGCTGCCCGACGAACTGCGCGAGCACATCGACTTTCGCGCCGGCGACATGCTCGACCCGGCGCTCGGCACGTTCGATCACGTCGTCGGCATGGACTCGCTGATCCACTACCGCACGCCCGACGCGGTGCGCGTGCTCGCCGGCCTCGCGCAGCGAGCGCGCGTGTCGATCGTGTTCACGTTCGCGCCGCGCACGCCGGCGCTGGCGGCGATGCACGCGGTGGGTCAGTGGTTCCCGCGCAGCAACCGTTCGCCCGCGATCGAGCCGGTCGCCGAGGCCGACCTGCACCGCCGGCTCGACGCCGAACCGCTGCTGCACGGCTGGCGGCGGGCGCGCACGCAGCGCGTCGCGCAGGGCTTCTACACGTCGCAGGCACTGGAGCTCGTGCGCACATGACCACGCGCGCCGATCGCCCGCGCCTGGGCGCGCAACTCGCGCGCGGCTGGAAGCACGTCAGCCCGCGCCTGCTGCCGTTCGCCGACGCCGCGAGCACCGAGTTGCCGCTGCCGCGGCTGCTGCGGCTGTCGCTGTTCCAGGTCTCGGTCGGCATGGCGCTCGTGCTGCTCAACGGCACGCTCAACCGCGTGATGATCGTCGAGCTCGGCGTGCCGGCGTTCCTCGTCGCGACGATGGTCGCGCTGCCGCTCCTGTTCGCGCCGCTGCGCGCGCTGATCGGCCACCGCTCCGACCACCACCGCTCGGTGCTCGGCTGGCGGCGCGTGCCCTACATCTGGTTCGGCACGCTGCTGATGTTCGGCGGCTTCGCGATCATGCCGTTCGCGCTGCTCGTGCTGTCAGGCGACACGCACGGCCCGATCCTCTATGGCCAGATCGGCGCGGCGCTCGCCTTCCTGCTCGTCGGCGCGGGGCTGCACACGACGCAGACGGCCGGCCTTGCGCTCGCGACCGACCTCGCCCCCGAGGACACGCGCCCGCGCGTCGTCGCGCTGCTGTACGTGATGCTGCTCGTCGGCATGGTCGTCGCGAGCCTCGGGTTCGGCGCCCTGCTCGCCGACTTCCGCCAGGTCAAGCTGATCCAGATCATCCAGGGCGTCGCGCTGGCGTCGATGGCGCTGAACCTGGTCGCGCTGTGGAAGCAGGAGCCGCGCCGCCCGCAGCTGACCGCACCGCACCTGCCGCGCCCGGGCTTTCGCCAGAGCTGGCGCGAGTTCGCCGCCGGCGGGCGCGCGAGCCGGCTGCTGGTTGCGGTGGGCCTCGGCACCGCCGCGTTCAGCATGCAAGACATCCTGCTCGAGCCCTACGGCGGCCAGATCATGGGGCTGGGCGTCGGCGCGACGACGGCGCTGACGGCGCTGCTCGCTGGCGGCTCGCTGGCCGCGTTCGCGCTCGCGGCGCGCTGGCTCAAGCGCGGGGCCGACCCCTGCCGACTCGCCGCCGGTGGCGCGCTCGCCGGCATCGCCGCGTTCGCCGCCGTCGTCTTCGCCCACCCGCTCGACTCGGTGACGCTGTTTCGCGTCGGCACCGCGGTGATCGGCTTCGGCGGCGGCCTGTTCGCGGTCGCGACGCTGACCGCCGCGATGGACCTCGCGAAGGGCTCGACGCGCAACGGCATCGCGCTCGGCGCCTGGGGCGCGGTTCAAGCCACCGCGGCGGGGCTGGCGATCGGCGCCGGCGGCGCGTTGCGCGACCTCGTCTCGGCGCTTGCGACGAGCGGCGCGCTGGGGCCGGCGCTGACCTCACCGGCCATCGGCTACAGCTTCGTCTACCACCTCGAGATCGCGCTGCTGTTCGCGACGCTGGTCGCGATCGGGCCGCTCGTGCGCAGCGCCCGCGCGCCGCACGCGCAGGCGTGCGCACGTTCGTCCTCTCAACCTTTCGGGCTGGCCGAGTTTCCCGGCTGACCCGCTTCGCCCAGGCATCACCGACAGGAGGCCACACCATGGGAACCGGCGCCCTCACGGGCTACATCGACGTCGCCCAGATCGTGCTGTACGTGTTCTGGGGCTTCTTCGCCGCCCTGATCTACTACCTCGTGCGCGAGAACAAGCGCGAAGGCTATCCGCTCGAGAGCGAGCGCTCGGCGCACATCACGGTGCAGGGCTGGCCGCCGATCCCGAAGCCGAAGACGTTCCTGCTGCGCGACGGCACGACGTTCCAGGCCCCGAACTTCGACAAGCCCGAGCCGCCCTACGCGGCGCGGCCGACGGCGAACTGGCTCGGCGCCCCGATCGAGCCGGTCGGCGACCCGATGAAGGCCGGCGTCGGCCCCGGCGCCTACGCGATGCGCGCCGACGTGCCCGACCTCGGCTTCGACGGCGCGCCGAAGATCGTGCCGCTGCGCGGCGATCCCGACCACGAGGTGGCCTCCGACGATCCCGACCCGCGCGGCAAGCCGGTGTTCGGCGTCGACGGCAAGGTCGCGGGCAAGGTCGTCGACCTGTGGGTCGACCGCTCCGAGGCCGTGTTCCGCTACATGGAGGTCGAGGTGCCGGTGCCCGGTGGCACGAAGCGCGTGCTGCTGCCGATGAACTTCACCCGCGTGAACTACCCCGGCGGGCTGTGGGACTTCGCCACCGGGCGCATCAAGGACCGCCAGATCCAGGTGCGCGTGAAGTCGCTGCTCGCGAGCCAGTTCGCCGACGTGCCGACGACCAAGCACCCCGACCGCGTCACGCTGCTCGAGGAGGAGAAGATCATGGCCTATTACGGCGCCGGCACGCTGTACGCGACCGCCGAGCGGCAGGAGCCGCTGATCTGACCTGCGGCCGCGCCGCGACGCACAACGAGTCCAGGAGCCGACGATGAGCCATGCCGAACCCGAACACGACCACGAGCCGGTGCACGGCTTGCCCGAAGTGCTGCCCGCGGGTGAACGCATCGTCTGGCAGGGCGCACCGCACTGGCAGCGGCTGGCGATCGACGCGCTGCACGTGCGCAAGGTGCTCGTCTACTTCGGGCTGCTGATCGCCTGGCGCGTGGCCGACGTGCTCGGCGGTGGCGGCGGCGCGGTCGATGCGCTGCTCGCCGCCGCGTGGACGCTGCCGCTGGCCGGCATCGCCGTCGGCCTGCTGATGCTGATCGCGTGGCTGATGGCGCGCAGCACCGTCTACACGCTGACGAACCGCCGCGTCGTGATGCGCGTCGGCGTCGTGCTGAGCATCAGCTTCAACCTGCCGCTCGCGCGCATCGCGAGCGCCGACCTGCGCTGCCACGCCGACGGCACCGGCGACATCTCGCTCGCGCTCGCCGGCCCCGAGCGCATCGCGTACCTGCACCTGTGGCCGCACGCGCGGCCCTGGCACGTGCGCCGGCCGCAGCCGACGCTGCGCGCGCTGCCGCAGGCCCGCAGCGTCGCCGCGAAGCTCGCCGACGCACTGGCCGCGGCGGCTGGCCAGGCACGCCAGCCGCTGGCCGCCGCCGGCACGCTCGCCACCGGGCCGGGCGCGGCGCCCGCGGGCCGCGTGCTCGCCGCCTGAACGGAGTGCACGCGCCATGAGCCAAGCCGCCGCCCACCCGCAGCTCCCCCGCTTCATCCTGCGCAGCGCCGCCGCGATGGTCGTCGCCGTCGTCGTGCTCGTCGCCTTCGTGCGCCTGACCGGCATCGGCGTCGTCAAGGTGCCCGAACCGCCGGTCGTCGAGCAGCGCGACCTGCGCTTCCTCGACCGCAGCGACGGCAGCATCGACGTCGTCGACCCGTCCAACGACGCGCTCGTGCGCAAGATCGAGCCCGGCAGCAACGGCTTCCTGCGCGGCACGATGCGCGGGCTGGCGCGCGAGCGCCGGCGCTCGGGCATCGGTGACGACGTGCCGTTTCGCCTCGTCGCGCACGCCGACGGCCGCATGACGCTGGCCGACCCCGCCACCGGCCGCAAGGTCGACCTCGGCTCGTTCGGGCCGACCAACGCCGCCGTGTTCGCCGAACTGATGCTGCGCGACACGCGCTGACCAGGAGACACCCGCATGAACACCACCACCGCCCCGATCCCCAAGGGCGTCTCGGCCGAGGCCACCGCGCGCGCACGCGCCGACTCGATCATCGCGCCGCGCTTCTACACGACCGACTTCGCCGCGATGGATCGCATCGACGTCGGCAGCGTGCGCGCCGAGTGGGACGCGATGATGGCCGAGTACGAAGGCGACAACAACCACGACCACTTCCAGCGCGACGCCGCCTTCAAGGACGAGCTCCGCGAACTGCCGCCCGAACTCGACCAGGAGTTCAAGGACTTCCTGATCAGCTCGATCACGTCGGAGTTCAGCGGCTGCGTGCTCTACAACGAGATCAAGAAGAACGTCTCGAACCCCGACGTGAAGCAGCTGATGGAATTCATGGCGCGCGACGAGTCGCGCCACGCCGGCTTCATCAACCAGTCGCTGAAGGACTACGGCATGGGCGTGGACCTCGGCGACATCAAGCGCACGAAGAAGTACACCTACTTCAAGCCGAAGTACATCTTCTACGCGACGTACCTGTCGGAGAAGATCGGCTACGCGCGCTACATCACGATCTACCGCCAGCTCGAGCGCCACCCCGACAGGCGCTTCCACCCGATCTTCCGCTGGTTCGAGCGCTGGTGCAACGACGAATTCCGCCACGGCGAGAGCTTCGCGCTGATCATGCGCGCCCACCCGCACCTGCTGTCGGGAGGCAACCTGCTGTGGATCCGCTTCTTCCTGCTCGCCGTGTTCGCGACCATGTACGTGCGCGACCACATGCGCCCGCAGCTGCACGAGGCGATGGGTCTCGCGTCGACCGAGTACGACTACACCGTGTTTCGCATCACCACCGAGATCAGCAAGCAGGTGTTCCCGATCTCGCTCGACATCGACCACCCGGCGTTCCGCGCCGGCATGGAGCGCCTGTTCGTCTGCATGTCGAAGGCCGCCGAGGCGAAGGCGCGTGGCGGCGTCGTCGGCCAGCTGCAGCGCGCCTGGTGGAGCGCCGGCGCCGCGCTGACCTTCGCCCGCGTGTACCTGCTGCCGGTGAAGTCGCACGCGCTGCCGCAGCAGACCCGGCTGCAACCCGCCTGGTGAACGCCGGGCCCGCGACGAGCGCCGGAGCCGCCGCATGACGACGTACCTCGGCCCGGTGCTGTTCACCCTCTTCGTGTGGTGGTTCAGCACCGGCGTCATCCTCTACCTCGACGGGCTGCCCCGGCGCACGTTCAAGGTCACGATGGCCGTCGCGACCTTCCTGCTCGCGCTGGCATTGCTGGGCCTGTACGCCACGCGCGACGACACCCGCATCACCGGCGCCTATCTGGCGTTCACCTGCGGCGTGATGGTGTGGGCCTGGCAGGAGATCGCCTTCCTGCTCGGCGTCGTCACCGGCTCGCGACGCACTGCGCTGCCGCCGGGCACCGTCGGCTGGCCGCGTTTTCGCTGTGCGCTGCAGGCGGTGCTGCACCACGAGCTCGCGCTCGTCGCGCTGTTCGCCGCGGTGCTGGCCGCGACCTGGGGCGGCGAGAACCCGGTCGGCCTGTGGACCTACCTCATCCTGTGGGTGATGCGGCAGAGCGCCAAGCTCAACGTCTTCCTTGGCGTGCGCAACCTCAACGAAGGCTTCCTGCCGCCGCACCTCGCCTACCTGCAGTCCTACTTCCGGCGCGCGCCGAGCAACGCGCTGTTTCCGTTCTCGGTGATCGTCGCGACGATCGTCGCGATGATGGTCTGGCAGGCCGCGGTGGCCGAGGGTGCGAGCGCGTTCGACGTCGTCGCCCTCACCTTCGCGGGCACGCTGCTGTCGCTGGCGGTGCTCGAGCACTGGTTCCTCGTGCTGCCGCTGCCGTCGGAGCAGCTGTGGAGCTGGGGCCTGCGCTCGCGCCAGCGTGGCGGCCACGCCGTGACACTTGCGCTCCCGCCGGACGCGCGGCCGGCGCCGGTCGCCGTCGCGCCGGCAGCGACCCGCCCGCCGCGCTGACGGCAGCGACGCCACCGCCCCGGCTCGGCCGGCGCACCCGCCCGGTACCATCGGCGCCGTTCGCGACCGTGCCGGACCGCCGATGAACCCCGCCCTGTGGCTGCAACGCAGCGCCCGCCTGCACCCCGCCCGACCGGCGGTCGCGCATGGCACCACCTGCGTCGCGACCTACCGCGACTTCGCCGACGCCGCGGCGCGCACCGCCGGGTGGCTGCGCGGGCGAGAGCTCGCGCCAGGTGACCGCGTCGCGCTGTACCTGCGCAACGCGCCGCCGTACCTGTTCGCGCTGTGGGGCGCGTGGTGGGCCGGGCTCGTCGTTGTGCCGATGAACGAGCGCCTGCACGGGCGCGAGGCGGGCTGGATCCTGGGCCACAGCGGCGCGAAGCTCGTCGTCGTCGACGCTGCGCACGCGCAGGCGCTCGACGGCCACGTGCCGCAGGGCTGCGCCGTGCTCGACGTCGCCGCGGCGCTGGCGCCGTGGCAGGCGGGCGGGCCGCTCGCCGAGCCCGTCGAACGCGCCGATGGCGACGCGGCCTGGCTCTTCTACACCAGCGGCACCACCGGGCGGCCGAAGGGCGTCACGCTCACGCCGCGCAACCTGCGCGAGTGCGCGCTGGCGTACCTCGCCACCGTGCAGCCGCTGCAGCCGGGCGACGCCTGCCTGCACCCGGCGCCGCTCAGCCACGGCAGCGGCATGTACCACCTGCCCTACGTGATGACGGGTGGCGTCAACGTCGTGCCCGACAGCGGCGGCCTCGACGCGGCCGAGTTCTTCGCCCTCGCCGCGCACTGGCGCCACGCCTCGTGCTTCGCCGCGCCGACGATCGTCAACCGCCTCGCCGCGCACGCGCGCGAGCACGGCGTTGCCCCGTCGGGGCTGGCGACGATCGTCTACGGCGGCGCGCCGATGTACCTCGCCGACCTCGTGGCCGCGCGCGCGGCGCTGGGCCCGCACCTGGCGCAGATCTACGGCCAGGGCGAAAGCCCGATGACGATCACGGTGCTGCCGAAGCACGTGCTCGAGGACCGCGCACACCAGAGGTGGGCCGAGCGCGCGGCGTCGGTCGGCGTCGCGCAGCCGAACGTCGAACTGTCGATCCGCGACGCCGACGGCCGCGCGCTGCCGCCCGGCGCCCCGGGCGAGGTCTGCGTGCGCGGCGACGTCGTGATGGCCGGCTATTGGGCCAACGCCGAGGCGACGGCGGCGACGATACGCGACGGCTGGCTCTACACCGGCGACGTCGGCCGCCTCGACGACGAAGGCTTCCTGACGCTGCTCGACCGCAGCAAGGACCTCGTGATCAGCGGCGGCAACAACGTCTACCCGCGCGAGGTCGAGGAAGCGCTGCTGCTGCACCCGGCGGTCGCCGAGGTCGCCGTCGTCGGTCGGCCCGACCCCGAGTGGGGCGAGACGCTTGTGGCGTACGTCGTGCCGCGCGGCGCACCGCCGGACGCCCTCGCAGCCCTGCTCGACGCGCACTGCCTCGAGCACATCGCGCGCTACAAGCGGCCGAAGGTCTACCGTGTCGTCGACGCGCTGCCGAAGAACAACTACGGCAAGGTGCTGAAGACCGAGCTGCGCGAGCGCGAGGCCGCGCGCGACGCCTGAGCCGGCCGTCGCCGCCGGTCGTCGGCCGCCGGTGCGGTCACGGCACGCTGCGCATGCCCGGCGGCGCGGTGGTGTACCAGTCCATGTTCAGCGCCCGGCACTCGGCCTCGGTCGCGACCGCGGCGTCGCGCACGCCGCGGTAGTCGTAGCAGCCGGGGCCGGCGAAACCCTTCGTCGGCGCTTCGCAGCCTGCCAGCAGCAGTGCCGCGAGCACCGGCAACGCGATCACCGCCGGCCGGCGTGCCCGGGAACGGCGCCGACCGAACGTGCCTGAGGTTTGGGGGCAGTCGAGCATGGGCGCAGTATCGCGGATCGCGCGCGGCGGCCGCCCCGCGCGGCCTGGCGACGCTCCCCGGCACCGACCGCCGGCCTGCGCACGCGGCATGAAACAATCTATGCCGACCGCCGACATCCCGACGCAGCCTAGACCCTTGCCCGCCATGCCCGCACCACCGGTTCGACCCCACCGTCACATCCCGAGCCTCGCTCTGCTCGCCCTTTGCGCATTGAGCGGCGCCGTTCAGGCGCAAGGCGCCGGCCCGGGCAGCCCGTGGACCTTCGGCGTCGCGGCCTCGGCGGCGTGGTTCGGCGACGCCGATCTCGACGGCGGCGGCAGCGTGCAGCTCGACTCGATCGGCGTGTCGCTGTCGGCCAACTACGCCGCGAACCCTCGCCTGAGCGTCGGCCTGGGACTGTCGTCGTTCGACCACCGGTTCAAGTTCTCCGGCAGCGGCCTCGTGCCGCAGCTCGATCCATGGTCCGCGGTGCATCTGCGGACGATTTCGGTGCCGATGCGCTTCGCGGTCGACCGCCAGTGGAGCGTCTCCGTCGTGCCGTCGTACCAGATCGCGACGGCCGACGAGGCGCTCAACGGCGAGGGCGCGCGCTACGGCAGCGTCGTCGCCGTGAGCTACGCGGTCTCGCCGCGCCAGTACGTCGGGTTCGGTTTTTCGTACTTCCGCGGCCTCGACGACGACACCGTGTTCCCGATCCTGCTCGTCGAGTGGCAGCTCGACGACCGCTGGCGACTGACCAACCCGCTGACGGCCGGCCCCACGGGCCCGGCCGGCCTCGAGCTCGTGCGCAGCTTCGACGGCGGCTGGGAGGCGAGCGTCGGCGGCGCGTACCGGTCGCTGCGCTTTCGCCTCACCGACTACTACCCGCCGGCGCCGAACGGCACCGGCAGCTACTCGGGCGCGATCGCCTTCGCCCGCCTGCAGTACCGCTTCACGCCGGAGCTGTCGCTGTCGCTGTTCGCCGGCGCGCAGTTCGGCGGCGAGCTCGAGATCAACGCCGATGGCGGGCGCACGATCGTCTCGGTCGACCACGGCACCGCGCCGATGCTCGCGCTCAGCCTGAGCGGGCGTTTCTGACGCCGCGCGTCCCCGCGCGTCAGTCGCGGTCGGCCGGCGCGGCGCGCGGCAGCACGGCGCCGCCGGGTGCTGCGACGCGCTCGCGCGCGAGATAGCTGTAGAGCACCGGCACGACGACGAGCGTCAGCAGCGTCGACGTGATCAGCCCGCCGATGATCGCGCGCCCCATCGGCGCCTGCAGCTCGCCGCCGTCGTTGAGCGCGAGTGCGAGCGGCAGCATGCCGAAGATCATCGCCGCCGTCGTCATCACGATCGGGCGCATGCGGATCTGCCCGGCCTGCAGCAGCGCCTCGGGCACGCTGGCGCCGGCGCGGCGCGCGCGGTTGGCGAAGTCGACGAGCAGGATCGCGTTCTTCGTCACCAGCCCCATCAGCATCACGAGGCCGATCATCGAGAACACGTTGAGCGTGCCGCGCGAGACCAGCAGCGCGAGCATCACGCCGATCAGCGCCAGCGGCAGCGAGGCCATGATCGCCACCGGCTGCACGAAGCTGCCGAACTGGCTCGCGAGCACGATGTAGATGAAGATCACGGCGAGCACCATCGCGCCGAGCATCGCCTGGAACGCGTCCTGCTGCTCGCGCGTCGCGCCGCCGACGTCGAAGCTGTAGCCCGGCGGCAGCGTCGTGCGCTCGATCAGCTTCTTCACGTCGGCGCCGACGTCGCCGGCCGGCCGCCCCTCGACGCCGGCGAAGATCGCCTCGCGCCGCTGCAGGTTCTGGCGCCGGATCACCTCGGGGTTGGCAACCGGCACGATGTCGGCGACGCGGTCGAGCGCGATCGGCGTGCCGTCGCGGGCGAACGCCACCGGCAGCGCGCGCAGCTGGTCGACGCGCTCGCGCTGTGCCTCGGGCAGGCGCAGCAGCACGTCGACCTGCTCGCCGTCGGGCGTCGTCCAGGTCGTGGCGACCTCGCCGTTGACGTAGGCGCGCAGGCTCGAGGCGAGCTGCGGCGGCGTCAGGCCGAGCTCGCGCACGGCGTCGGGCTTCAGGCGCACCGCGTACGCAGGCAGCCCGGGCTTGACTGACAGCTCGAGGTCGACGATGCCGGGGATGCGGCGGACCTCGTCGGCGAAGTCGCGCGCGACCTGCGCGAGCCCCTCGGCGTCGTGGCCGAGGATCGCGACGTAGATCGGGCGGTCGAAGCCGACCGAGACCTCGATGCCGGGGATCTTGGCGATGCGCTCGCGGATCGCGTCCTCGACCTGCTTCTGCGTGCGCCGGCGCTCGTCGCGGTCGACGAGACCGATGTTGAGCGTCGCCTGGTTGCGCCCGACGGCGAGCCCCTGCCCCTGCCCGCCGACGTTGGTCGACACCGTCTTCACCTCGGGGAACTGGGCGAGGATCTCCTCGATCTGGCGCACCTTGGCGTCGCTGCGCGCCAGGCTCGAGCCCACCGGCATGCGCACGCTGAGCTGCGTGAAACCCTGGTCGGTGCGGCGACGATCACGCCGCGCGGCGTCAGCGTCGCGCGCCGCCAGCGGCGCGGCGCCGAGCGGTCGCGGTGACCGTCGGCGGCCAAGGGGTGGCCGTACGCCGGCCACGGCATCGTGAAGCGGCGGCCGCTGAACGCCCAGCGGATCAGCCGCTCGTACGCGGCGTGCATCGCGTCGAGCATCGCGTCGGTGCCGCGAATCGCGGCGCCGATCACCGGCAGCGTGCGCAGGCGCTGCGACGGCGGGTCCTTCCACCGCGACGACAGCATCGGGTCGAGCGTGAAGCTGACGAACAGGCTCACCAGCACCGCGACGACGACGGTGATGCCGAACGGGTAGAAGAACTTGCCGACGATGCCGCCCATGAACGCCACCGGCACGAACACGGCGCAGATCGCGAACGTGGTGGCCAGCACCGCCAGCCCGATCTCCTGCGTGCCGTCGAGCGACGCGCGCACGTGGTCCTTGCCGAGGCCGACGTGGCGCACGATGTTCTCGCGCACGACGATCGCGTCGTCGATCAGCAGGCCGATGCACAGCGACAGCGCCATCATCGTCATGAAGTTCAGCGTGAAGCCGAACGCGTGCACGGCGATGAAGCTGCTGACGACGGCGATTGGCAGCGTCAGCCCGGTGATCACGGTGCTGCGCCACGAGTGCAGGAACAGGAACACGATCGCCACCGTCAGCAGCGCGCCCTCGATCAGCGTGCGCTGCAGCCCGCGCAGGCTGCCCTTGACCCAGTCGCTGTTGGCATAGATCAGCTGCAGCTCGACGCCGGGCGGCAGCGTCTTGCGCAGCTCGTCGAGCGCCGTCTTGACGGCGTCGCCGGTGGCGACGATGTTCGCATCCTGCTGCTTGTAGACGTTGAAGTTGACCGCCGGCTCGCCGTTCACGCGCGCGATCGATTCGGGCTCGCGTTCGCGCTCGACGAGCGTGCCGAGATCGGCGAGCGTGAGCGGCAGGCCGTTTCGGTGCGCGACGACCTGGGCGGCGAAGTCGCGCGGGTCGCGCACGCGAGCCTCGACGCGCAGCAGCGTGTCCTGCAACGGGTCGCTGAGCAGACCCACCGGCTGGTCGCGGTTGAGCTCGGCGAGCGCGCCCGCGATCTCGGCCGGCGTCACCGCGTAGGCGCGCAGCCGCGCCGGGTCGAGGTCGATGCGCACCTCGCGCGTGGCCAGGCCGCTGATCTCGACGCGCGCGACGCCGTCGACGCGCTGCAGCCGCCGCCCGACCGTCTGCTCGGCGAGCAGCGACAGCTCGCGCGGCGTGCGCGCCGACGAGCGCAGCGCCGCGACGACGACCGGCTGCGCGTTCTCGTTGTCGAAGCGCAGCACGCTGGGCGCGCGCGCGTCGCGCGGGAACGCGCTCTGCACGGCGGCGACGCGGTCGCGCACGTCCTGCAGCGCACGCGCCATGTCGGCGTCGAGGCCGAACTCGACGCTGGTCTGGCTGCGGCCCTCGAAGCTGCGCGACGTGATGCGCCTGACGCCGGCGATGCCGTTGAGCGCCTCCTCGACCGGCTTCGTGAGCTCGCGCTCGACCGCCTCCGGGCTCGCGCCCGGGTACGCGATGTCGACGAAGGCCACCGGCGGCGACACGTCGGGCAACTGCTCGACGCCCAGGCGCGCGTAGCTGAACAGGCCGAGCACCGTCAGCGCGACCATCACCATGGTCGCAAACACCGGCTGCGCGATCGAGACGCGGGTGATCCACATGGGACGCGCTCAGTTCGCCGTCGATCGGACGGCGGGGGCGGACGCCGCGGAGACGGCGGGCTCGTCGACGACGACCGCCTTCGCGCCGTCGCGAAGATGGTCGAAGCGTGCGCCGAGCACGACGTCGCCGTCGGCCACGCCCTGCAGCACCTCGACGCGCCCGGCCGCGGGGTCGCGCCGGCCGAGCACGACGGCGCGGCGCACGAGCGCGCCGCCGTCGATCACCCACGCGCCTTCCTGCCCCGGCGCACCGGAGATCGCGCTCACGGGCAGCGTCAGGCGCTGCACCGGGTCGTCGAGCACGACGCTGGCGGTCGCGTACTGGCCGGCGCGCAGGCGCTCGTCGGGGTTGGGCAGCACCGCGGTGACGCCGATCGAGCGGGTACCCGGTTCCGCGGCCGGCGCGATGCGCGCGAGCCTGGCCGCGCGCGGCGCATCGAGCCCTTCGACGCTCACCTGCACCGGCATCCCCGGCGCGAGCCGCGAGACCTCGTGCGTGCCGACGGCGCCGGCGAGCTCGAGCGTCGCGAGGTCGACCAGCGTGACCACCGGCTGCTCGGCGGCGAGCTTCTCGCCCGGAAGCGCGTGCCGCTTCGCGACGACGCCGTCGATCGGCGCGAGCAGCGCCGCGTCGCGCCTCGTGACGCGCACCGTGTCGACCTGCGCCTGCGCCGCGCGCCACTGCGCCTGCGCGGCGTCGAGCGCGGTGCGCGACGCCTGCAGCGCGTTCGCCGAAATGAAGCCCTGCGTGGCGAGCGCCTCGTTGGCGGCGTGGTCGTGCTGCGCCTGCGCGAGCCGTGCGCGCGCCGATTCGAGCATCGCCGCGCGTTCGCCGAGCCTGCTGTCGAGCTCGGCGAGGTCGAGCGTGCCGAGCACCTGGCCGGCGCGCACGCGGCTGCCCTCGGCGACGGCCAGCGTCAGCAGCGTGCCGGCGGCCTTGCTGCGCACGACGGCGGTCTGAGGCGCGACGAGCGGCCCCGAGAACGACAGCTCGAGCGGCATCGCGGCGCGCCGCGGGCGCACGACCTCGCTCGCGCGGAATTCGAGCGTGACCTCGGGCTTGTCCGCCTTCTTGCCGCCGAGGCCGGGCAGGCCGGGGCCGGCGACGACGGCCGCGACGGCGACGCCGGCGGCCAGCGTCACCGCGGCGCCCCAGGCGAGCGCTTTCCTGTGCATCGTGATCGTCCTTGCTGCGCCGGCTCGCGTGGCCTCGCGGCGGGCGCGTCTCGACCGGGCGCGGTGTCGGGTGGAGGTGCAGCAGTGTAGGAGCGCCGCCGACGCCGCACGCGCCGGCGCGACGGGCTGCGCGCCCCCGCCGACGAACTGCAGCCGGCGGCGACGAACCGGGGAACCCGCCCGCGACGCCCGCGTTGGCAGGTGCGCTCAGGCCGCGAGCGCGTCGGCCATGCGGTGGCGCAGGAAGGGCTCGACCTCGGTCTCGGGCAGCGGCGGGCTGAACAGGTAACCCTGACCCTTGTCGCACTCGAGCGCGTAGAGCTGCAGCGACTGCGACGCGGTCTCGATGCCCTCGGCCACCGTCTCCATCGCCAGCGAGCGCGCGACGCGGATCGTCGCCTCGATCAGCGTGCGGTGGTGCTCGCTGCCCTCGATCCGGCTGACGAACGAACGGTCGATCTTCACCGTGTCGACCGGCAGCAGGTGCAGGCAGGCCAGCGACGAGTAGCCGGTGCCGAAGTCGTCGAGCGCGAGTCGCACGCCGAGCGCCTTCAGCTCGCGCAGCGTGGCCTGCACGCCCTCGTCCTGCGCGGCCAGGCTCTCGGTGACCTCGAGCTGCAGGCACGGCGCGGGCAGAGCGCTGGCGGCGAGCACCCGGCCCACCTCGGCGACGAGCCCCGGCGCCTTCAGCTGCGCGCGCGACAGGTTCACCGCCAGCCGCTGCGGCGCCGCGGCACCGAGCGCCTCGCGCCAGGCCGCGAAGCGGCGGCACGCGGTGCGCAGCACGAAGCTGCCGACGGCGTCGATCAGCCCGCACTCCTCGGCCACCGGGATGAACTCCGCCGGCGAGATCGCGCCACGCGTCGGGTGGCGCCAGCGCACGAGGGCCTCGAGGCCGACGGTGCGCCCGCTGCGCAGGTCGACCACCGGCTGGTAGGCGACCGACAGCTCGTCGGCGGCAAGCGCGCGGCGCAGCTCGTGCTCGAGGGCCATCTGGCGCTCAAGGCGTTCGTGCATCGACGGGTCGAACAGCACCCAGCGGCCGCGGCCCGCGCGCTTGGCCTCGTACATCGCGGTGTCGGCGTCGCGCAGCACCGTCTCGGCGTCGGGGCCGGCGCGCTCGCAGGTCACGACGCCGATGCTCGCCCCCGAGTGCAGCATCCGTGCACCGACGGCATACGGCTTGGCCAGCACCTCGACCAGGCGCTCGGCGACGCGCAGCGCGTCGTCGGGCGCGCGCAGGTCCTCGAGCAGGACGACGAACTCGTCGCCGCCGATGCGCGCGGCGGTGCCCGCGGCCGCGCCGGCGCGGCCGAGCAGGTCGGCGCCGCGCAGCGCGCCCTGCAGGCGCTGCGCGATCTGGCGCAGCAGCTGGTCGCCCGCCGTGTGACCGTAGGTGTCGTTGACCTGCTTGAAGCGGTCGAAGTCCATGAACAGCACCGCGAAGTGGCGGTGCGGCGGCTGCTGCCAGCGCCGCAGCGCCAGCTCGACCCGCTCGAAGACGACGCTGCGGTTGGGCAGGCGCGTCAGCGCGTCGGTGCGTGCGCTGTCGCGCAGCTGCGCGTGCAGCGCGAGCTGCTCGGTCATGTCGACGTGCGTGCCGGCCATGCGCACCGGCCGGCCGTCGGCGCGCCGCTCGATGACCGAGCCCGACGAGATCACGCTTGCCCAGCCGCCGTCGGCGCGCTGCAGGCGCAGCACGCAGCGGTACGGCACGGTCGGGTCGGCGAGGTGCGCGCGCAGCGCCGCGCGCCAGCCCGCGCGGTCCTCGGGGTGCACGAGCGTCTCCCAGGCGCGCGCCGTCGCGTCGGCCGGCGCTCGCTCGTAGCCGAGCATGCGCCACAGGCGCTCGTTGCCGCTGGCGGTGCCGTCGGCGACGTTCCACTGCCACACCCCCACGCCCGAGCCTTCGACGGTCAACGCGAGCAATCGCTCGCGGGCGCGCTGCTCGGTGACGTCGACGAAGCAGGCCACCGCGCCGGCGACGCGGCCCGCGGCGTCGCGCATCGGCTCGCTGTTCACGAGCAGCCAGCGCAGCTCGCCGTCGGGTGTCAGCACGCCCATGACCTCGCCGCGCACCGGCTCGCCGCTGGCCAGCGCGCGCGATGACGGCTGATCGGCGAGCGGGTAGTCGCTCAGGTCCTCGCGCACCGTGCGCCAGCGGCGGTCGGTCACGCCGTGGCCGAGCAGCTGCGGGCGCGGCAGCCGCAGCACCTGCTCGGCCGCCGGGTTGCAGTCGACGACGGTGCCGGCGGCGTCCTTCAGCACGACGCCCACCGGCAGCGCGGCAAGCAGCGCGGCCCTCTTCAGCCGCTCCTCGACG
Organism: Burkholderiaceae bacterium; assembly: GCA_025458585.1. Taxonomy (GTDB): domain Bacteria; phylum Pseudomonadota; class Gammaproteobacteria; order Burkholderiales; family Burkholderiaceae_C; genus Calidifontimicrobium. The sequence goes on along the minus strand of JALOSD010000007.1, from coordinate 9,856 downwards.
CGCTCGGTGATGTCGGTCTCGACGTGCACGAAGCCGCTGGGCCGGCCGGCGTCGTCGACGAGCGGCTGCACGTCGAGGTCGACCCAGTACTCGCGTCCGTCCTTGGCGCGGTGGAGCAGCTCGACGCGCACGCCGTGCCCGGCGTCGAGCGCCCCGCGCAGGCGCGCTGCCGTCGCGGCGTCGGTGCGCTCGCCGTGCAGGAGCTCGTCCGGTGTGCGGCCGATCGCCTCGGCGAGCGTGTAGCCGCTCAGGCGCGTGAAGGCGTCGTTGGCCCACACGGTGCGGCGCTCGGCGTCGGTGACGAGCACGACGTTGTGCGTGCGCTCGGCGGCGAGCACGAGGCGTTCGAGCTCGCCGGCCTGCGCCGCGAGGCGCAGGTGCTGGCGCCGCACGAAGCGCGCCGCCGGCTCGGCGACGGCGAGGCCGAGGAACAGCAGCAGCGCGACGCTCAGCAGCGCCACGTGCTGCAGCTGGCGCGCTCGCTCGTCGCGGCGTGCCGCCGCGCCGGCGGCGAGCTCGTCGCGCAGCGCGCTGGCCGCCGCCAGCGTCGCGTCGGCCTCGCGCTGCACCTCGGCGATCAGCGGCCCGAGCTGCGTGTAGTCGCCGCTGCGCAGTCCGGCGAGCAGCGCCTCGGTCAGACTCCAGAGCGTGTCGTGGCGCTCGCGCCACGCGTGCGCCGCCGGCGTCGCCGCAAGCTGCGCGTCGAGCAGCGACGCCTCGTCGCGCGAGCGCTGCAGCGACTGCGCGAGCGCGTCCTCGGCGCTCTCGCGCTGCGACAGCGCCGCCATGCGCGCGATGCGCTCGGCGTGCAGCCGCTGCGCCTCGGCGAGCTGCACGCGCGCGGCGTCGGCCGCCTGCTCGCGGCTGCCGGCTCCCGCGGCGAACCATTGCGCCGCCGCCAGCGCCACCGTCGCCGCGAGCAGCAGCCACATCGCGACGCGCACGCGCCAGTGCGGCGAGGCACCAAGGCGCCGCGGTACGCGAGGCAAGTCGTGCGGGCGCGACGACATCAGCTGTCGCCGACCACGAGGCGCAGCGCCGGCTGCTTGGCCGCGCGCACCGCGCCGCGCCCGCCGTGCTTGGCGGCGTAGCAGGCGGCGTCGGCCGCCTCGAGCCAGGCCTCGGCGCTCGCGGTGTCGGCCTCGAGCGACGCCACGCCGAGACTCGCGCCGACGCGCAGCGTGTGACCCTGCCACGGCAGCGCGACGCCGTGCACGGCCTGGCGCAGCTTCTCGGCGACGGCGAGCGCGACGTCGTGCTCGCAGTGCTCGAGCAGCACGGCGAACTCGTCGCCACCCAGGCGCACGACGAGGTCGGTCGCACGCACGCGCGCGCCGATCGCGCCCGCGACGGCCCGCAGCATCGCGTCGCCGGCGGCGTGGCCGGCGCGGTCGTTGATCGGCTTGAAGTGGTCGAGGTCGATCATCACGAGCGCGGCCGGCAGGCTCGCTGGCCGCCCGGCGAACAGGCGCCGCAGCCGCGCCTCGAACGCCTTGCGGTTGGCGAGGCCCGTGAGCACGTCGTGCGTGGCCGACCACTCGAGCTGCTCGCGTTCGGCGCGCTGCTCGGTGACGTCGTTGAGCGTCCAGATCTCACCGGCTGCAGGGTCGGCGGCGTCGACGGGCCGGCTGCGCAGCCGGCCCCAGAAGCTGCTGCCGTCGGCGTGGAGGAACTGCCATTCACCGGTGTACGGCGCGCCGGTGGAGAACGCGGCGGCGATCTGCTCGCCGAACGCGACGTAGTCGTCGTGCGCGGCGAACACGAGGCCGGCGCCCTGGCCGAGCAGGTCGGCCTCACGGCGACCGAACAGGCGGCAGAATTCGCTGCTGACGAGCTCGAAGCGCTGCGCGCGCAGGAACGCGATGCCCACCGGTGCGGCGGCCATCACCGAACCGAGCTTGCCGAGCACCTGGGCGTTGAACGACTCGACCTGCGCGCGCTCGGCCCAGACGTGGCGCAGCGTGCGCGCGAGCCGCCCGATCTCGCCGCTCGCCTCGGGCCAGCCGGCGCTGGCGTCGTCGTCGCCGGCGAGCAGCCGCGCGGCGCGGCGCTCGAGATGACGCAGCGGGCGCAGTTGCCAGGCGAAGAACGCGACCATCGCGACGGCGAGCAGCGCGGCCACGCCGCCGGCCTGCTGCAGCGCCTGCGTGCGCCCGCGCGCCAGCGGTGCGAGCAGCACGTCGCGCGGCGCGGCGCGCCAGACGTGCCAGCCGGCAGCGGCCTCGCCGGCCATCGCGACGACCTCGCCGTGCTGCCGCCAGTGCCCGACGTCGCGCTGCAGCGGACGCGCTTCGGCCTCCCATTGCAGATAGGTGCTGGCCAGCCGCGGCTCGTCGGCCAGCTGGCGCAGCAGCATCGCGCGCTGCGGGTGCGCGATGATCGTGCCGTGGTCGTCGGTGACGACGACGATCGTGCCGTGGTCGTCGTCGCGCGCTTCGGCCAGATCGGCGAGCAGGTCGCGGCTGGCCAGCCGCAGCACGCCGAGCAGCACCGCCGCGACGTCGCCGCGGGCGTCGAGCACGGGCTGCGTGAACACGACGACCGGCTCGTCGGCGACGCGGCCTGGGAGCGGTTGCGAGATCTGTGCCCGTCGCTCGACGAGCGTACGCTGGAAGTGCGGCCGGTCGGCGATCGAGACCTGCGGCCGCCGCACGCTGCGCTCGTCGACCGAGATCAGCACGCGGCCGTCGACGCCGGCGACGCTGACGTAGTGGAACGCCGTCAGCAGCACCGGCTGGCCGACGAGGAAAGCCTCGAGCTTCGCGGCGTCGCCGGCCAGCGCGGGGTCCATGCGCTGCGCGACGGCTTCGAGCGCGCGCTGCAGCTCGGCGAGCCGGCGGCCGATCACTGCCGCCGTGCGCTGCGCCTCGCGCTGCTCGCGCTGCTGCGCCTGCGTCAGCAGCTCGCGCTCGGCGACCTGGCCCATCTGCCACGCCGCCCACGCCATGCCCGCCAGCAACGCAGCCAGCACGCCGGCCGCCAGGCGCGCCTTCAGCGTGCCGAGCCATTGCCGCGGGTGCCACGCCGCCAGCCGCTCGCGCCAGCGCGCGCGGGCCGGCGGGGTGTCGACGAACAGGTCGGCGTCCATCGTGCGGCGTCAGCGCCCGTACGTGGCGCGCAGGGCGCCACCGAGGGATCCGGGTAGGGTTGCCATCGAGGTCGTGTCGTCGTCGTGGTCGCGGCGACGCTCGCGCCGCAGCGCGAAGCGCACCGGCGCAGCCGCATCACGCGGTTTACGGCTGCCGGCGGCGAAAGTTGAGGGTGACGTCGGCGCGGCGTCGCAACACCGACGCGCGCCCGCCGGCTCAGCGCCCGGCGGTCTGGCCGGGAAGCGGCGGCAGCGGCAGCCGCACGTCGGCGCACTGCGCGCGGTGGCGCAGCGCGTGGTCCATCACGACCAGCGCCAGCATCGCCTCGGCGATCGGCGTCGCGCGGATGCCGACGCAGGGGTCGTGGCGGCCGTGCGTCTCGACCGTGGTCGCCCGGCCGTCGCGGTCGATCGAGCGCTTGGCCAGGCGGATCGAGCTCGTCGGCTTGATGGCGATGCGCACGACGAGGTCCTGGCCGGTCGAGATGCCGCCGAGCACGCCGCCGGCGTGGTTGCTCGCGAAGCCCTCGGGCGTCAGCTCGTCGCCGTGCTCGCTGCCGCGCTGGGCGACGACGCGAAAGCCGTCGCCGATCTCGACGCCCTTGACGGCGTTGATGCCCATCATCGCGTAGGCGATGTCGGCGTCGAGCTTGTCGAACAGCGGCTCGCCGAGCCCGGGCGGCACGTTCGACGCGCGCACCTCGATGCGCGCGCCGCACGAGTCCCCCGCCTTGCGCAGCGCGTCCATGTAGGCCTCCAGGCGCGGCACGATCGCGGCGCTGGGGGCGAAGAACGCGTTGTGCGCGATCTGCGCGGCGTCCTCGAACGGGATCTCGACCTCGCCGAGCGCACTCATCCAGCCGGTGAACGTGGTGCCGTGGGCCTCGCGCAGCCACTTCTTGGCCACCGCGCCGGCGGCGACCATCGGCGCGGTGAGCCGCGCCGAACTGCGGCCGCCGCCGCGCGGGTCGCGCAGGCCGTACTTGCGCCAGTAGGTGTAGTCGGCGTGGCCGGGGCGGAACGTGTCGAGCAGGTTGCCGTAGTCCTTGCTGCGCTGGTCGGTGTTGCGGATCAGCAGGCCGATGGGCGTGCCGGTGGTGCGGCCCTCGAACACGCCGGAGAGGATCTCGACCGCGTCGGGCTCGTTGCGCTGCGTGACGTGGCGGCTCGTGCCCGGGCGGCGGCGGTCGAGGTCGGGCTGGAGGTCGGCCGTCGAGAGTTCGAGCCCGGGCGGGCAGCCGTCGATCACGCAGCCGATCGCCGGGCCATGGCTCTCGCCGAAGTTGGTGACGCGAAACAGTTCGCCGAACGTGCTGCCGGACATCCGAGGCATTGTAGGCAGGCGCCTCGCGAGTCCTACACTCGCGGCATCGACAACCTTGTAGCCCCGCTGCGATGGGCGACGCCGCCGCCAAGCCGCGCATGAGCGCCGAGGACTTCCTCGCGTGGGACGCGCACGAGTCGGTCAAGCACGAATTCGTGGGCGGCGAGGTGTTCGCGATGGCCGATGCCGACGAACGCCACGTCACGACGGCCGGCAACGTTTACGCTGCGTTGCGTGCCCACCTGCGCGGCACACCGTGCCGCACGTTCATCACCGACATGAAGCTGCGCGTCGAGGCCGTCGACGCCTTCTTCTACCCCGACGTGATGGTCACCTGCAGCGCCGCCGACGCCGCCGACCCGCTCGTCAAGCGCGAGCCGGCGCTCGTCGTCGAGGTGCTGTCGGCGTCGACGGCAGCCTTCGACCGCGGTGACAAGTTCGCCGCCTACCGCACGCTGCCGACGCTGCGCGAGTACCTGCTCGCCGACCCGGCGACGCGCCGCTGCGACCTGTACCGCAAGGGTGATGACGGCCTGTGGGTGCTGCACCCCTCGGCGCCGGACGAGCCGGTCGTGCTCGCCAGCGTGGGCTTGACGCTCGGGGCCGACCCGTTGTGGGCCGAGGTCGAGCCGCCGGCGGCCCGCTGACGCTCAGGCAGGCGTCCCCGCCCCGCCCCCGCCCGGCGTTTCGATCACGAAAACGTCGCCGGGAGCCATCTCGACCGAGCCGATGTGGCCGAGCGCCTCGACGCTGCCGTCGGCGCGCTCGACGCGGTTGACGCCAACGGCGCCCGCCGAGCCGCCCTCGATGCCGAACGACGGCACGACGCGGCCGTTGCTGAGGATCGACGCCGTCATCGGCTCGAGGAAGCGGATGCGGCGCACGCCGCCGTCGCCGCCCGGCCAGCGGCCGGCGCCGCCCGAGCCGGTGCGGATCGCGTAGCCGTCGAGGCGCACCGGGAAGCGGAACTCGAGCACCTCCGGATCCGTCAGGCGCGAGTTCGTCATGTGCGTCTGCACGACGGCGGTGCCGGGGAAGCCGCCGACGACGCGCCCTGCGGCGTCGCGCACCACGCCGGCGCCGGAGCCGCCGGCGATCGTCTCGTAATACTGGTGGTGCTCGTTGCCGAACGTGAAGTTGCTCATCGTGCACGGGCCCGCGGCCATCGCGCCGAGCGCGCCGTACAGCGCGTTCGTCACGCACTGCGAGGTCTCGACGTTGCCCGCGACCACCGCCGCAGGCGGGTTCGGGTTGAGCATGCAGCCCTCGGGCACGATCACGCGCAGCGGCTTCAGGCAGCCGGCGTTGAGCGGGATGTCGTCGTCGACGAGCGTGCGGAACACGTAAAGCACGGCGGCCATCGTGACCGCCTTCGGGGCGTTGAAGTTGTTCGGCAGCTGCCCGCTCGTGCCGGTGAAGTCGATCGTCGCCTCGCGCTTCGCGGCGTCGACGGTGACCTTGACGACGATGCGCGCACCGTTGTCGAGGTCGAGCACGAACTCGCCGTCGTGCAGGGCGGTGATGACCCGACGCACGCTCTCCTGCGCGTTGTCCTGCACGTGGCGCATGTAGGCGTCGACGGTCGCGCGGCCGAACTGCTCGACCATCGCGCGCAGCTCGTGCACGCCCTTCTCGTTGGCGGCGATCTGCGCGCGCAGGTCGGCGATCGTCTGGTCGGGGTTGCGGGCCGGGTACGGCCCCGAGGCGAGCTGGGCGCGCAGCTCGGCCTCGCGCAGCCGCCCGTCGCGCACGAGCAGGACGTTGTCGAACAGCACGCCCTCGTCGTCGATCGTGCGGCTGAACGGCGGCATCGAGCCCGGCGTGGCGCCGCCGATGTCGGCGTGGTGGCCGCGCGAGGCGACGTAGAACGACGGCCAGCCGTCGCCCGCGCTCAGGAACACGGGCGTGACGACGGTGACGTCGGGCAGGTGCGTGCCGCCGTGGTACGGGTCGTTGAGAACGTAGACGTCGCCGGGCAGCATCGCGGGGTTGCGCTCGATCACGGTGCGGATCGACTCGCTCATCGACCCCAGGTGCACCGGCATGTGCGGCGCGTTCGCGATCAGCTGGCCCTCGGCGTCGAACAGCGCGCACGAGAAGTCGAGACGCTCCTTGATGTTCACCGAGTAGGCAGTGTTCTGCAGCCGCAGCCCCATCTGCTCGGCGATGTTCATGAACAGGTTGTTGAAGACCTCGAGCATCACCGGGTCGGCCGCGGTGCCGATGGCATGGCGCGTCGCGCGCGAGCGCACGCGCTCGAGTTCGAGCGCGCCCGAGACGGTCAGGCGCGCCTGCCAGCCGGGCTCGACGACCGTGGTCGCGTTGCGCTCGGCGATCACCGCCGGGCCGGTCACGACGGCGCCGGGCGACAGACCCTCGCGCTGGTACAGGCCGGCGTCGCACCAGCCGGGTGCGTCATCGTCGACGGCGTAGACGCGCACGCGCTCGAGCGGCGGCGGCTCGTGCGACGCGGCGTCGCCGCGCGCGGCCTCGGCGTGGCGCTCGCCCGCGGACACCGCCTCGACCGACACCGCCTCGATCACGCGCGCGCGGTCGGGCATCAGGAACGCGAAGCGCTGGCGGTAGGCGGCGTCGAAGTCGGCGCCGATCGCGGCGATCGCCTCGTCGGGCGCGGCGCCGACCGGCAGCGGCACGACGAGCGCCGTGTCGGTGCCGGCGTAGCGCACGTGCACGCGGTGGTGCAGCTGCAGCGCGTCGCGCGCCAGGCCCTGCGCGACGAGCTCGCCGGCCGCCGCGTCGGCGAGCTCGGCGGCGCGGCGCGCGGCGGCCTGCAGCCCGTCTTCGTCGAGCGGCCGCTCCACCGACGCCTCGCGCATCGCGATCTGGTCGGCCAGACCCATGCCGTAGGCCGACAGCACGCCGGCCAACGGGTGCACGAACACGCTCGTCATGCCGAGCGCGTCGGCGACGAGGCAGGCGTGCTGGCCACCGGCGCCGCCGAAGCACTGCAGCGTGTAGCCGGTGACGTCGTAGCCGCGCGCGACCGAGATGCGCTTGATCGCGTTGGCCATGTTCTGCACCGCGATGCGCAGCGCGCCGGCGGCGACCTCCTCGGCGGCGACGGCGCGTCCGGCGGCGCGGCCCATCGCCTCGGCGACCTCGTCGAAGCGCCGCACGACGGCGTCGCGGTCGAGCGGCTGGTCGCCATGGGCGCCGAACACGGCGGGGAAGTGCGCCGGCTGGATCCGGCCGAGCATCACGTTGGCGTCGGTCACCGCGAGCGGCCCGCCGCGGCGGTAGCTCGCCGGCCCCGGGTTGGCGCCGGCGCTCTCGGGGCCGACGCGCAGCCGCGCGCCGTCGAAGCGCACGATCGAGCCGCCGCCGGCCGCGACCGTGTGGATGCTCATCATCGGCGCGCGCATGCGCACGCCGGCGACCTGGGTCTCGAAGGCGCGCTCGAACTCGCCGGCGTAGTGGCTGACGTCGGTCGACGTGCCGCCCATGTCGAAGCCGATCACCTTCGAGTGCCCGGCGGCGAGCGCGGTGCGCACCATGCCGACGATGCCCCCCGCCGGGCCGGAGAGGATCGCGTCCTTGCCCTGGAAGCGGTGCGCCTCGGTCAGGCCGCCGCTCGACTGCATGAAGAACAGCGGCACGCCGGGCATCTGCGCCGCGACGCGGTCGACGTAGCGGCGCAGGATGGGCGACAGGTAAGCGTCGACCACCGTCGTGTCGCCGCGGGCGACGAACTTCATCAGCGGGCTCGTCTCGTGCGACGTGCTGACCTGCGTGAAGCCGGCCTCGCGCGCGAGCCGCGCCGCCGCCGCCTCGTGCGCGGTGTAGCGGTAGCCGTGCATGAAGACGATCGCGCAGGCCCGGATGCCGTCGGCATGGGCGGCGCGCAGCGCCGTGCCGAGCGCGGCCACGTCGAGCGGCACGATCACGGCGCCGTGCGCGCCGACGCGTTCGTCGGCCTCGACGACGCGCTCGTAGAGCAGCTCGGGCAGCACGACGTGGCGCTCGAACAGGCGCGGGCGGTTCTGGTACGCGATGCGCAGCGCGTCGCGGAAGCCGCGCGTCGTCACGAGCAGCGTGCGCTCGCCCCTGCGCTCGAGCAGCGCGTTGGTGGCCACCGTCGTGCCCATCTTCACGCACTCGACCCGCGCCGGCGTGATCGGCTCGTCCGCGGCGAGTCCGAGCAGGCGGCGGATGCCCTCGACCGCCGCGTCGTCGTAATGCTCCGGGTTGTCCGACAGCAGCTTGAGCGTGCGCAATGCGCCGTCGGGCGCGCGACCGACGACGTCGGTGAACGTGCCGCCGCGGTCGATCCAGAACTGCCAGCGTTCGGTCGTCATGTCCGGGGCCGGGCGGACGCGCCGCCCGATGAACGGGAAGCTGTAAGCCTAACGCAGCGCAGCGCCCATGCTGGCAAACCCTGAAGCCGGCGCGACGTGGCACGGGCGATGCTTGCGCCCCGCGCACCCATGCGTCCATGAACCAAAGAGGAGCATCGATGAAGCTGCTGTCCGCCCTGCTCGCCGCCGCCGCGCTCGTGGCCGCGCCTGCCGTCCACGCCCAGACCAAGTGGGACCTGCCCGCTGCCTACCCGGCGACCAACTTCCACAGCGTCAACCTGCAGCAGTTCGCAGACGACGTCGACAAGGCCACCGGCGGCAAGCTGAAGATCACGGTGCACGCGAACGCGTCGCTGTTCAAGGCCCCCGAGATCAAGCGCGCCGTGCAGGGCGGCCAGGCGCAGATCGGCGAGATCCTGCTCGTCAACTTCCAGAACGAGTGGCAGCTGTTCGGCGCCGACGGCATCCCGTTCCTCGCCACGAGCTACGACGACTCGATGAAGCTGTGGCAAGCACAGAAGCCGCTGCTCGACAAGAAGCTCGCCGAGCAGGGCATGATGGTGCTGTACTCGGTCGCGTGGCCGCCGCAGGGCATCTACGCGAAAAAGCCGATCAACGCGGCGGCCGACCTGAAGGGCGTCAAGTGGCGCGCCTACAGCCCGGCCACGTCGCGCATCGCCGAACTCGTCGGCGCGCAGCCGGTGACGGTGCAGGCCGCGGAGTTCGCGCAGGCGCTGGCCACCGGCGTCGTCGAGAGCACGATGACCTCGGGCGCCACCGGCGTCGACAGCAAGCTCTACGAGCACCTGAAGTTCTACTACGACACGCAGGCCTGGTTGCCGAAGAACGCCGTGATCGTCAACAAGCGCGCCTTCGACGCGCTCGACAAGCCGACGCAGGACGCGCTGCTGAAGGCCGCCGCCGACGCCGAGGCGCGCGGCTGGGCGGCGAGCCGCAAGGTCAACACCGAGACGCTCGAGAAACTGAAGGCCAACGGCATGCAGATCCTGCCGCCTTCCGATCAGCTGAAGGCCGACATGCAGAAGGTCGGCCAGACGATGCTCGCCGAGTGGCTCGAGAAGGCCGGCCCCGAAGGCCGCGCGCTGCTCGACGCGTACCGCAAGTAAG
>JALOSD010000109.1 GCA_025458585.1 Burkholderiaceae bacterium | reverse complement strand
CGAACTGCGCGCCGACGTCGCTGGCGTCATCACCGCGGTCGAGGCCGAGCCGGGCGCGGTGCTCGCCGCCGGCGCGCCGGTGCTGCGTCTCGCGCACGACGGCCCGCGCGACGCCGTGTTCTCGGTGCCGGAGGACCGCGTCGACACGCTGCGCGCGCTCGCGCAGCGCCCCGGCGCGATCAAGGTGCGGCCATGGGGAGAGGGCCAGCCGATCGTCGACGCCCGCCGGCGGCCGGCGTGATCCGCGTGCCGCTTACCGCGCTCGTGCAGCGCGAGGGCCGCACGTCCGTGTGGGTGTTCGACCCGCAGCGCTCGAGCGTCGACCTGCAGCCGGTGGCGGTCGGCGGCGTCGCTGGCAACGACGTCGTCGTCGCCGAGGGTCTCGCCGCCGGCGCGGTCGTCGTGACCGCGGGCGTGCACCTGCTGACGCCCGGGCAGCAGGTCACGCTGTACCGCGGCGCGCCGGCGGCCGACGCGCGCTGAGCCGCCGCCGCCGACCATGAGCCCCACGGTGTCGACGTCGCGCTTCAACGTCTCGCGCTGGGCGATCGAGCACGCCCCGCTGACGCGCTACCTGATGATCGTGCTGCTCGCGCTCGGCGCGGCGGCCTACTTCCAGCTCGGGCAGGACGAGGACCCGCCGTTCACGTTCCGCGTGATGGTCGTGCAGGCGTTCTGGCCCGGCGCGACCGCGGTGCAGATGGCCGAGCAGGTGACCGACCGCATCGAGAAGACGCTGCAGGAGGTCCCGTACGCCGACGTCGTCCGCAGCTACACCAAGCCAGGCGAGTCGCTGACGCTGCTGCAGCTGGCCGACAGCTCGCCGCCAAAGGCGGTGCCCGAGGTCTGGTACCAGGTGCGCAAGAAGATCGGCGACATGCGCTCGACGCTGCCCGCAGGCGTGATCGGGCCGGTGTTCAACGACGAGTTCGGCGACGTCTACGGCTCGATCTTCGCGTTGTCGGCCGACGGCTTCTCGCCCGAGGAGCTGCGCGAGTTCGCCGACGACGTGCGCCAGCGGCTGCTGCGCGTGCCCGACGTCGCGAAGGTCGCGATGTTCGGCGCCCAGCCGGAGAAGCTGTACGTCGAGATCCCGCAGAAGCGGCTCGCGCAGCTCGGCCTCGACCTGAACCAGGTCCTCGCCCAGCTCGGCGCGCAGAACGCCGTCGAGGGCGCCGGCGTGCTCGACGCGCGCAGCGAGAACCTGCAGGTGCGCATCGGCGGCTCGTTCGACTCGGTCGACGAGCTGGCGCGGCTGCCGATCCGCGCCGTGAACCCGGCCACCGGCGCCGCCAGCTCGCTGCGCCTGGGCGACATCGCCGAGATCCGCCGCGGCTACGCCGACCCGCCGGGCGTGATGGTGCGCCACCAGGGGCAGCCGGTGATCGCGCTCGGCGTCTCGATGGCCGACGGCGGCGACATCATCGCGCTCGGCAAGGCGCTGAAGGCCGCCGCGGCCGAGATCCGGCGCGACCTGCCGGTGGGCATCGAGATGGTGCAGGTGCAGGACCAGCCCGTGGCCGTCGCGCGCTCGGTCGGCGAGTTCGTCAAGGTGCTCGTCGAGGCTCTGCTGATCGTGCTCGCCGTCAGCTTCGTCAGCCTGGGCCTGCACACGAAGCCGCTGCGTATCGACATCTGGCCCGGGATGGTGGTGGCGATCACGATCCCGCTCGTGCTCGCGATCACGTTCGTGACGATGTACTACTGGGGCGTGGGCCTGCACAAGATCAGCCTGGGCTCGCTCATCATCGCGCTCGGCCTGCTCGTCGACGACGCGATCATCGTCGTCGAGATGATGGTGCGCAAGCTCGAGGAGGGCTACGACCGCCTGCGCGCCGCCACCTACGCGTTCGACGTCACCGCGATGCCGATGCTCACCGGCACGCTGATCACCGCCGCCGGCTTCCTGCCAATCGGGCTCGCGAAGTCGACCACCGGCGAGTACACGTTCGCGATCTTCGCGGTCACCGCGGCGGCGCTCGTGATCTCGTGGGTCGTCTCGGTGTTCTTCGTGCCCTGGCTCGGCTGGAGACTGCTGCGCGTCAGGCGGCGGGTGGAGGGCGAGGCACACGAGGGCGAGCTGTTCGACACGCCGTTCTACGCGCGCTTCCGCCGCACCGTCGACTGGTGCGTGCAGCACCGCTGGCTCACGATCGGCGCGACGCTCGCGATCTTCGCGCTCGGCGTCGCCGGCATGGGGCGGGTGCAGCAGCAGTTCTTCCCCGACTCGAGCCGCCCTGAGCTGCTGGTCGAGCTGTGGCTGCCGGAGGGCTCGGCGATCCGCGCCACCGACGAGGTCGCGCGCCGCTTCGAAGCGCGCATGATGGCCGAGCCGGGCGTCGAGCACGTGACGACGTGGATCGGCTCGGGCGTGCCGCGCTTCTATCTGCCGCTCGACCAGATCTTCCCGCAGAGCAACGTCGCGCAGACGATCGTGATGCCCGCGAGCCTCGCCGAGCGCGAGCGGCTTCGCCGCGCGCTGCCGGCGTTGCTCGCCACGGAATTCCCCGAGGCGCGCGCGCGTGTCAAGCTGCTGCCCAACGGGCCGCCGGTGACATACCCGGTCATGTTCCGCGTCGTCGGCCCCGACGTCGAGGGCGTGCGCCGCTGGGCCGACGAGGCGAAGGCGGCGATGCGCGCGAACCCGAACATGCGCGGCGTCAACGACAACTGGAACGAGCCGATCAAGGTGCTGCGCCTCGACGTCGACCAGGACAAGGCGCGCGCGCTCGGCGTGAGCAGCCAGTCGATCGCGCAGGCGTCGCGCACGATCCTGTCGGGCACGACGATCGGCCAGTACCGCGAGGGCGACAAGCTGCTCGACATCGTGCTGCGCCAGCCCGAGGACGAGCGCGGCGCGGTCGACGCGCTCGCCAGCGCCTACCTGCCCACCGCGAGCGGGCGCGCGGTGCCGCTGGCGCAGGTGGCGACGGTGCGCCTCGACTGGGAGCCGGGCGTGATCTGGCGCGAGGGGCGCGACTTCGCGGTCACGGTGCAGGGCGACGTCGCCGAGGGTCTGCAGGGCGCGACGGTGACGGCGCAGCTGTGGCCGGCGATGCAGGCGCTCGAGGCGCGCATGCCGCCCGGCTACGACATCCGCGTCGCCGGCGCCGTCGAGGAGAGCAGCAAGGGCCAGGGCTCGATCGCCGCCGGCGTGCCGGCGATGCTGTTCATCATCTTCACGCTGCTGATGCTGCAGCTGCACAGCTTCAGCCGCGCGATGCTGGTCTTCCTGACCGGGCCGCTGGGCATCGCCGGCGTCGCCGCCGCGCTGCTGATCCTCGACCGGCCGTTCGGCTTCGTCGCGCTGCTCGGCGTGATCGCGCTGATGGGCATGATCATGCGCAACTCGGTGATCCTGATCGACCAGATCGAGCAGGACCGTGCGAAGGGCGTGCCGACGTGGGACGCGATCGTCGAGGCGGCGGTGCGGCGCTTCCGCCCGATCGTGCTCACCGCCGCCGCCGCCGTGCTGGCGATGATCCCGCTGTCGCGCAGCGTGTTCTGGGGGCCGATGGCGGTGGCGATCATGGGCGGGCTGGTGGTCGCCACGGCGCTGACGCTGCTCGCGCTGCCGGCGATGTACGCCGCCTGGTTCCGCGTGCGGCGCGAGGCGCCCCCGGCGCGGGGCGTGGCCGCTGCCGGGTAGAATCCGCGGTTCGCCGAATCGCCTGGAAGGGTCGCCTGCGCGCGGCCCGCCGCGTTTCGAGGCCTCGCGCGGGTGGCGAAATTGGTAGACGCACCAGGTTTAGGTCCTGACGCCAGCGATGGTGTGGGGGTTCGAGTCCCCCCCCGCGCACCAGACAGACGACGAAAGAGTTTCGGATCATGACGGTCAACGTGGAAACCCTGGACAAGCTTGAGCGCCGCATCACGCTGACGCTGCCCGCCGACGAGATCGGCCGCGAGGTCGAGTCGCGGCTGAAGAAGCTCGCGCGCACCGTCAAGGCCGACGGCTTCCGCCCCGGCAAGGTGCCGATGTCGGTCGTCGCGCAGCGCTACGGCTACTCGGTGCAGTACGAGGTGATGAACGACAAGGTGGGCCAGGCGTTCGCCAGCGCCGCCGGCGAGGCCAAGCTGCGCGTGGCCGGCGCGCCGCGCATCACCGCCAAGTCCGACGCGCCGGAGGGCCAGCTGGCGTTCGACGCCACGTTCGAGGTCTATCCCGAGGTCAGGATCGGCGACCTCGCCGAATTCGAGGTCGAGCGCATCGCCACCGACGTGACCGACGAGGCGATCGACCGCACGGTCGAGATCTTGCGCAAGCAGCGCCGCACCTTCGCGCAGCGCCCGGCCGCCGAGGGTGGCGCCGAAGGCGACCGGGTGACGATCGACTTCGAGGGCAAGATCGACGGCGAGCCGTTCGCCGGCGGCAAGGCCGACGGCTTCCAGTTCATCGTCGGCGAAGGCCAGATGCTGCCGCAGTTCGACCAGGGCGTGCGCGGCATGAAGGTCGGCGAGAGCAAGACCTTCGCGCTCAAGTTCCCCGACGACTACCAGGGCCAGGACGTGGCCGGCAAGGAGGCGGACTTCCTCGTCTCGATGAAGAAGATCGAGGCCCAGCACCTGCCCGAGGTCGACGAGGCGTTCGTCAGGTCGCTTGGCATCGAGGGCGGCACCGTCGAGGCGCTGCGCGACGATGTGCGCAAGAACCTGGCGCGCGAAGTGAAGTTCCGCGTGCTCGCGCGCAACAAGGCGGCGGTGATGGACACGCTGCTGAAGGCGGCCGAGCTCGACGTGCCGAAGGCTCTCGTCGACAGTGAAGTCGAGCGCCTCACGGCGGCGGCGCGCGAGGACCTGAAGAAGCGCGGCGTCAAGGACGCCGAGAAGGCGCCGATCCCGGCCGAGATCTTCCAGCCGCAGGCCGAGCGCCGCGTGCGCCTGGGCCTGGTGGTCGCCGAGCTGGTGCGCTCGAACAGCCTGCAGGCCAGGCCCGAGCAGCTGCAGGCGCACATCGAGGAAGTCGCGCAGAGCTACGAGAAGCCGGCCGAGGTCGTGCGCTGGTACCTCGGCGACCGGCAGCGCATGGCCGAGGTCGAGGCGGTGGTGATCGAGAACAACGTCACCGAGCATGTGCTCGGCCGTGCGAAGGTGGTCGACAAGGTCGTCGCCTTCGACGAGCTGATGACGGCCTGACGTTCGTCCACCCCCGCCGCCACGGGCGCCGCGCCGCGAGGCCGGCGCCCGTTCGCTTGCGCGGTTCCATAATCGCGCCGGAACATCCATCGCAGAGGACCGAGTCGTCATGAGTGCACTGGACACGCAGAACCTGGGCATGGTGCCCATCGTCATCGAGCAGTCGGGCCGCGGCGAGCGCGCCTATGACATCTACAGCCGCCTGCTTCGCGAGCGGGTGATCTTCCTCGTCGGCCCGGTCAACGACCAGACGGCGAACCTCGTCGTCGCCCAGCTGCTCTTCCTCGAGAGCGAGAACCCCGACAAGGACGTCTCGCTGTACATCAACTCGCCGGGCGGCAGCGTGAGCGCCGGGCTGTCGATCTACGACACGATGCAGTTCATCAAGCCCGATGTGTCGACGCTGTGCATCGGCATGGCCGCCAGCATGGGCGCGTTCCTGCTCGCCGCAGGCGCGAAGGGCAAGCGCTTCTCGCTGCCGAACTCGAAGATCATGATCCACCAGCCGCTCGGCGGCGCGCAGGGGCAGGCGACCGACATCGAGATCCATGCGCGCGAGATCCTGAAGACGCGCGAGCAGCTCAACCGCATCCTCGCCGAGCGCACCGGGCAGTCGCTGGAGAAGATCGCCGCCGACACCGAGCGCGACTACTTCATGGGCGCTGCCGAGGCGAAGGACTACGGGCTGGTCGACCAGGTGATCGAGCGCCGGCAGTGACGCCGGCGCCGGCCGCCTCCGCGCGCCGACCCGGGCCGCCTGCGCATGCCCGCGCGGCGGGAACGGGCCGCTTTTCCTCCCGCCGGTGCTCTGGCGGCATGCACTATGCCCGAGAAAAAAGGCTCGTCGTCCGAGAAGGTTCTGTACTGCTCCTTTTGCGGCAAGAGCCAGCACGAGGTGAAGAAGCTCATCGCCGGCCCGTCGGTCTTCATCTGCGACGAGTGCATCGAGCTGTGCAACGACATCATCCGTGACGAGGTGCCGGCCGACGGCGGCGGCGCGAAGGCGAGCCGCTCCGACCTGCCGACGCCGAACGAGATCAAGGCGCTGCTCGACCAGTACGTGATCGGCCAGGAGCCGGCCAAGCGCATCCTCTCGGTGGCCGTCTACAACCACTACAAGCGGCTCAAGCACGTGGGCGGCAAGGACGAGGTCGAGCTGACGAAGAGCAACATCCTGCTGATCGGGCCGACCGGCTCGGGCAAGACGCTGCTCGCGCAGACGCTGGCGCGCATGCTCAACGTGCCGTTCGTGATCGCCGACGCGACGACGCTGACCGAGGC
>JALOSD010000108.1 GCA_025458585.1 Burkholderiaceae bacterium | reverse complement strand
GCGGCGCTCGGGCTGCTCGCCGACGTCGTGCGCCGGCCGCTGCTGGCGGCCTACGAGCTCGAGGTGTGGCGCCAGCAGACGCTCGACGACCTCGCGCTGGCGCGCGCCGACCCGTCGGCGGTCGCGGCGCAGGTGGCGCGACGGCTGCACTGGGGTGCCAGCGCCTACGGCGCCGTCGTCACGCCGACCTCGGTGCGCCGGCTCGCGCGCGCCGACCTGCGTGCGTTCCACCGCAGCTGGGTGCGGCCCGAGCGCACGCTCGTCGTGCTCGCCGGCGACGTCGCGCCGCCGCAGGCGCTCGCGCTGGCGCGCCGGCGTCTCGGCGGCTGGCCGGCGCCGGCCGCGGCGATGCCTCCCGACGAGGCCGGTGCGGCGCAGCCCCTGCCGCTTCACGACGTGCTCGTCGACATGCCTGGCGCCGGCCAGAGCAGCGTCGTGCTCGCAGCGCCCTGGGTCGCGAGCGGCGATGCCGAGCGCCGCGTCGCCGAGGTCGCTGCCGCGGTGCTCGGCGGCGGCTACTCGTCGCGCCTGAACCAGCAGATCCGCATCCGCCGTGGCTTGAGCTACGGCGTGTTCGGCGACGGCGAGAGCCTGCCCGCCGGCGGCTGGTGGAGCGCCGCGGCGCAGACCGACCACGCCAACGCTGGCCAGGTGCTGCACCTGCTGCGCGACGAGATGCGGCGGCTGGCCGACGAGCCGCCTGCGGCCGACGAGCTCACGGCACGCCAGGCGGCCCTGCTCGGCGGCTTCGCGCGCCGCTGGGAGACGACGGCCGGCATCGCGGCGACGCTCGCCAGCCACTGGGCGAGCGATCAGCCCTGGGCGGCGCTCGAGGCCTACGCCGACGAGGTGCAGGCCGTCACCGCCGAGCAGGTGCGCGACTTCGCAGGCCGTCGCTGGCGCGACGAGGCGCTGCAAGCCGTCGTCGTCGGCGACCTCGACGCGGCCGGCGGCGCGCTCGCGGCCGCTGCCGCCGGGGCGTGGCGCGTGCCGCTCGCCGCGCTCGACTTCGACCGCACCGACCTCGGCGCGGGCCGTTGACGCGATCAGTCGTCGATCGCCGTCGACGAACGCCGCTTCGCCCAGGCGGCGTAGCCGAGCGCCACGACGGCGCCGACGCCGAGCAGGGTCCAGACCAGCGGTGAGTACGGGCTAGGCATGGCGCGGTGCACATTCACCGTCTCGAACAGCATCACGAGCAGCACGAGGCCGATGCCGGCGGCCAGGCGCGACCTGCGCAGGTAGTCGGATTTCGTCGGCGGCATGCTGTCCAGGGTTCAATCGTCGATGCGGCGCATGCCGGTTACGACGCAGGTCGCCGAGGCTGGAGCGCTTCGCCAACCTGGCCGGCAGTGGTGCGATGCCGGGGCGCCACGCGCCTGGCCAGCCAGCGGCCGGCATTCAGCGTCGGCTTCTCGATCGTGTGGTGCACCAGCAGCACGAACGCAAACATCGCCGGCACCGTGACCGCGAGGGCCACGCCGAAGCCTGCCGACGGGATCAGCCGGCCAAGCAGGAAGAAGCCGACGATCCCGTGGAACAGGTAGACCGAGTAGCTGGTATCGGCCAGCAGGCGCGTCACCCGGCCTGGCCGCAGGCGGTCGTTCAGCGCCCAACCGAGCAGGAACACGGCGAGCGCGAACACGAAGCTCACCAGGTACGAATTGTCGATCGGCAGGAACTGCACGTGGATGCTGCGCAGTCCGAACAGGAGCGCCGCATAGGCGAGCGCGAGCAGCGCGAGTGCCGCCATGGCACCGATGGCGCGCTGGTAGAGCAACAAGTACAGCACCTGCCCGACAGCCAGGTAGGGCAGGTATGCGCTGGACGCCGCGAAGAGGAAGAAGCTCGGCCCGAACTCGCGCGAGACGGCCACGATCCCGATCACGACTAGCAGCAGCAGCGCGCAGCGCGTGGCCGGCCAATCTTTCAGCGGGTACGACGCCGCGGTCCAGAAGTAGAACAAGATCTCAATGGCAAGCGTCCACGCGACCCCGACGAGGACCACCTGCGGGTGGATCCAGTAGTTCACGAGCACCATGTTCGTCGCCACCGTCAGCGGCGTCGCCTGGGCTCGAAGGCTGTCGTCGAGCGCGATCGCGACGACCACGGCGAGCGCCAGCATCGGAAAGATTCGGAACACGCGCTTGACCACGAACTCGGCGGCCTGCTCGCGCAGCGAGACGTGCGTGATCACGAACCCGCTGATGAGGAAGAACAGGCACACGCCGAACCAGCCGAAGTGCTGGATCAGCCCCAGCGGTTCGTTGATCGTCCGGTTGACGACGTGCACCACCGGCAGCGTGATGCCGTGATGTTCGGGGTACACGACGAACAGGTGATCCCAGACCACGAGCCAAGCGGCTGCGCCCCGCAGGACATCGAGGAAGTGGATCTGGCGATTCGGGTCGACCATGGCACACCACGGCGGAGCAAGGCGGAGCTCGCGCGGCCGCGGTGGCGCGCCGGTTGCGCTCGCCGGCGCCGGGTGCGACGAAGTGTAGGCGCTGGCCGTCCCTTGCCCAGCGGCTGGCACCGACCCGGCAACGCGCGGCCTTTGCGCGCCGCCGCCTGCGGTCTCGGGCATGATCGCGCCGTCCCGCTGCCACCGGTCACGGCTGCCGGGCCACGAAACCGACTGCCCCCACGGCGATGCGACCGCTGCCATGAGACGTTATGCCGACCTCCTCGCCGACGCGCTCATGCGCGTGCGCGAGGTGATGCCGTGGAACCTGTATGAGCGGCTCGCGGCGTCGCAGGCGCCGCTCGTCGTCGACGTGCGCGAGCCCGAGGAGTTCGCGTGCCTGCGCATCGCCGGCTCGCTGAACGTGCCGCGCGGCGTGCTCGAGCAGGCCTGCGAGTGGAACTACGACGTCACCGTGCCCGTGCTGGCCGGCGATCGCGAACGCGAGATCGTGCTCGTGTGCCGTTCGGGCAACCGCTCGCTGCTCGCCGGCGACGTGATGCAGGCGATGGGCTTCGCGAACGTCGTCTCGCTGAGGACGGGCCTGCGCGGCTGGAACGACGCCGAGCTGCCGCTCGTCGACGGCGCCGGGGCGCTGCTCGACGCCGACACGGCCGAGGCGCTGCTGTCGCCGCCGGTGCGGCCCGAGCAGCGCCGGCCGGCCGGGCGGTAGTGCCCGCATGCCCGCCGCGTCCGGCCGGTGGGCGCCTACACTCGACCTCGACCACAGCAGGAGGTGTCGCCATGGTCAGACTTGGAACCCCGTTCGTCGCTGCGGCCGTCGCGGCCTTGCTCGCGCTTGCCGGCTGCGCGAGCCCGACGATGACCCCGGCGCAGCAGGAAGCGCGCGAGCTGCGCGACTACTGCATGCGCGTCACGACGCAGGACATGGAGCGCTGCGGCACGTTCTTCGGCTCGGGCGGCCGTTGAGGCCGTTTCACTCGGCTACCGCCTGCCGCACCGCGCGCTCCCACCCCGCCATCAGCTCGTCGGCGCGCGCGCGCGGCAGCGTCGGCTCGAAGCGGCGCTCGACGCGCCACTGCGCCGCCAGCTCGTCGAGCCCGTGCCACACGCCGGTCGCGAGGCCCGCGAGGTAGGCGGCGCCGAGCGCGGTCGTCTCGGTCACTTGCGGCCGCACGACGGGGATGCCGAGCAGGTCGGCCTGGAACTGCATCAGCAGGTCGTTGACGCACGCGCCGCCGTCGACGCGCAGCTCGCTCACCGGGGCGCCGCCGGCGGCCACCGCGTCGCGGCTCATCGCCTGCAGCAGCGCCGCGCTCTGGAACGCGATGCTCTCGAGCGCGGCGCGCGCGATGTGCGCCACCGTGCTGCCGCGCGTCAGGCCGGTGATCGTGCCGCGCGCGTCGGGCTGCCAGTACGGCGCACCCAGGCCGGTGAAGGCGGGCACGACCATCACGCCGCCGCTGTCGGGCACGCTCTCGGCGAGCGCCTGCACTTCGCCGCTGGCGTGGATCGCGCGCAGGCCGTCGCGCAGCCACTGCACGACGGCGCCGCCGACGAACACGCTGCCTTCGAGGGCGTACTCCTTCGCGCTGCCGACCTGCGCCGCGGCGGTCGTCACGAGTCCGTTGGCCGAGAGTTCGAAGCGGCTGCCGGTGTGCATCAGCATGAAGCAGCCGGTGCCGTAGGTGTTCTTCGCCAGCCCCGGCGCGAAGCAGGCCTGGCCGAACAGGGCGGCCTGCTGGTCGCCGGCGACGCCGGCGATCGGAATCGCGGCACCGAGCAGCGCCGGGTCGGTCTCGCCGTAGACGTGGCTCGACGGGTGCACCTTCGGCAGCACGCTGTCGGGCACCTTCAGCGCCGCGAGCAGCTCGTGGTCCCAGACGTGGTGGCGCACGTCGAACAGCATCGTGCGCGACGCGTTCGTCACGTCGGTCGCGTGCACGCGACCGCCCGTGAGCTTCCACAGCAGCCAGCTGTCGACGGTGCCGAACGCGAGCGCGCCGTGCGCGGCGTCGATGTGGGCGCCGTGGACGTGGTCGAGCAGCCAGCGCAGCTTGGTGGCCGAGAAGTAGGGGTCGATCACGAGGCCGGTGCGCGCGCGGACATGGTCGGCGAGCCCCGGCTGCCCGCGCAGCTGCGCGCAGTGCGGCTCGGTGCGCCGGTCCTGCCAGACGATCGCGGGCGCCACCGGCTCGCCGGTGCGGCGGTTCCACAGCAGCGTCGTCTCGCGCTGGTTCGTGATGCCGATCGCGCGAATCTCGCGCGCTGCGAGGCCGGCCTTCGCGATCGCCTCGCGCGCAGTCGAGAGCTGCGTGGCCCAGATCTCGTTCGCGTCGTGTTCGACCCAGCCGGGCTGTGGGTAGTGCTGGCGGAACTCGCGCTGCGCCAGCGCGACGATGCGCCCGTCGGCGTCGAACACGATGCTGCGCGAACTGGACGTGCCCTGGTCGAGGGCGAGCAGATACGTCATCGGTAGACTCCGCGTCGTTCGGCCGGGCTGCGGCCACGGCGCAGGATAGCCCGCGCGGCGCTTGCGGCACCAGCGGCGTCAACCCCCGAGGCCGCCGCAGCGTTGTCCGATCACCGCCGTTCGCCGTCGTGTCCTTTCTGCCGCCCTTCGAGTTGCCGCCCGCCGGCGCAAGCTTCGACGTGCTCGTCGTCGGCGGCGGCATCAACGGCGTCGGGATCGCGCGCGACCTCGCGGGCCGCGGCTGGAGCGTGTGCCTGGCCGAACGCGACGACCTCGGCGCGCACACCTCGTCGGCGTCGACGAAGCTGATCCACGGCGGGCTGCGCTACCTCGAGCACTACGAGTTCGGCCTCGTGCGCAAGTCGCTGCGCGAGCGCGAGGTGCTGATGAAGAGCGCGCCGCACATCATCTGGCCGCTGCGCTTCGTGCTGCCACACGACCCGGCGATGCGCCCGGCGTGGATGATCCGCGCGGGCCTGTTCCTCTATGACCACCTCGCGCGGCGCGAGGTGCTGCCGGGCTCGCGCGCGATCGACCTCGCGCGGCACCCCGCGGGCGCCGCGCTCGACGCCCGCTTCGGGCTCGGCTTCTCGTACTCCGACGGCTGGGTCGACGACGCACGGCTCGTCGTGCTCGCCGCCGTCGACGCGCGCGAGCGCGGCGCCACCGTGCTGCCGCGCACCGCGTGCGTGGCCGCACAGCGCGCCGCCGACGGCTGGGCGGCGACGCTGCGCCAGGCCGACGGCGGACAGACGACCCTGCGCGCACGCGCGCTCGTCAACGCCGCCGGCCCGTGGGCCGAGGCCTTCCTGCGCGGCGTCGCCCGGTCCGCCGCCGGCGAGGCACTGGCGACGCACCACCTGCGCCTCGTCAAGGGCAGCCACATCGTCGTGCCGCGCCTGTTTGAAGCGGAGCACGCGTTCATCTTCCAGAACCCCGCTGATCGGCACGACCGACGTCGAGCTGCACGGCGACCCCGGCGACGTGCACGCCGATGCCGACGAGATCGCCTACCTGTGCGAGCAGGCCAGCCGCTACCTGCGCCGCCGCGTGCGCCCCGCCGACGTCGTCTGGAGCTACAGCGGCGTGCGGCCGCTGCTCGACGACAGCGCCCCCGGCCAGGCCGGCAACCCGTCGGCCGTGACGCGCGACTACCGGCTCGAGGCGCACCCCGGCGGCGCGCCGCTGCTGACGGTGTGGGGCGGCAAGATCACGACGTTTCGCCCGCTCGCCGAGGAAGCGGCCGAGATCGTCGGGCGCGCGCTCGGCGACAAGCGCAAGCCGTGGACCGCGGGTGCCTTCCTGCCCGGCGGCGACCTGTCGGCCTTCATCGGTGCGCCCGAGCGCCCCGACCACGACTTCGAGCGCTTCCTGCGCGAGTTGCGCCGGCGCTGGCCGTGGCTGCCGCGGCCGCTGTCGCGGCGGCTCGCGCGCGCCTACGGCAGCCGCGTCGAGCGCGTGCTCGGCCGCGCGGCGTCGCTCGCCGACCTCGGCGCCGAACTCGCGCCGGGGCTGCACGAGGCCGAGCTCGCCTACCTGCGGCGCGAGGAGTGGGCACTCGACGCCGACGACGTGCTGTGGCGGCGCACCAAGCTCGGCCTGCGCTGCAGTGCCGAGCAACGCGAGCTTGTCGCGCGTGCGATGACCAGCCCGCCCTGATCGGCGCGCTGATCGGCGCCCTGATTGGCGCCCGGTCGCGGCGAGGGCACGGCGACAATCCGCGCCCCATGCCGCACCGCGCCGCCCTCGTCACCGGCACCCTGTTCGCGCTCGCCGCCGGGCTGACGTGGGGCCTGGTCTTCGTCGCGCCGCTGCTGCTCGCCGACTACCCGCCGGCGCTGCTGTCGTTCGCGCGCTACCTCGCGTTCGGCCTCATCGCGCTGCCGCTGGCCTGGCTCGACCGCCGGCGGCTGAAGATGCTGACGCGCGCCGACTGGCTCGAGGCGCTGAAGCTCGCGCTGGTGGGCAACCTCGTCTATTACCTGTTCCTCGCCAGCGCGATCCAGCATGCCGGCGCGCCGCTGCCGACGATGATCATCGGCACGCTGCCGGTCGTGATCGCCGTCACCTCGAACCTGCGCGATGCCAAGCGCGACGGCAGGCTGCCGTGGCGCCGGCTCGCGCCGTCGCTGGCGCTGATCGCGCTCGGCATCGGCCTCGTCAACCAGGCTGAGCTCGCGCACCTGCGCGCCGACCCCACGGCCGACGCCGGGCGCTACGCGCTCGGCGCGTTGTTCGCCGTCGGCGCCGTCGTCTGCTGGACGTGGTACCCGATCCGCAACGCCGACTGGCTGCGCGCGCACCCTGATCGCTCGCCCACCGTCTGGGCCACCGCGCAGGGCATGGCGACGCTGCCGCTCGCCGCCGCGGGCTTCGCCGGCTACTGGCTGGTCGCCGCCGTCGGTGGCAGCGCCTTCGAGATGCCGCTCGGCCCGCAGCCGGCGCGTTTCGTCGGCCTGATGCTGGCGATCGGTCTGCTCGCGTCGTGGCTGGGCACGCTGTGCTGGAACGCGGCGAGCCAGCGCCTGCCGACGACGCTGGCCGGCCAGCTGATCGTGTTCGAGACGCTGGCCGCGCTGGCCTACGCGTTCGCGCTGCGCGGCACGGCGCCCGACCTGGCGACGGCCGCCGGCATCGCGCTGCTGGTCGCCGGCGTGGTGTTCGCGCTGCGCGGGCGCCCCGAGACGCCGGCCGATGCCCGCGCCGCGTAACGGCCGCCCGCCAGCATTCCGGTGCGGGTTTGATGTTGATCAAGGTCCTGTGGCCTGGGCGCCTGATGATGT
>JALOSD010000107.1 GCA_025458585.1 Burkholderiaceae bacterium | reverse complement strand
GGCTCGACGCGCACCGCGCCCTCGCGCTCGAAGCCCTTGAGCTCCTGGTTCACGCGCTGGCGCGACGCGCCGAGCAGCTGGGCGAGGTCCTCCTGCGCGAGCGCGAGGCCGATGCGGATTTCCTCGCCCTGCGCGATGCCGTAGCTCTTGGCCAGCAGCAGCACCTGCTTGGCCAGGCGCGCCGCGAGCGGCTTCGTGTTCAGGTCCTCGATGACGTCGAACATCAGCCGCAGCCGGCGGCAGTTCAGGCGCAGCAGCGCGAGCGGCAACTCGGGGTGCTGGTCGAGCAGGTCCTTGAAGTCGCTCTTGCGCACGACGAGCAGCGTCGTGTCGCCGTGCGCGTTGGCGTCGTGCGTGTGCGGCAGGCCGTCGAACAGCGAGATGTCGCCGAACCAGGTGCCCGGCTCCATGTACGACAGCGTGATCTGCTTGCCCGACAGCGACACCGAGCTGATGCGCACCGCGCCCCTGGCAACCCCGCACCATTGTTCGGCCGGCTGGCCGCGCGAGCTGAGCTGCACGCCGTCCTTCAGCCGCCGCACCGTCGCGCGCGACAGGATGGCCTGCTGCAGCGGCAACGAGAGCTTGGAAAACCACGGTCCGGATTCGATGTTCTGGCGCTCGGAAATTGTAAGAACCGGGGTATCCATGGCTTGTCCCTGAAGCGACAGCAGCGCGATGATCGGGCCCGGTATTGTCCACCTCCACTCTCCACGGACCTGCGCCTCGACGATGAGCAACCGCACGCTGCAAATTCCCTCGCGCCAAGACGCCGTGAGCGCCGACGAGTGGCAGGTCCGCGTCGACCTCGCCGCAGCCTACCGGCTGGTCGCGCTGTTCGGTTGGGACGACCTCGTGTTCACGCACATCAGCGCCCGCGTGCCGGGCACCGCGGACCAGTTCCTGATCAACCCGTACGGCTTCGTGTTCGAGGAGATCACGGCGTCGAGCCTGGTCAAGGTCGACCTGAACGGACAGAAGATCGACGACTCGGCGTGGCCGGTGAACCCGGCCGGCTTCACGATCCACAGCGCGATCCACCAGGCGCGACACGACGCGCAGTGCGTGCTGCACACGCACACGCTCAACGGCGTGGCCGTCTCCGCGATGGCCTGCGGCGTGCTGCCGCTGTCGCAGCAGTCGATCTTCGTGTTGTCGAGCCTGGGCGCGCACGACTACGAGGGCGTGGCGCTGCGCGACGACGAGAAGCCGCGCCTGGTCGCCGACCTCGGCACGAACAACTACCTGCTGCTGCGCAACCACGGCCTGCTGACCTGCGGGCCGACTGTCGCCGACGCCTTCCTCGCGATGTACCTGTTCGAGGCCGTCTGCGCGATCCAGGTGCGCGCGCTCGCCGGCGGCGGCGAACTCGTGCGCGTCGATCCCGCGATCGTCGGCACCGCAAAGCAGCAGGCGGCGCAGGTCACGCGCGGCCTTGGTGGCGCGCTCGCATGGCCGGGACTGCTGCGTCGGCTCGACCGCCAGATGCCGGGCTACGACACCTGAACGCGCGGCCTATGGCCTCAGCGAAAGCGCGGCGGCCGCTTCTCGAGGAAGGCCTGCAGCCCCTCGAGGCCGTTGGCACCGAAGAGGCTGGCCACGAAGTGCTCGCGCTCGTCGTCGAGGTGCGGGCGCAGCGCGCGCGTCGGTGCCGCGTCGACAAGCTCTTTCGCGCTCGCAAGCGCGTTCGGTGACATCTGCGCGAGCTGGCGCGCCAGGCGCAGCGCCTCGGCCAGGGCCTCGCCGCCGGGCACGACGCGGTTGACGAGCCCCCACTGCTGCATCTGCGCCGCGCCGACCGGCTCGGCCAGCCAGATCAGCTGCAGCGCCAACGCCCGCGGCAGCCGCTGCGCGAGCTGCCAGCTGCCGCCGCCGTCGGGTGACAGGCCGATGCGGCCGTAGCTCATCACGAAGCGCGCGTCGTCGGCGGCCACGACGAGGTCGCACGCCAGCGCGAGCGAGAAGCCGCCGCCGGCAGCGTAGCCCTCGACGGCGGCGATCACCGGTTTCGGCAGCGCGCGCAGCGCCTCGACGAAGGCGTGGAACTGGTCGATCGACGCGCGCTGCGCGTCGGGCCCGCCGCCGTCGTCGCGCATGCGCGTGCCGCGCAGGCGGTTCAGGTCGCCGCCGGCACAGAAGTGCGCGCCGTCGCCGCGCAGCACGACGCAGCGGATGTCGTCGCTCGCCTCGGCCGTCTCGAGCGCCTCGACGCCCGCGGCGCAGGCTTGCGGCGACAGCGTGTTGCGCGTGGCCGGGTCGCTCAGCGTGAGCACCAGCGTGTGCTCCTGGCGGTCGGTAGTGAGGACGGAAGGCATGGCCTGAAGATTCTGGCACGGGGCGATTCGGCGGACTTTTTCACGCCAGATCGGCGCTCGCAGCGCCGATAGAACGTTCGTCGTCACGCCTTCGATCG
The DNA here is from genome assembly GCA_025458585.1 of Burkholderiaceae bacterium. Lineage (GTDB taxonomy): Bacteria > Pseudomonadota > Gammaproteobacteria > Burkholderiales > Burkholderiaceae_C > Calidifontimicrobium. Next base: position 13,576 of record JALOSD010000107.1, on the reverse strand, counting down.
GCCACCGCATGGTGCGTGTCCTGCTGCCGCTTGTCTGCCTCGCCGCCAGCTGCCTGCCGGGCGGCGCCTGGGCGCTCGGGCTCGGCGCGGTGCACGCGCCACCGGTGCTCGGCCAGACGCTCGACCTGACGCTGCCGATCACGCTCGCCGACGGCGAAACGCTCGACGCCGGCTGCATCGACGCCGAGTTGCACGTCGGCGACGTGCGCGTGCCGGCCGATCGGCTCGCGCTGGCGCTGCGCCCTGGGGGGCGACCGGGCGAGGTGCTGGTTCGGCTGCGCGCGGGCGTCGCGGCGACGCAGCCGGTCGTCACGCTGTCCGTCACCGCGGGCTGCTCGGCGCGCGTAACGCGCCGCTACACGCTGTTTGCCGAGCTTCCCGGACTCGCGGCCCCCGTGCCCGCGTCGGCCACCACGCCAGCGGTGCCGACCGCGGCCGGCGGCGGCGCGCCCGACGCCGCGCAGCTTGCTGCCGCAGGCGATGCGGCGGCGTGGCCCGCACCGAACGCGAGCCACCGTGGGGCGCCGCGGCGAGCGCAAGTGACCCTCGCCGGGGCGGCCGCGCAGCCGCTGGCGCGCGGGGCGCCGATGCACCCCGCGTCGCCCGGCCCGCGGTCGCGGCCGGTCGACGCCGAGCCGCGCGCCGTCGAGCACCCTGCCGCGACGTTCGACGTGGCGGCCTCGGACGCCGGGCCGCAGCCCGTGACGGCCGAAGCCGCCCTCGATCGGCGGCCGTCGCCGGCCGAGCGCACCATGCCGCAGACGACTGCCCCACAGGCGGGCATGAACGACGACGTGGGCGCGGCCGCGGTGCTGCTGCTGGCCGCGCTGGCCGCGCTGGCCGCGTTGGCTGCAGGCGGTGTCGTGGCGGGTGCGCTGACGTGGTGGCGGCGCCGGGGTGCGACCGCTGCGCAGGCGCCGGCGGCGACGCCTGCGCCGGCCACCGTGGCGTCGTCCGCCGCCGACCTGGCGCCGGCGGTCCCGGTCGTCGTCGCGCCACGACCGGTGCCCGCACCGTCGGCACCGGTCGTCGAGCGGACGGCGGCGGTGGCGAGGCCGACGCCAGACGTCGTTGCGGTCGATGCTTCGCCGGCCACCCTGGGCGCTGGCGGAGGCGCCTTGGAGGCCGCCGACGCGATGCCGCTGCTCGACCTCAGCCTCGACGAGCAGATCGACCTCGAGCAGCAGGTCGACTTCTTCGTCGTGCTCGGACGTGACGACGCCGCGGTCGACCTGCTGCACGAGCACCTTCGGCGCAGCGGCGCTCGCATGCCGCTCGCGTGGCTGAAGCTGCTCGAGATCCACCGCCGCGGCGGCGACCGCGGGCGTTACGAGGACACGGCACGCCGCTTCGCCGAAGCATGTGGCGTCGAAGCGCCCGGATGGGACGCCGCGGCGCAGCCCCGACACGGGCTCGATGACGACGCGCCACGGCTCGAGGCGCTGCAGCGCCGCTGGTCACGGCCGAGCGACGCGATGGCTTGGCTCGACGCGCTGCTGCACCACCGGCACGAGCCGCGTGGCACGGTCGCGCTCGCCACCTACGAGGACGCACTGCTGCTGTACCGCATTGCACGCGACCTGCACGACCGCGGCGCCGACGATCCCGACCCCGTCGACCTGCTGCTGCCGGACGACGTCGAGACGAGCCTCGAGTCCCGTCGCCCGCGGGCGTCGCCATGGCGCGACGACGCGCCCGCGACGCGCGAGCCCGGCGCCACGCTGCCTTTCGAGCTCGATTTCGACCGCGTCGCCGCGACGGACGAGCAAGCGGCGCTCGTCGTGCGCTGAACGCCGGCGCGCGCCGCGCTCAGAGCCTCGCCAGGCGCTCGAGCGCGAGCTGCAGCGTCTCGTCCTTCTTGGCGAAGCAGAAGCGCACGATGCGCTGCTCGAAGCCGTCGGCGTAGAACGGCGACAGCGGAATGGCCGCGACGCCGACCTCGCTCGTCAGCCAGCGGCAGAAGGCCTCCTCGCCGAGGTCGCTGATCGCCGCGTAGTCGACGCACTGGAAGTAGCTGCCTTCGCTGGGCAGCAGCCGGAAGCGCGTGCGCGCGAGGCCGGCGCGGAACAGGTCGCGCTTGCGCTGGTAGAACGCCGGCAGCTCGAGAACCGTGAACACGTTGAACTGGTGCACCTTGCGGAACTCGTCGGTGAGCGGCGCCGGCGCGGCGACGTAGCCCACCTTCCAGCCCGTCACGTGGTAGGTCTTGCCGAAGCTCGAGACGATGAACGCGCGCGCCGCGAGCTCGGGGTGCGACGCCGCGCTCGCGTGCGCGCGGCCGTCGTAGACCATGTGCTCGTAGACCTCGTCGCTGATCAGCAGGACGTCGGTCGGGCGCAGGATCGCCGCCAGGCGCTCGAGGTCGTCGGCGCTCCACACCGTCGCGCTCGGGTTGTGCGGCGAGTTGACGATGATCGCGCGCGTGCGCGGCCCGATCGCGGCGGCGATGCGCTCGAAGTCGGGGCGGAACGTACCGGGCACGAGCGGCACGCGCACGATGCGCCCGCCCGCGAGCTCGATGTTCGGCTGGTAGCTGTCGTAGCACGGCTCGAGCACGATGACCTCGTCGCCCGGGTGCACGCAGGCGAGGATCGCGGTCAGGATCGCCTGCGTCGCGCCCGCGGTGATCGTGATCTCGCGCCCGGGGTCGTAGGCGTGGCCGTACAGCGCCTCGACCTTCGCCGCCACCGCCTCGCGCAGCGCCGGCACGCCGGCCATCGGCGGGTACTGGTTCAGCCCTTCGCGCATCGCCGCGACGACGGCGTCGATCAGCTTCGGGTCGCCCTCGAAGTCCGGGAAGCCCTGGCCGAGGTTGACGGCGCCGTGCTGCTGCGCGAGCGCCGACATCACGGTGAAGATCGTCGTGCCGACGTTCGGCAGGCGGCTGGGCAGGCTGGGGGTGCGAGGTGCGGTCATGGGTCAGAGGTCGTGGTGGGTGCCGCCACCCGTCATCGCGCGCTCGATCAGCGCCCGGCCCAGGCGGTCCGACAGCAGCTCGGCGAAGGCGTAGACGAACTGGCGCAGGTAGGCGCCGCGCCGGAACGCGACGCGCGCGACGTTGGTGCCGAACAGGTGGCCGGCCGGCTTCGCGACGAGGTCGCCGGCGGCGTCGCCGTGCATCGCCATCTCGGCGACGATGCCCACCCCGAGGCCGAGGCGCACGTAGGTCTTGATGACGTCGGAGTCGATCGCGTCGAGCACCACGTTCGGCGCCAGAGCGCGCTGCGCGAACGCGGCGTCGACGCGGCGGCGGCCGGTGAACGCCCGCTGGTACGTGACGATCGGCTCGGCGGCGAGCTGCTCGAGCGTCGGGCGCTCGACGCCGGCCAGCGGGTGCGTGGCGGGCACGACGATGACGTGCTGCCACTCGTAGCACGGCAGCGTGACGAGCTCGTCGTGGTCGGCGAGTGACTCGGTGGCCAGGCCGATGTCGGCGACCTCGTGCAGCAGCATCTGCGCGACCTGCTCGGGCGAGCCCTGGTGCAGGCTGATGCCGACCTTCGGGTAGCGCCGGCGCAGCTGCGCCACCCGCTCGGGCAGCACGTAGCGCGCCTGCGTGTGCGTCGTCGCGATCGACAGCGTGCCGGCGTCCTGCAGGCTGTACTCGGCGCCGATGCGCTTCAGGTTGCCGACCTCGCGCATGATGGTCTCGATCGACTTCAGCACCAGCTGGCCGGGCTCGGTGACGCGCCGCAGGCGCTTGCCGTGGCGCGCGAAGATGTCGACGCCGAGCTCCTCCTCGAGCTCGAGGATCGCCTTGCTGATGCCAGGCTGCGACGTGTGCAGCGCCTTCGCGGTCTCGGTCAGGTTCAGGCCGCGGCGCACGGCCTCCTGCACGAAGCGGAACTGGTGCAGGTTCACGTCAGTCTCGCCCACGGCGTGCCGACGGCACCCACGACCAATCAACCGCACGGCTTCGAGCGGCCGCCGCGGATCCGGCTACGCCGGTCCGCTGGCGGCGCCCCCCCGGGGGGGAGGCGCCGAAGGCACTTCGGGGGGGATTCACGTCCCCGCCTGCAGCGCAAGCGCCACGCGCGCCATCGCCTCGATCATCGCCGGCTGTTCGCCCACGGCCGGGTGCAGCCGCACCTCGACCGCCGGGTGGCGCGCGCGCACCGCCTCGAGCAGCGGCGGCACGTCCTTGCGCACGTGGCCGCCGGCGCCGAGGAACAACGGGACGATGTCGAGTTGCGTGCAACCGGCCGCCACCAGCGACTCGGCGGCGGCATCGAGGCCGGGGCTCATGAACTCGAGGAACGCGAGCGCCACCGGCTGCCCGGGGTGCGCGCGCCGCGCAGCCTCGGCCACCGCCTCGAACGGGAGCGCCCAGCGCGGGTCACGCGCACCGTGGGCGAACAGCAGCAGTCCGGTTCGGGTCTCGTTCATCGGTAGCGCACCAGCCAGGCGAATGCGCCCAGCGACAGTAGAAGAAAGATCGCGCCGGGCGCGGCCGCCGCGATCCACGGCGTCCAGTCGCGCAGCAGGCCGAGGTGGCCGGCGACATTGTTCAGCAGCACGAACGCGATGCCGAGCATGATGCCGCCGAACACCTTGTAGCTGATGCCGCCGGCGCGCGCGTGCAGGTAGGCGAACGGCAGCGCGAGCGCAACCATCACGAGGCAGGCGAACGGGTACAGCGCCTTCTTCCAGAACTGGATCGCATGACGCTGCGCGGCCTGCTCCTGCTCGGCGAGGTGACTCGCGTAGCGCCAGAGCTCGGCCGTCGACATCGTGCTCACCGGCTGCACGGCGGCGGCGACGACGCTGGCCGCGAGGTTGCTTCGCCAGGTCCACTGGGCGAGTCGTTCGGTCTCGACGGCCGGCGCGTCGGCGTCGCCCGTCGCGACGCGCTGCTCGGCCGCAGGCCACAGGCTGCGCTCGACGTCGAACAGCGTCCAGACCCGGTCGTCGTCGACGCTCGCGCGGCGGGCGACGATGCGCTCGACCAGACGCCCGGCGCCGTCGAACTCGAAGATGCGCACGTCTTCGAGGTCGCCGTCGCCGCCGAGGCGCTGTACGTTCACGGACACGGCGCGCTCGGCGCCGCCCTCCTGCCTGCGGTCCTTCAGCCAGGCGCCGGTGCGCCCGAGCTGGCGCCCGCCGCGCGCCTCGGCCTTCAGCCGCACGACCTCGCGTTCGCTCGCCGGCACGACGACATCGCCGACGACGAAGGTCGCCGCCGAGAACGCGGCGCCCAGCCCGGCGAGCAGCGCGAGCGCACGCCCGGGCCCGAGGCCGCCGGTGCGCAGGATCGTGTATTCCGACGACTGCGCGAAGCGCGCGAGGCAGCTCGAGCAGGCTGACCTGGATCGCCGTCCACGTCGTGTAGCTCTGGCGGCCGACGTTGTCGAACTCGCCTACGAGGTCGATGAAGAAGAAGAGGGCGAGGAACGCCGTGGCGACGTAGAGCACCGACGTGACGATGTCGCGGTACAGCAGGCGGCGGACGGTGCGCATCGTCGCACAGGCTCTCAGGCCGGCGCCGCAGCGCGGCGGGCCCGGGCGAAGCGCGACGCCGCCTGGGCGTGCTCGCGCCACCACAGCAGCCCAAGCGCGAACGCGAACACGAGCGCGTGCACCGCGAGTGCGGTGCCGGTGCCGATGCGCCCACCGGCCACCCAGGCCTTCGTCAGTGTGATCAGGTTGAAGTACACGACGAAGGCCAGCAGCGCGAACAGCAGGCTCCAGCTGCTCGCGCGCCGCGGGTTCGTCGCCGCCAGGCCGATCGCGAGCAGCAGAAGGTTACCGGCACCGAGCAGCATGCCGAGGCGCCACGCGAGCTCGCCCTGCCGGCGCGGCTGCGGATCGGCGAGCAGCGCGGGCAGGTACAGCTCGCGCGGCGAGCGGTCCTCGGCGCGCTGGACCGCACGCTCGCCGACCAGGACGCGGTAGTGCTCGAAGCTCGCGAGCGCCTTGTCGCCGCGCGCGGCGTCGGTCTCGTTGCGCTGGCCGTGCTCGAGCACGACGTAGCGCCGGTCGCCCTCGACCTCGATGCGGCCGGCCGCCGCCGTCGTCACCGACTCGCGGCCGCCGCGCTGGGTCAGCACGAACACGTTGCGCGCGACGTTGGCGTCGTCGCCGTCGCGCTCGACGAAGAAGACGCGACTGCCGTCGCGCGAGGTCTGGAACACGCCGGGGGCGACGCGCAGCAGGTCGCTGCGCTGCGTGTAGCGTTCGCGCAGGTCGTTGGCGGCGCGGTTGACCCAGGGCCAGACGAAGGCCAGGCTCAGCCCGATCACGAGCAGCACCGGCCAGCTCGTGCGCAGAACCGGGCGCACGAAGCGGCTCAGGCCGACGCCGCTGGCGAACCAGATCACCATCTCGCTGTCGCGGTACATGCGCGACAGCGTGACGACGATGGCGACGAACAGCGACAGCGACAGCATCGTCGGCAGGTGAGCGAGCGCGACGTAGCCGAGCAGCAGCACGACGTCCTGCGGCGCGACGACGCCGCCGGCGGCCTCGCCGATCGTCTTGATCAGGAACACCGTCAGCACGATCGTCAGGATCACGACCAGCGTCGCGCCGAAGGTGCGCGACAACTCCTGCCTTACCGTGCTATCGAATAACATCTCTCGATCGAAGAACTTCGCTTCATTATGGACTTCCACACCCAGACTGCGCCCGCCGCCGGCCTCGCCGGCGTCGCCACCGACGCGCTGCTGTTCGTGCTTGGCGGCAGCGAGCCGCCCGCCGACCTCGAGGCGCCGCTCGCCGCGCTGCTGCACGAGGCGATCGGGCACGGCGACTTCGAGCTGAAGCCGGCGCGCGTGGTCGTTCTGCACCGCCCCGCTGGCCTCAAGGCGAAGCGGCTGGTGTTCGCGGCGGCGGCCGATGCGTCGCCCAAGGCCGTCAGGGCGGCGTTCGCCGCCGGCGTCGGCGCGATCAAGGGAGCCGCGGTGAAGAAGCTCGCCGTCGCGGTGGCCGGCGACGCCGTCGACGACCGCCACGCCGAGGCGCTCGTCGCCGCCGTCGGCGACGCCGTCTACACCTACCGCCACACGAAGCCGAGCGCGCCGCCCGCGCCGGTGCTGGAGTCGGTGACGCTGCTCGCCCCGAAGGCCCAGGCCGCGGCGCTGCGGCGCGGGCTCGCGCGCGGCGAGGCGATCGGCGCCGGCGTCGCGCTCGCGCGCGAGTGCGCGAACCGGCCCGGCAACCACTGCACGCCGACCTTCCTCGCCGAGCAGGCGAAGGCGCTTGCGAAGTCGCACGGGCTGAAGGTCGACGTGCTCGAGCGCAAGGACGTCGAGAAGCTCGGCATGGGCGCGTTCCTCGCCGTCGCGCAGGGCTCGCACGAGCCGCTGCGCTTCGTCGTGCTGCGCTACCAGGGGGCGGGCAAGGACGACGCGCCGGTCGTGCTGGTGGGCAAGGGCATCACGTTCGACACCGGCGGCATCTCGATCAAACCAGGTGCTCGGCGCGCTGCGCGCGGTGGCCGAACTGAAGCCGAAGGTCAACGTCGTGGGCCTGATCCCGGCATGCGAGAACATGCCGGGCGGTCGCGCGGTGAAGCCGGGTGACGTCGTGACGTCGATGTCGGGTCAGACGATCGAGATCCTGAACACCGACGCCGAGGGCAGACTGATCCTGTGCGACGCGCTGACCTACGCGGCACGCTTCAAGCCGGCGGCGGTGGTCGACATCGCGACGCTGACCGGCGCCTGCGTGATCGCGCTCGGCCACCACCACAGCGGCCTGTTCGCGGCCGACGACGCGCTCGCCGCCGACCTGCTCGCCGCCGGCGCGGCGGCGCTCGACCCGGCGTGGCGCATGCCGCTGGACGCCGAGTACGACGACGCACTGAAGAGCAACTTCGCCGACATCGCCAACGTCGGGCCGCGCGCCGGCGGTGCGATCACGGCGGCGAAGTTCCTGCAGCGTTTCACGAAGGACCTGCGCTGGGCGCACCTCGACATCGCCGGCACCGCGTGGAAGAGCGGCGCGGCCAAGGGCGCGACCGGGCGGCCGGTGCCGCTGCTGACGCACTTCGTGCTGTCGCAGGCGGGCTGAGCGAGGCAAGGGAGCGCGCGCCGTGCCCGAGGTGGCGTTCCACACCGGCCTGGGCGACAAGGTCGGCTACGCCTGCCGGCTGCTGCGCAAGGCCTGGCGGCAGCGGCTGCGCGTCGTCGTGACCGGCGAGCGGCAGGCGCTCGAGCGGCTCGACGCCGCGCTTTGGGTGTTCGAGCCGCAGGAGTTCGTCCCGCACGCGCGCCGCGGCGCCGCCCCGTTGCCTGCGCACCTGGAGGCGCGCACGCCGATCTGGCTCGTCGAGCCGGGCGTCGTGCCGCCGGCGGGCGAGGTGCTCGTCAACCTCGGCCCCGACGCCTGCGCCGACGCGCAGCGCTTCGCGCGCGTCGTCGAGCTCGTCGAGGCCAGCGACGACGACCGCGCCGCCGGCCGGCGGCGCTGGAACGCCTACAAGACCGCCGGGTGGAGCGTCGCGCACCACCCGCAGGAGGCCTGAGGCGTGAGCGGGCGCGCGGAACTCGATCGCGGGCGGCTGCCGGTGCTGACCGAGGTGGTCGAGTTGCCGCCCGACGCGGCGGCGGCACCGCGCCCCGAGCCTGCGGCCGCGCCGGCCGTCGAGCCGGCGCCGGTGCTCGAGTCGTGGGTGCTGCCGCCGTCGGCCGCGGCGGGCGCGATCGACGCCGAGGCGCTCGTGGGCCAGGTGCTGGCGGCGCTGCAGCCGCGCCTCGACGCCTGGTTCGAGGCACGCGTGCGCGACGCGCTCGCGCCGGCGCTCGAGCGGGTGCTCGCCGGCGCTGCCGCCGAGGCGCGCGGAGCGCTCGCGGCGTCGCTGCGTGCGCTGGTGGCCGACGCCGTGGCGCAGGCGCTCGCCGAGCGCGCCCCGCGCTGAGCCCGCCGTCTGTGGAGTCGTCGCCGGGCCGCCCCAAGACGACTTGACCCCCATGGGGGGCGGGGTGGGCGACGCCCGCGCCTGGCGGCACTCAGCAGTGCCCCGGAGAGGAAGGGGACGTGATTTCGGGTATCGTTCCGCGCGTTGAGAACCCCCCCTTTCGCTCAACGCATCCCCACGGAGGTATTGCATGCAACTGAAAGCGAAACTGATCGCGGCCACCGCCGCGCTGGCTTTTGCCGGGGCCGTCAGCGCCCAGGACCTGGTCGTGCGCATCGGCCATGTCGGGCCCACGAGCGGCTCGATCGCGCACCTGGGCAAGGACAACGAGAACGGCGCGCGCATGGCGATCGACGAGCTCAACGCCAAGGGCGTGACGATCGGCGGCCGCAAGGCGACGTTCCAGCTGCTTGCCGAAGACGACGCAGCCGACCCGAAGCAGGGCACCGCGGCGGCGCAGAAGCTCGTCGACAGCAAGGTCAACGGCGTGATCGGCCACCTCAACTCGGGCACGACGATTCCGGCGTCGAAGATCTATCACGACGCCGGCATTCCGCAGATCTCGCCGTCGGCGACCAACCCGCGCTACACCCGCCAGGGCTACAAGACGGCGTTCCGCGTCGTGGCCGACGACGTGCACCTCGGTGGCACGCTCGGCCGCTACGCCGTCGAGCAGCTCAAGGGCCAGCGCATCGCCGTCATCGACGACCGCACGGCCTACGGCCAGGGTGTTGCCGACGAGTTCGAGAAGGGCGTCAAGGGCAAGGGCGGCACGATCGTCGGCCGTGAGTTCACGAACGACAAGGCGACCGACTTCACCGCCATCCTGACCAGCCTGAAGGGGAAGAACCCCGACGTCGTGTTCTTCGGCGGCATGGACGCCGTGGCCGGCCCGATGCTGCGCCAGATGAAGCAGCTCGGCATCAACGCCAAGTTCATGGGCGGCGACGGCATCTGCACCGGCGAGCTGCCCAAGCTCGCCGCCGGCACGATGGCCGACGGCCAGATCGTGTGCGCCGAGGCCGGTGGCGTCGAGGGCGCGTTCAAGACCAGCATGGACAAGTTCCGCGCCGACTACAAGAAGAAGTTCGGCATCGACGTCCAGCTCTACGCCCCCTACGTCTACGACGCCCTCAACGCGATGGTCGCCGCGATGCAGAAGGCCGGCTCGGCGGACCCGGCCAAGTACCTGCCGGAGCTGCAGAAGATCAGCCACAACGGCGTGACCGGCACGATCGCCTTCGACGAGAAGGGCGACATCAAGAACGGTGCGCTGACGCTGTTCACGTACAAGGGTGGCCAGCGCGAGCAGATCGCCGTCGTGCGCTGAGCGCCACGTTTGCCGCGGCTGAGGGGGCGCCGATCGAAGGGTCGGCGCCCCTTTTCGTTGCATGATGCGAACTGATTGCCGTTTTGCCGCCTGACGAGGAGATGCCGATGAACGCCGTGGACCTGGCCTCGGGCCTGGACCTGCCCAAACGCGCCGTGGCGCTCGTGCTCGCCGGCGGTCGCGGCAGCCGGCTGAAGAACCTGACCGACAGCCGCGCCAAGCCGGCGGTGTACTTCGGCGGCAAGTTCCGCATCATCGACTTCGCGCTGTCGAACTGCCTGAACTCGGGCATCCGCCGCATCGGCGTGATCACGCAGTACAAGAGCCACAGCCTGCTGCGCCATCTGCAGCGCGGCTGGGCGTTCCTGAAGGTCGAGATGAACGAGTTCGTCGACCTGCTGCCGGCGCAGCAGCGCCTCGACGAGGAGCACTGGTACCGCGGCACCGCCGACGCCGTCTACCAGAACCAGGACATCGTCGACGGCTACGACGCCGACTACGTCGTCGTGCTCGCCGGCGATCACATCTACAAGATGAACTACGCGCTGATGCTGGCCGACCACATCGCGCACGGACGCCCGTGCACGGTCGGCTGCATCGAGGTGCCGAAGCCCGAGGCGACGGCGTTCGGCGTGATGGCCATCGACGACACCCGCCTGATCACGGACTTTGTCGAGAAGCCCGCCGACCCGCCGACGATGCCCGGGCGCCCCGACACCAGCCTGGCGAGCATGGGCATCTACATCTTCGACGCCGGCTTCCTGCACGAGGCGCTGCGCCGCGACATGTCGGACCCGCACTCGAGCCACGACTTCGGCAAGGACATCATTCCGCGCCTGGTCGCGCAGCGGCAGGCCGTGGCGCACCCGTTCGGCCTGAGCTGCGTCGGCACCGAGCAGGGCCAGGAGCCGTACTGGCGCGACGTCGGCACGATCGACGCCTACTGGGACGCGAACATCGACCTGACCGCCACCGTGCCGCTGCTGAACCTGTACGACACGCGCTGGCCGATCTGGACCTACCAGGCACAGCTGCCGCCTGCGAAGTTCGTGCACAACCTCGGCGACCGGCGCGGCGTCGCGATCGAGTCGATGGTCTCGGGCGGCTGCATCATCTCGGGGCTGATCAACCGCTCGCTGCTGTTCTCGAGCGTGCGCGTGCACTCGCACGCGAACGTGCAGTGGTCGGTGCTGCTGCCCGACGTCGAGGTCGGTCGCCGCGCGCGCCTGAACCGCGTCGTGATCGACCGTGGCTGCGTCATTCCCGACGGCATGGTGATCGGCGAGGACCCGGCCGACGACGCGCGGCGCTTCTACCGCAGCGAGAACGGCATCACGCTCGTCACGCGCGCGATGCTCGAGCGGCTGACCAGCGAGTGATGCGCGTCCTGCAGGTCGCGGCCGAGGTCTTCCCGCAGGTCAAGACCGGCGGGCTGGCCGACGTCGCCGGCGCGCTGCCGCCGGCGCTCGCGCGCGAAGGCGCCGACGTGCGGCTGCTGCTGCCCGGCCTGCCGGCGATCGCCGACGCGCTCGCCGGCGCGCGCAGCGTGCTGCGCGTGGGGCCGCGCTTCGGCGCCGCGCACGTCGAGTTGCTGCACGGCCGGCTGCAGGGCAGCGACCTGCCCGCGTACGTGGTCGACGCACCGTACCTGTACCGCCGCGCCGGCAACCCGTACCTCGGCCCCGACGGCCACGACTGGCCCGACAACCTGCAGCGCTTCGCGCTGCTCGGCTGGGCGGCGGCGCACCTGGCGGCCGGCGAGCTCGACCCCGCGTGGCGCCCCGACGTGCTGCACGCGCACGACTGGCACGCCGCGCTCGCCTGCGCCTACGTCGCCGCCCATCCGCCGACGACGGCCGGCAGCGTGTTCACGGTGCACAACCTCGCCTTCCAGGGACTGTTTCCGATCGGCGACTTCGCACTGCTCGAGCTGTCGCAGCGCGCGCTGTGGCCGCACGGCATCGAGTTTCACCGCCAGGTCTCGTTCATGAAGGCGGGGCTGCTGTTTGCCGACCGCATCACCACCGTGAGCCCCACCTACGCACGCGAGATCGCCACCCCCGAGTTCGGCTGCGGCCTCGACGGCGTGCTGCGAGACCGCCACCACGACCTGCGCGGCATCCTCAACGGCGTCGACCGCGAGTTGTGGAATCCGGCCGCCGACCGCTGGATCGCGGCGCGCTACGACGCGACGTCGCTCGCTGGCAAGGCGTACTGCAAGGCCGCGCTGCAGCGCGAGTTCGGCCTCGAGCCGCGGGCCGACGCGCCGCTGTTCGGTGTCGTCAGCCGGCTGACGCACCAGAAGGGCCTCGACCTGCTGCTCGGCGCGCTGCCGGCGCTGCTCGCACGCGGCGGGCAGCTCGCGGTGCAGGGCACCGGCGACGATGCGCTCGAGCAGGCCTTCCGCAGCGCGGCGCAGCAGCACCCGCAACAGGTGGCGCTGAACGTCGGCTACGACGAGCCGCGCGCGCACCGGCTCGTCGCCGGCGCCGACGTGATCGTCGTGCCCTCGCGCTTCGAGCCCTGCGGGCTGACGCAGATGTACGGCCTGCGATACGGCACGCTGCCGCTCGTGCGCCGCGTCGGCGGCCTGGCCGACACGGTCGTCGACGCCGACGAGCGCGCGCTCGCCGCCGATCGTGCGACCGGCTTCGTGTTCGAGCACGCGCAGGCCGGCGCGCTCGAAGCCGCGCTGGTGCGCGCGATGACGCTGTTCCGCGACCCGCCGCGCTGGCAGGCCGTGATGCGCCGCGCGATGGCACAGGAGTTCACGTGGACCGGCGCTGCGCGCGAGTACCTGGCGCTGTACGACGAGGCGATCCGCTCGCGGCGCGAGACGCCGCGGCGGTGGGCGATGCGCTGAACCGCGGGACGGACGAGCGCACGCCATGAGCCTTTCGCGTACCACGCCGATCCTGCGCATCTTCGACGAAGCCAAGGCGCGCGAGTTCTACCTGGACTTCCTGGGCTTCGAGGTCGTCTTCGAGCATCGCTTCGAGCCCCGTGGCGACTGCACGCTCCACCTGTCGGAGCACCACGGCGACGCGTGCCCGGGCGCTGCGATGCGCATCGAGGCGGACGACATCGACGCGCTGTGCGCGCAACTGCGCGCCAAGCGCTTTCGTTATGCGCGGCCTGACGTCGAGACAATGCCGTGGGGAACGCGCGACATGACGATCGTCGATCCGTTCGGCAACCGGCTCACGTTCACGAGCGTGATCAGCGTGTGATCCACGATGGCCGCGACCACACGAGCATTCACGGGGCGTGGCGGACGCTGCAGGCGTGTCGTGGCGGAGGGAGCGGGATTCGAACCCGCGGTGGGCTGTTAACCCACACACGCTTTCCAGGCGTGCGACTTAAACCACTCATCCATCCCTCCGCGGGAC